>CAIZQW010000001.1 GCA_903935195.1 uncultured bacterium
ATCACTCTTTCTACAATCGTCATATCCTTCATATTATCTCCCTACTGCTACTCCCTCGGTTGTTCCAGTTCCCCCAGAAAAATTCCAGCATTCCCTTATTCCAGTTATTTCGTCTTGATGGTGCGAAGCTCAGGATGGGTCGTCGCTGCTTCGATGGACTTGATGGCCTCCTGGACCGAGGTGACACGCATGTTGTTCAGTGCGCCACCCGGGAACTTCCCGTTCTTGACCTCATCATTCAATTGAACGATCAACTCCTTGAGTCCGGGAATCGCGACTTTGGCGGCTGTGCCGTATTTCACGATCTCCTTCATGATCTCACCGGTCCGGCTTTGGCTCCCATGTCCGCCTTGCGTCTTTGCATACGCCACGCCCGCGTCAATGCCCTCAACAAAGTAATATTTTGTCAGTGTTTTAAAGGCGCCCATCCGGACGCCGTTGGAGAACATCGTATCCGCAGGGGCCGGCACCAGGAGCGCCTGCAGAATATCAGGAGCTAACGCTTCTGCCTCCTCCACCGACAACGATTCGAAATAATTTCCCAAGTTGCTACGCGCCCAGCCATCGGGATGCACGGCGATGACTCGAATGGCTGCATAGAGCAGGCTCTTATCGACTTGCTTGACCTGGGACGTTAAAGGACCCGCAAATAACGGCTCTGCCAGCTGTCCATGCGTGAACTGGATCGGATCAGCCCAGCTGATGGGCTGAAGCGGTTCAGCCGTACTCACCACTGCCGTGAGAATGTCAGTGACTGCAGGCGCTGCAACGGGACCCAGTTTTTTGATCGCCTGCGCAGCTTTGAAGCGGATCGAGCGATCCTCGTGGGAGAGGAGCCGGACTAAGACGGGCAAGGCCTCTACGCTCTTCAAATGGCCAAGCGTTTCGCACGCCCCTTGGCGGATATGCGCATCTTTCCCCTCTGCCATGGCGATCAGTTGGGGAATCATTGTCTTGGCTTCTGGACGCGAAGCCAATTCTTCAGCTGCCCAGCCACGCACGATCGGAGACCAATCACTGAATGCTCCTACCAGTTGTTGAGGAGTCATCTGTTTGCGATCGAGGTCGAAACGTCCGGAAGCGATGGTCTGCGCAACCTCCTTTGCGCTCAGAGCATCTCCCTTCTTCAAACCAAGGAAACCCGATTTCGTCTTCAACTCCCTGCCCGTAATGCAGAGCTTCTTGAGCGGCAGAGCGTAGGTCAGCACGTAGGTCGCGTTCGGACTCAGTCCGCAGTAGCTGCTCTTGCCGGTGTAGGTGTTATCATCTGTCCGGCCGGCGCCATACTGCTCGCCGCCGTCATAGACGAACGATCCATCGCAACGCCGCGTCAGGTCGAGATGCCACTGCGCCTCCTTCACGAATGCGGCAGCGGCGGCGGGTCCGCCCACGTTGGCGCCCAGCGCACCCCACAGATAGCTGAACCCCTGCCCGGTGTGTCCATACTCGCGTCCGGGATAGGCGGCTGTGGACATCCGCGCAAAGAAGCGTGCCGCTTCAGACTGGTTTCCCTGGGCCGCGAAAAACACCGCTGAGAGCGCGCTCTTGCCATTATTCTCGTGGTAAGGCCACGGTTCATGTTCGCCATAGGGGACGGCTCCCTTGTCGACAAAGTATCCATAAAATTTTGTTGATCTGTCGATCGCTGGCAGGATCTCAGGATCTTTCACTCCACATTTATGCCCCATGACAATCCCGAGGCTGGCGATCAGCCCGGCCTGATTGACAGGACCATAAGGCGGAATTGGGCCATGTAACTTTCCGTCCGGGGTCAGTTCAGAGAATCCATGCCCGAATGTCCCGTACATACCCTGCCCCTTGGCCATCCTGACCGTAAGCGCCGTGATCCCGGGCAGCACGTCCTTGTCGCCCGTCAGCAAATAATACTCGCTGAGAAAAACATTCTTGTACCCGCAGTCCCACGAGCTGCACCCTTTGTCCGTCAACTCCCTAGCTGCCATCTCCCGTGCGAAAGCCTGCACCTTGGGCAGATAGCCGGGGTTGCCCGAGGCCAGCAGTGCCAGGCCGCTGACTGCGCCAGCCCAGCTCGAATTCAGCGGCTCCTTCTCCAGCGCCTTGCAGGCCTCAACCAAGATCAGCTTGGACTTCGGGCAGTTATATGGCGCGGTGGCGCTGTAGGAACCCATGACTCGCAATTTGAGTTCGACGTTCTCCGTCTTGCCTGCCCTGAAGCGAAGCAGCTTCAGCAAGCCCTTGTTCTCACTCTTCTCAGCTTCGGTGATCGCGCGACCAAAACTCTTGCGGGCGTCATCATCAAAGGGCTTGCCATTCACGCCCAGGATTACATCGTTGATTTCCAGGACACCGGACGCAGGGGAATTCGTTCCGACGTGTGTCACCAAAACCTGCCGGCTCGCTGTTGTCGTCCGCCCCTGCGCGGCATCAAGGTTGCTGGCAGCCCGCGTATAAATCCACCCCCTCAGTCCCGTAGGGCCGAGGTTATAGGTCAGCGTGCGGTCAACCGAGTTGCTTTTTGTGAGATCGGGTGGATTCCCGAAGAGCGAACCGGCCGTGAGCACGGCCATGACCGTGATGCGTGATGCGATGTGCGTGTGTGTGTGTTTCATAACGATGGTTTTTTCTAGCTCGTCTATCCCTTGTTTTGTTTTAACCACAAAGAACGCAGAGATCTCAAAGATCAACTTCTAAATGCTTTGCTTTCTTTCCTCTGTGTTCTATGCGTTCTTTGCGGTAAAATTATTCAAACGGCACGTTGCAGAAGGTGAGTGCGGCGAGCCCATTGGCGCCAATGAGCAATCTGTCCTGACTCCAGGACATCTCTTTAATATAGCTGATTTTTTTTGCCGAGGTTGGCGCTTTCAGGTTCAGCGTCAGCACATTGCCGGAGACCGCGCCGGACGCCACCTTCCCCTTTTCGCCATCCAGATAAAACTCGCCGGCCAGCGTCTCAGACCAAACCACCGGCTGATCAAATTCAACCGCGATCTTATCCTGGGCACTGCCTGTATATTTCACGGACTTCACATTGGGCGACGTCACCGGACCCAATGGAACCTTGCCATAGATCTCCTTTTCAAGGATCGGCTGAAGCATTTGTGCAAACACCGCCCAGCCTTCCAACGGGTAGTGAGCTCCTCCCGGAGGACGGACGCCGAGCGTCGAGAGGACGCTCATGTTGGAATAGAGCAGCGGAAGCGTACGCTGCCGCTCGCGAAGCATATCTCCATTGCCTCCGCCCATGGAGCACGAATTCGGAAAGATCTGAAAGACCGTGTAGTGTTTCACATTCGGGAAGTCCTGCTTCCAGGCAGCAGACATCTCAACAAAGTACGACTGATAAGACTCCCAGCCATACCCGCCCGAGGGACCGTCTGAGCCTTGATCGTTCTCGCCCTGATGCCAGATGATCGCGCGGATGCCATGCGTCAATTTCGCCTGTTGGACACGCCAGAGCATACGGCCATACATGGTGCTCAGCGCCGTGTGATTCGTCTCACACCGCTGATGCATATCGATTCGGCTTCCGCCGACAGCAGCCTGGAGGATGAAGATCGGCACCTTCTGACTCTCATGCAACCGCTTCGCCAGGCACATCCCCCACCAACCCAGTTCAGCCTTCTCGCCTTTACCAATCTTCCAGACAGGATAGCACCACGGATTGACACCTTTCTTCTGAAAGTCTTCCTCAAACCACGGTGTCCCGTCGCCCCATCCTGTTGGACCGCCAAAGCTGCGGATCCATTTATTCGTCTCCGGCGGGGATTGTTCATCGGTATCTGTTGCCAGGGCGTTGGATTGTCCGTCAATGATGAAGGCATCGCCGCAGACCAGATCATTCACCGTCTCCAGAACTTTTTCCTCTCCTGCTGTCTTAGTGCCCAGTTCAACCTTGTACTGGATCAGGCCCGGCTTGAGTTTCAGCGTGAAAGCATAGCTCTTGTCAGCTGCAGGTTTTGCTGACTCTGTCTTAATGAGCTTGTTATCCGCATAAAGCTTCACAAAGACTTTCTCAGCCGCATTGCTCAAGGTTCCATTGTAATAGAGCGTGCCTTCGTTCTTGTCGTCGCGCGCATAGAACTGGCCGTCCACCGGCTTTTCGTTCTTCTCCGGAATGCGGTGCACCCAGGCGTCCTTCTTCGGCTCCTTGACCTGAATCGTAACGGACTGCGAGACAGCCTGGCCGCCATTCTGCAGAGTGGCTGTCACCACCATCTTGCCGCTGTTCTGAGCACGGGTGAGAATGAGTTTGCCCGAAGCATTTTTTTGGATTGCGGCCAAGCCTGACACCTCCCACGAATAGGTCAACTCCCCGACGCCCTTGGCCTGCAGCGCGGCCAGATTGGAGATTTGCGGCACGACTTCGATTGTCGAACGGCCATCCCATTTCGAGGGCGCTTTCAAAGTAAAGACAGGATCCGGAAGCTCCTCCTTGACCGTAACCGGGATGTCAATTGTTTTGACACCCGTCGCAGTGATCGCCTTAAATTGGAGGCTCATGGACTGATCGCCGGTCACACGTCTGGCAGGGAAGGTATAGGAGAAACTGTCCACACCCACCACGCTCTCCGTGTTGTTCTCCTTGAGGAGCCAGTAGACCTTCTGCGCACCGCCGGCCTTGGCCGTCACGGTGGCGCTCTTGCCTTCGGCTACCGTTATCGTCTTCTGAGAGATGGAGAAATCTGAACCTGGCTGTACGAGCGTACCGGCCAACATTTGCAGGGGGTTCTGATTCTCATATTCCATCTTCACCCAGTCGGCGGACCGCGTAACCTTGGAGAGGCGAACTTCGTCAATATCGCCGACAAACTGGTAATTGCCGTGCCAGCCGCCAAGATACATCCGTGCCGGACTCTTGATATTCAGCGGACCGCCTTCGGTAATTGAAGTTCCGTCGAGCTTGCCGTTTACATAGATACGCGAATCACCTTTCTTGTAGGCATGTACCACGTGTATCCATTGCGACAGGGGGATCTTACCGCTCTTGACATCGGCACCAGAGAAATAGCACTCCATCCGGATATGCGGCGGGCTCGCCACCCGCATGGTCACTTTGCCCACCCAATACTCGTTGCCCCAGGCCAGTGCTATTGCGTTAATTCCTTCAGCCTTGATCCACGCTTCGGACGTGTGGTCACTGGCGCCTGTAGGAAGTGTCGTAATGGCTTCCCCGCAGTTAATCCCTTTCTGCACGTTAAAACGCATTGCCCTGCCGATCATTCCGTCGGCTGCAATCGCGCCGGAATTGACGGGAGAAATAGAACCAACCTCGTCCTTGACCGGATTTTCAGGATCACTCAGGTGCATGACGCACAAGTAACCATTCGACTCATTGAATACCGCTTCTCCTTTGGATTCGTTCATTGCGTCAGCCTTGCCCCAATGCATCTTGATCTCCTGGCGCGCATTGCCCTTGATCAGCGGGATTCTCACCCAGATGATGGCTGCACCAGTCGCAGCATCCCACGTCTCAATCTGAAACGCCAGCGGTTTGCCATCAGCGGAAAAACGGATATCCGCCCCGCCTGCCTTGGCCTGCGTAAAATCGAAGGTCTCCTTACTCAGCCGCACCAGCAGAGGGAAGTTCTCCTCCGAGGCCGAAGCTGGCAGATTCGCCCCCTCCGGCGTGGTCAGAATATACAGAGAACCCGTCTGCTGCCAGCCAGGGTATTGGGCTTGAACCACATGGGCCATACTCAGTGCCGTTATCAAACCGATCACTAATCTTGTTTTCAACATTTTTAATTTCCTTCAATTCGCCTATTACGGGCTCGTTTTGTTCAGTCCCTACCCTTTATTCCCCAATAAACTTTTTAGAGTATCTCACATTTCGCAAAAACTGTCATGTCAACAAAACTGTCTACACGCGTACCTGCGACCACACAGTGATCACAGGCGAGTGGTTAACAGGGGGGCATCGCGTAGGCGGAAGCCTCAGCGAGGCCGACTACCGACTGCTACTGACCCGCCCTGGGCGGTAAATAAACGAATCAAAATACTTTTTGTCCATTTCATAGACATTGATCGGATCTTTCTCTACATCAAAGGTGTCCGGAAGAAGCTTGTAACGTTTCATTTCGCGGATATATGCCGCACATGGCCGGAAGCCCGGCATATCAAACCGCTTGATCTCATCAAGTCGAACACGGGCCGCCTGAATGTGTGCAAGAACAGCCTGGTAGTCAGTATCGTTCGTATGCTCAAATATAATTGGATGCTTGAACGGCTTCGGGGCGTGAGCCAGATCAACCGCCACCGGCTTGGGATCACCCGCCTGACCTTCAGCATATCCGCCTGCCGACTTCGCCAGCGCGGCTTTCAGCATAAGGGACTGCCTGGGCTCGGTAAGATTGAAAACATGATGGCGGGAAGAACGGAATACAGGACGGCACCACCCTTCGAGGTCGCCATGCCCATCACCGCTGTTCACGCGGATGTCGGTCACAAAGCGTGGCAACGTGCCAACAGGATGGCAGGATGCACAGCGACGATTCACTGCATCAGCCGCAGGCTTCGTGGACGGCCAGTTGTCCGCCATTTCGCGGATCGGCTCATTACTGCGCCACCAGCCGCCAATCTGGCCTGTGCCGTACGCCGCATACGTTCCCGAGTAAGGCGTTGCAGAATCCAGCCAGAGCCTGATCACGGTGCATTCACGCTCCGAAAGTTTGGCATCATGATGAGTGCCATTGATCTTCTTCATCAGGGGAGCGGCGGAACTGAAGGCCTCGAAAGGCATATCGTTCCCCGCCGGCCTGCCACCAATATTACGCACACCCTCCCACTTCAAACCCGCAGTGTCTTTAATCTGGCGATGGAGCATCAGATTGTAGTAGGAAAGCGAATAGGTTGTCCCCCTGCCACCGCAAAGATCAACGCCTCCGGCGCGCTTGTCAGGATTATGACAGGATACACAATGACGATCGAGGATGGGCTGAATATCACGCGGGAAATCAATAATTTCCGGCATTCCCGCAAGCGGTGTTATTTTGGAGGGACGGAGCTTATCCGCCAGACGAGTGCTTCCCGTAGGCATCGACATAGTGCGGTCCTCATGACAACCAATGCAACTGGCATGTTCACCTGGCATGAGCGTGAAAAAGGAACGCATCTGCTTCACCGAGAGATTGTTTTTATCCAGCGCCGCCAGATAGATGCTTCGACAGGCAGGAACTTCAAAACTGGCAGAGCCATCCGGTTCAACATCTACCGTGCCGAGAATACGGTTCAGCGTCCATTTACCGCCATGGGCAAGAGGCGTCGTCCCGCCGCCGTGGAAGTTGACCGGCTTCGGCAACTGTTCCATCACGAGCAGTTTCTTGATGGACCCCGGCTTCACATTTTTCATGTTGCGACCGATATAAACATTGGACAGGAAAACCGTCCCGTTCGCCTGCGCCGGATCGACGCGGGATGGAATGACTGGCTCGCGACGGCGTGAGGCAATCAGACGTGGTTCATGAACCATCATCCCCGATTTGAAGAGCGTCTTGACGGTACCCGTGTCACTGATGGAAACAATCTCGTTTCCACGGGCAGCGAGAAACTCGGTTTCCGACACCGGGTACGGATCCCGCACCTGTCCCCCTGGAATGGCACGGGTCTGAGATTGGTCATCAGGACCTTTTTTATTCGTATTAAGCATCACCAACCTGCCTGCATGTTCCAGGGAACCATGATAGCCTGAATCAACGTAGACAACCTTGTCTGACGCAGGCACCGGCCTGGCATCGATGAAAACACCTCCCGGATGCATATTGCCGTAGAAAATTGAAGCAGCGGTTCCATCGGGATTCATCACCCAGAGATGATGAAAGGATATAGCATCACGGTCGACATATTCCCAGCGGGTGTAAAGAATGCGCCCATCGGGCAGAACCGCAGGCGTATTTTCCACGACAGCGCTCGACGAGAGCTGTCGAATGTCGGATCCGTCGCCATTGCATCGGTGGAGAACGGCGACAGGCGCCAGCCAGCAAACCACATAGCGCTTGCACCGGGTAGAACAAAAGGCTATGCCACCATCAGGAAGATAGGTTGGCTCGACATCATCCCAGTCACCGCCGGTTAACTGCGTAAGCTTACCATCCGCAAGACTGACTTCATAAAGATTGTAATGATGTGTTCCGCCCTTGCGATAGGAGAAGAGCACTTTCTTTCCGTCATAGTGAACCACGGGATCACGGAAAGCACCTCCGGCATCCTCAATAAGTGTTCTTGCCTCTCCACTCATAGGGTCAAGGATCGCAAGGCGTCCACCATCTGCCCCATGCAGCCAGTAATTCTGATTGCCGCAATCATAGCCAAAATTGGCGTAATAATGTCCTTGATAATCACGACCGGGATGACGCTCGGCAAAGAGGATCTCGCCTTCTTTCACAGAGGAATGCGCAAAACCCAATGATATCGGTTCTTGGGCCGCGCCATTGGCAGCAACCAGGAACAGCAACATGGAGATCGTCCTTTGAATGTGCTTCATTTTGTTTTCTAATCGACGCTTTCGTGGAGCCAGACCGTCATCGGTCCCTTCTCACGATTCGCCCAGGCAAAGTAAGGAATCGCGGTCAACGTGACAGGCGTCTTCTTTTCATCGAGGCCCGGGGCGCGGATCACGGTGACTCCACCCAGCAGTGTGGCACGATGTTCGGCGGTCAGTTCGGCAGACCGTGGCAGGCTGAGCTTGAAAAGATCGATGCCCTTGTTGTCGACGCCTTCGAGGCAGTAAACGATTGGCCCGCGCATCAGCGCCACCTTGCCTTTGTCCGCTTCAACCTTCTCATGGGCGTGGACACGGCGGACCGGCATCGGCAGGTCGAGTGACACTTCGTCACCGACCTTCCAGGAACGCGCGAGGTGGACGTATCCGTCCGTCCCGGGCTTTGCCTCCACCGCTTCGCCGTTGATCTTCAGGGAGACAGGGGTCGCTTCCGTGGAGGCAAACCGGTAGAGATCGCTGGGAACCGGTTTCCCGAGCGCCCAACCCGGAATCCGTACGCAGAGGTCAAAGTCGGAAGGCTTATCCGGCGCGATCGTCAGCTTGATCTTGCCATCCCACGGGTAGTCTGTTTCCTGACTGATCTTCACCACCCTGCCCTCCCCGATGTCAATCGTGGCCTCGCCCGCTGCGTAGAGGTTGACGAAAATTTTCCCGGCCTTCCGGGCATAGACCAGGCCGCCGACCTGCGGGGTGAAACGGGAGATCGAGGTCGGACAGCAGGCCAGACCGATCCAGTCGCGACGCTCCGCTCCATTCCGTGATTCCAGCGGGTTCTGATAGAAGAATCCTTTACCGGAAAGCGCGAGTCCGGCGATCGCGGAGTTGTAGAGC
>CAIZQW010000002.1 GCA_903935195.1 uncultured bacterium
AGCCAACGTGGCGAGTACAAACGGTAACACCACGCCGTTGCGCAGGTAGCAGCTGGCGGTCCAACCCTCAGCCACAAAAAAGAGCAGGGCGTAGACCCACCAGGTTTGGGCTGCCCAGCGTCGCGCCTTGCATTGGGTCTCGCCTCCTGTCTTGACGGCCAGATAGAGTGCGCCATGCAGGGCGAACATGGAGAATCCGACTAGCCCAATCACCAGCGAGTAGGGGTTGAGCAGGGCTAAGAACCCGCCCGTGTAATCGCCTTTAGCATCAAGCTGCAAACCACGCAGCAGATTGCCCACAGCCACGGCGTAGAGCAGGGAGGGCAACATACTGCCGAATGAGAAGGCGATGTCCCAGGCTCCCACCCAGCGGGGATCTTCGACCTTGTTGCGGTATTCGATCGACACTGCGCGGAAGATCAGTCCCAGCAAGATCAGCATCAGCGGAAGATAGAAACCACTGAAGATTGTTGCATAGACCGCCGGGAACGCGGCGAAGAGGGCACCACCGCCGGTGAGCAACCAGACTTCGTTGCCGTCCCAGAAGGGTTCGATTGAGTGGA
The DNA here is from genome assembly GCA_903935195.1 of uncultured bacterium. Classification (GTDB taxonomy): domain Bacteria; phylum Verrucomicrobiota; class Kiritimatiellia; order RFP12; family UBA1067; genus CAIZQW01. The sequence continues at coordinate 564 of CAIZQW010000002.1, forward strand.
TGAACGAACTGCGTTCCTTGCCTTTTTTAGCGAAGAGATGCCAGCAGCCGACCCCGAGGTCGAATCCGTCGAGGATGGCATAGCCGATGATCAAAATTCCGATGAGGAGCAACCAGATGATTTGTAGGGTGATCATGAACGCACCTCCTCTTCAAGGGGTTGGGGACCTTTGTCGAATTGACGTCCGAGCAGATAGAGCCATACACCAAACAGCAGCGTGTAAATCAGGGAGAAGAGAATGATGGATGCCAGAATCTCCCCTGCGGAAACCGAGGCTGATACCGCGTCTTTCGTGCGCATCAGGTTGTAGACGACCCATGGCTGGCGTCCCACCTCAGCCGCGACCCAACCGAGTTCATTGGCGATGAACGGAAGGGGGAGTGTCAGGGCGGAGCAGGCCAGGAAGAGCCGGTTCTGCGTCACAGTGCCGCGCCACCAGAGGAATAAGCCCATCATCGCCAGCAAAGCGAACCAACCACCGAGATAGACCATCAGGTGAAAACTGAAAAAGGTTGTGAGCAGTGGGGGGCGGTCTTCTTTGGGGAAGTCTTTCAGACCCTGGACGCGGGTCTCTGTGGACATGCCGACCATGAGGCTGAGTGCATTCGGTACGCTGATCGCCCAATCGGTTTTTTCTGTTTTGGCGTTCGGGATGCCGAAGAGCACTAGCGGCGCGCCTGTCCGGGTCTCCCAGAGCCCTTCAAAGGCGGCCAGTTTGGCAGGCTGCGTTTCAGCGACCTGTACTGCGTGTCCATGGCCGATACCCATGACCAGCATGATGGAGAGAAAGAACGGGATCAGCGCGCTCTTGAGCGAGCGTTCGGCAAACGCCGTGTGCCGCTTCTTCAAGAGCATGAGCGCGGAGACGCCGATCACAAAAAAGGTGCCGACCACCAGTGCGCCTGCGATGACATGGAAATAGCGCGGCAGGGTGGACGGATTAAAGACCGCTTCCCAGAAGCTTGTCAGTTCGGCTCGTCCGTTCACGAGATGATAGCCGGCGGGTGTCTGCTGCCACGAGTTGGCCACGACGATCCAGAAGGCGGAGAGGGTCGCGCCGACCGCCACCAGCAAGCTTGAAAGCCAATAGACTTTGCGGGAGACACGCTTCTCGCCATAGATCAGGATGGCGAGGAAACTGGACTCCAGGAAGAAGGCGAAGATGCCTTCAGCAGCCAACGGCGCGCCGAAGATGTCGCCGACGAAACGCGAATAAGCCGCCCAATTCGTGCCGAACTGGAACTCCATGGTGATGCCTGTGGCAACACCGATGGCGAAGGTGATGGCGAACATGCGCATCCAGAAGCGGGAGAGTTGCTGAAAGAGAGGG
>CAIZQW010000003.1 GCA_903935195.1 uncultured bacterium
CCCCCCGGCCTTGCGCCGGGGGTGAAGAAAGTTGGGTGTGGGCGTCGTCTCCTTCCTCACACAACGTTTGCCTCCACCGACACGAGGTCGGTGGGCGGCCAGAGATTAGTAAATGAGAGAGGTCTATATATTATTACATAGCAATGTAATCTATTATTGACATCCCTAGGACTGTCCTGCTAAGATGATCACCACAAAAGGAACATTTTATGAAAACCGTATTAAAGACGTTGCGAAGTCGCCATGGGTATACCCAGGAGGCCCTTGCAGATAAGCTGAGTATCACACGTCAGACCCTCCTCAAATATGAAACGGGTGAAGCCACCCCTTCCATGGACATTATTAAGCAACTCTCCAACATTCTGCAGGTGGATTATACCTGCCTGATTGAGGATCGGATGCCGGAAGAGCCCGAATACCGCATTATCCCGGAAACAAAGACCCTTGACAGACACGAACTCCGTATCAGCATTCCCCAGCGGAACATCGAAAAGTTCAAACAGGTGCTTTTGTATATTTTGCAAAAGGTCGGAGCCAAGCCCAATATAGGCGAAACGGTCATTTACAAGCTCCTCTATTTCATTGACTTCGACTACTATGAGCTCTATGAAGAACAGTTGATGGGGCTGAAGTACATCAAGAATACGTATGGGCCGACCCCCGTCGACTTTGCAAAGCTCGTCGCCAAAATGGAAGAGAAGGGCGAACTGGAAAAGGTCACAACCAAGTTCTTTGACAAAGACCAGAAAAAATATCTCCCAGTAAAATCACCTAACCTCAGCATGCTGACGGGGCGCGAGCTTCAGCACATCGACCGCGTGCTTGAACGCCTCTCGGATAAGACAGCCACGGAGCTTTCAGAGCTCTCTCATAAGGACATCCCCTGGATTGGAACCAAGATGCGGGAGGTCATTGATTATGAAGCTGTCTTTTACCGCACAGCAGAAACATCCGTCAATCCTGATTCAAAGGTTGTCTAATGCATTACGTGAATCACCCCAGTTTTGATAAGGACTTCAAGAAGCTGTTGAAGCGTTTCCGAACGTTGGAAAGTGATTTTCAAACACTCAAGACCTATGCCATCGACCCTCTTCACCTCTCGGGAGCTGCGATTCCCGGTATTCTCCCGATTAAAGGATTCTGCGGAGAAACGTATAATTCCTACAAAATCCGTAAATTCGCCTGCCGCGCACTCAAGGGGAGCGGTTCCAACAGCGGCCTGCGCGTGATCTATGTGCATCACCCTGACACCCAAACCATTACCTTCATCGAAATCTACTTCAAAGGTGATCAGGAAAACGAAGATCGCGCCCGCCTCCAAGCGTTCATAGACGCGAATTGTTGATCCAAAGGGATAATCCTATCTACCTCATTAGCTTAAAATACGAATTAAACATCACCAAGTAAGGCTATTATGCAATACAGCTCTGATCCCTATGAACCCTGTTCTTGTGGTAGTGGCAAAAAGTATAAATTTTGTTGTTACCAGAAGGAGCGCGACCTGCCTCTGGAAAGGTTTTCGACGCATTGGGTCGATGCAGAGTCGCCGTCGGAAACTGACATTTTCGCAAGCCTGAAGGCGCCTGCGCTAGCGGAGAGTATGCTTCTCAACAGCAAGGGGTTGCGCCTGTTGGCGGCCGCTGACTACGAAGGCGCGATCAAGCTGTTTAGGCAGGCCATGCTTCCGGGGGTGGAGGATTTCTACTCACCTGCAAACAATCAGGCTCTCTGCCTCTATGTGACAGGCCGTCTCGCCGAGGCGATCAGCGTCCAGAGCCAAAGCCTGAAGGATGCCTCCTTCCCGAATCCCTTTGGCCTCGCGAGCCTAGCAACCCTTCACTATATCAATGGTGACGAGGCCCTCTCCCGCCAATGCCTAGATGACGCGCTCAAGCTGCCCATGCCCAGCGCGGATGCCTGCATCAAGGTCTGTGAAGCGCTCGCCCGCTTCAAACGGCATCAGGATATCCTGACGCTTGCGGATGCGAGTCCCTACCGGAGCAACCTCGATGTCTGCTTCTTCACCGGGGTGGCCGCCGCGAATCTGGGAGACCGCGTGCGTGCACAACAGGATTTAGGCCGTCAGAAGGAGAGCCATTACAAGTCGGACGTGATCCGCCGGTATCGGGCGCATCTCCGTGAGGGCACCGCACCGCATACCGTGCTGGGAGACTGGCCCTATCTCTATTCGCAGGAAATCTGTCCGCATGCCCTTCTGGAAGTCGAGTTTCTGGATAATCTTAAGGGGTGGCGTGATCGACGTGTCATCCTGGATGTCTGCGAAGTGTTTTGCAATGAAAAACCCTCGGCCGCAGCGGAGGCGCTCGACATGCTTGAGAACATTCTACATCCAGATGCCATCCCTTTTCTATGGAAGATCGCCAACGGAAGCTTCGGTCCGGACGAATTCCGAATAAAGGCACTGACCCATTTACAGCATGCAGGTGAGGTTAACCCAGGACAGGAGGTCGAGGTTCTCATCAAGGGCAAACGCGAAAAAATCATCCTGAACGGCACGCGCCTGAATCCCGAGTTCCGTTTTGGCGGAAAGCTTCCCGAAGCGGTGGATGCGATTTATACCAAAGCCAGTATGGATATGCACAAGAAGAAGCCAAACTGGGCCGTGATCGGAAAGGTCTTTAAATGTGTCATGAACGAGGCCCCGGACTATTATCCCGCGCGTTTTAATTACGCCGTGAGCCTCTTGCATCAGGGTTTCAGGGACGAGGCAGAGGAGATTCTACGTGCGCTCATTCAGGAGCAGCCCGAGTATCTCTTCGCATGGGCGAACCTCCTGCATATCCTCATCGGCAAGGAGTGCCTGGCCGAGGCAGAGAAACTGATTAAGAAAGCCCCTGTCCCCGAGGAGACCCATCCGCAGGCCATGGCTGCCTGGCTGGTGGCAAAAACCTGCTATTTCGAGGCGATAGAAGATGACAACTCGGCGGCTGATTGTATCGCCTCCGCTTATGATATCGACCCGGATCACCCGGCAGTGCAAGCCATGTATGACGAGTATTGGGGGGAGTGATGATCGTCGCGGGGATATCAAACACAAAGGCGAGAGCGAATTCTAGAAGGTGAAAGGGTTTCCAGCGCGCTGAGATTATTGCTCATCCTTTCCCGGTAACCGTAGCTCCTTTTGTAACTCGTTGATCATCGCCCTGGAGCGGCAGATGCCATTGCGCCAGCGGCGATGTTCCCAGGGAGCGGGTTTTGAGAGCGTGTTAGACATGTAAAGGTTTTCCTTTTAAACTTCCGTCCTTGGGTCCTTTGGTCCTCGGGTCATCTTATTTGACGAAAGGACGAAAGGACAGAAGGACACAAGACCCCGATACCTCAGACCTTAAACCCCAACCCTTGTAGCGTTGAGACGACCTTAGCCGAGGCCTTTTCAAGCGTGACGGTTGTCGAGGTGAACTCGCGACGCATCGGGTATTTACTGCGCTGCTGGTCAAAGGCTGCGGCGCGCGCCATGGCATCTTCGACGCAGGAGCGTTTCAGGCGCAGGGAGTCCGCCTCAATGTCATAGACGCGCAGGACAGCTTCCCGAAGCATAGCTTCGGTGTTTGAAACTGGATCCTTGAAACTTGAAACTTGGGAGAGGTCGACCTTTGGTACAGGTGGCGGGGGCAAGGCGAAGAGCTTCTCAATGTTCTCTTCACGTAAAAGTTCCTTGGCGCGCTCACGGAGGACGGGGTCAGCTGTCTCTGCAAGCCAGGCGAGATAGGCTTTGTAAATGATCTTGGTGCCGTTGACTTTGCCCTCGTACGAGTGTCCTGCAATATGGGGCGTTGCGATATCGACCCGCGCGAGAAGATCGGTGCGATAGGTGGGTTCACCCTCCCAGCAGTCAATGACGGCGTGGGCGATGCGCGTGCCAAGTACCGCCAGCAGGGCATCCGTTGAGAGGATCGCTCCACGGGCGGCATTAATAAAGATTACGCCGGGTTTCATCTGCGCGAACTGCGGGGTGTCCAACATCTGAAAGGTTGCGTCCTGGCCAGTTTTGGTGAGTGGTACATGGCAGGTCACAATGTCCGACTCCGCCAGCAACTGTTCCAGTGCGACATACGGAATATCTGACCTCTGTCCTCCGACCTCTGACCTCTGTTTCGGCGGATCCGAGACGAGAATCTTCAGTCCAAGCGCTTCGGCGTGGCGCAGGACCTTGCTCCCCACGTTGCCGCACCCGATGATGCCGATGGTCTTGCCCTTGAGCGTAAAACGGTGTTGTCCGCCGAGCCACAGCAACGCCGAGGTAACGTAGTTGGCAACGCTCTCAGCATTACAGCCAGGGGCGGCTACCCAAGGGATATTCTGTTTTTCCAGATAGGGGATATCAATATGGTCTGTGCCGATAACAGCGGACCCATAATAGCGAACTGAGCTCCCTGCTAAAAGAGCGGCGCTAATCCGGGTGGTGGAACGGGTAAAGAGTGCATCTGCATCGCGCACGTCAGCGACGGTCAGTTGGCGTCCGTCACGAGCCAGGACTTCGCCCAGCGTGCTGAACGCCTCTTTTGCATACGGCATATTTCGATCGATTACAATTTTCATAGGAAAGCCTGGAATAATGGAATGTTGGAATTAATACTTTACCGCAAAAACCGCAATAAGAATGGCGGTTATCACGTCTGCCTCACGCTGGATACAGCACGGCAGAACGGATAACCGCCTAGATAAGGAAGATTTGATCTTCATCAGCAAAAAACGAGTTTTTTGCTGATGAAAAAATGATATGATGCCGCGGAAATGGTCGCTCCGCCGTCCATGTATCCATGGGTGAGGCGGGCTGACCATTTCCGCTCTTTTAGCGGTTTTTGCGGAAAAGTCTTCCATTCTCAAAAGAACCTCATGCTGGTTTTTTTGAATTCGGTGGAGGAGAGGAGAAGTTCGCCTTGTGCGAGACCTGTTTCGCGGGTGATACGTTCATAGAGCGCGAGGGTCTCTTCAGATGAAGGCGTATGGATCATCGCATAGAGGCGGAAGGGGAAATAGGCAGTCGGTGGACGTTCATAGCAGTGCGTCACCTCCGAAAATGCGGCCACACGGCGTCCGGCCTCCTTGATGGATTCTGCAGACACATCCCAGCAGCACATCCCATTGGCGGTGAAGCCGATTTCGCGGTGACGCAGCAAAAGGGCGATGCGCCGCAGGACGCCCCGTTCCTGCCAAGCTTTGAGTTGCTCAATCAATTCGGCTTCGGAGAGTCCCAGTTGAGCGGCTGGCGCCTCAAACAAACGGCTGTTCAGCGGAATGTCGCCCTGCAGGAGGCGCACAATCGCCTCCTGTTTTTCATTCACGGACTCCACCAGGCGCGTATTGAGGTCGGTTTTAGTGCGCGGTTCGACACGCTCATCGCGGTTGCGGGTGCGCAGGTCGAAGACCACATCGATTTTGAATCGTTGTATTGCAGGAAGCTCGTCAATCCCGTAAGGCGCACAGGCCGTGCGCAGGGCATCAAGCGTCTGGCTGAAAATATGAGCGGGCGCGGCGAGGGTGAACCAGAGATTAGGGCAGGGCCTGTCCGGCTGAAGGGTTGGCTTACGTTCATAACAATGCGTCACGCCTGGCTCCGCCGTAACACTCGATACGATTCGCGAAAGCTCCTCCGCTGGAATGCGCATGGCGCAGAGCGCACTGCGATAGCCGAGGCGACGTGCGTCAAAGACCGCACCGAAACGACGTGCGTCGCCGTCAGCAAGCCGTTGCCGGATGAAGGCGAGGACATCCTCTTCGGACATCCCCTGCGCCTCGGCCAGAGCCGCGAAGGGACGATCGCAAAGGGTGATGCCCCGTTGCAAGGCGACGAGCAATCCAGCTTCTTTTTCAGTCAAATTCATAGGTAAAGGGAGACAATAGGAATAATGGAATAGTGGAATAATGGAATGATGGAATGGTAGAAAGGGGAAACAGCGGAATGTGGGAATGGTGAAATGATGGAAGATTTTACGAAGGACAGGCGCCTCCATACTGGGAGCACAGGCATCCTGCCTGTGTATGTAGAGAACAGGCAAGATGCCCGTTCTCCCAGTGGCTTTAGGCGTTTTTCTCTCTCAGTATTCCAGTATTCCAACATTCCAGTATTCCAATATACCCTCTCTACAGCCCCATATCCTCATTCACGACGAGTACGTGGATATCGGTCAAGGTGGGTTTACGATCAAGGATGGTGGTGACACGGCAGATGCGCTGCGGGGAGTCGCAGTCCGAACAGATGCCTGTGACCGCGCAGGGCGTCTGCTTGCTCAGGCGCATGGCGTTCGGCGGGGAGGCCCACTCCTTGATACGGGCTATGGCATCCTCTGCAGAGCCGTCAACGATCTTGTTGCGTCCGACCACGATGATCACCTTTTTCGGACCGAAGATCATCGCGCCCACGCGATTGCCATTCCC
>CAIZQW010000004.1 GCA_903935195.1 uncultured bacterium
ATTCAGCGACCGCACCAGGGCCGCGCATCCGACTCCTCCGGCGAGCTTCGGTTCTCGGAACGGACGGTAGCGGAGGAACGGACTCGCTCGACTGTACCGACGCCATGTCACCGCGGGCGTTTACGGGGAATCGAGTCCGGTGGGATGACGGGATCGTGTCATGACGAAGGACGGGCGAGGGAGGCTATATATTTATCTGCCGACCTCGCCCCGGACAAAGTCAGGGCGCGATACCGGCATCCTGTTCCGGACTCCCCGTAAACGCCCGCTGCAGCATCAAACAACAACCAACAGACCGTTTAATAGTGGCTGTTAGCAAATTAGCGCAGTAACGAAAGGTACTTTTCGAGCGCTTGATTATTCTGAGTAAAAGAGCTACGATAGAAGCGTGGAGGTTTATATGAGTGAGGCTTTAAAAGAGATATCCTTGATCCTTGATGTCTGGGACGACATCTTTTCGGATTTTGACCCTCGTCCGTTGGATGAAAGGGCCTTATCAGAAGACTTTGTCAACGAACTCAAGAAACGATACCGTGAAACGCCTAAGGGGGCACTCCTCCTCTCCTTCTACGCCCCGAAAAGCCTAAAAGATGATCACTCGGAACAGATGGTCATTAGGCGGCTTAGAAAGTATTTCAAAGATAAAGCCTTTCAGAAAAAGCGAGATATTTATCGCTTAAAAACCCGAGGGGCGCTTTTCGTCTTGATCGGAATATTCTCCTTATGTTCGATTACGCTCGTTTCGTACTTTACGATTTTTGCTCCGCTTGTCGTTCAATTGATGGAGATCTTATTTGTTCCCTTGGGCTGGTTCGGCATCTGGGAGGGATTTTCAAAAATAGTCAATGCGTCCCCCATGCTTGCCCACGAAAAGGAGCTTTATCACAAGCTCTCGACTGCGGAATATCAGTTCCATTACGAGTCTTAGCAGCCGATAATTGCTTAACGCGAGAGCATCTTCGTGAGAAGACGGCGGAGGAGGCGCTTAAGGCCGGTGTGCTGAATCGAGGAGATGACGCGCTCGGATTCGTGGCGATAGTGCTCCAGAAGAAGATCGACGCGTGTTTGAAGTCCAGCATCAGTAATCGCCTGGATCAGGCGCAGACGCCCCTCCAGTTCACCTGTCCAGACAGCATCCATCGCAGCTCGCACCTCTGGATGGTCGCTCCCACAGGCAACAGCCAAATAGATGGTGGGACGTAACGAGAGCAGATCCGCAGCACGTCCGGGTGCTGACCGAAAATCTTCGATATCATCTTGCAACTGATAGGCCGTGCCCACGGCGCGACTAAAGGCCGAGAGCTGCTGGCAGGTCCGCTCATCCACGCCTGCCGCATGTGCACCGACTAACAAGGCCACCTCAAAGGCCGCGGCTGTCTTCTGCTCATAAATATGGAGCACGGTGCTTTCGGTGACCGGATAAGGTTTGCGGCAGAAGGCCAGCTCCTCCCCCTGCCCCAAACTCAACTCGCAATGGCCTTTGGCCGCCACCAAGGTCATGGCTGCGCGTGTCTCCCCTGAAAATTCCGAGGAGGCGATCAGCCGATACCCCTCCCCCAGCAGGTAATCGCCTGCATTGATGGCGGCAGGAATACCGTACTGTTTGTGGATAGTCGGGATGCCATAGCGCTCGTCGTCATTGTCCTCGATATCATCATGAATGAGCGAGGCCTTGTGGAAACACTCGACACCAATTGCCGCGCGACGGATCTTTTCGATCTCCCCGCCTGCAACATGAAAGACAGCCGCCGTCAGCATGGGCCGCCAACGTTTTCCGCCTGTCATCATCCATGCGTGGCCAATGCGCTGGGGTTCTGTGAGCGGAAGCCCACTCAGCTCCTGAAGCGACTCCTTAGAAAACCAACGCGTGATCAGCTCCGATACATCCTCTAAATCCATCTGACGGAGATCCGCCTTCTTTTTGCGGATCCGCAGCATCTGCAAGGCTTCCTCAAGGTCCACGACCGTGTGGATACAGCCATCAGAAAGTAGCGGTACGCCCTGACCAGGAATCGCATGGGCGTTCATCACGGGGAAAATACGCTGAAGGGACTCGAGACAGCCCACGCCAATCACCGCATCAATCTTTCCACTCGAGAGAAGCTTACTGACTACGGTCGTCCCCTCTGCCACGAGCGTCACATACCCCAGACGATCTGCCTCAGTTTGCAACGTGCCAATCGCGCACTTACCGCACTGTGCGCAGAGCAGACCCAGCCCATCCCTTTCCGCTGCGCAGTCCGGGGTATGGGAAAGACATTGAGGAAGCAATAAAAGCCTACGTTCGCACGGTATTCCAGCCACGACATCCGCCCAGAGCGCATTATTAAGCACGAGCATGACATACGGAAGCTCTTCAGGGGTCATGCCCGCGACTGCGGCTGCGCACCGCGCATGGGCATCCAGCTCGTCAGCAGTCAACGGCGGCACAAGACACTCCCGTGCCACATACGAAATCACGGCCTCCGTCAACACCTTCCGACGGCTCCGCTCTTGTGGCACAATGGCTTTCTCGCCTCTTATAGTTGCTACTTCAGCTTGCATAAAGAGGTTATATAATAGCGCAAAATGACGCCTCGGAAAAGCCAAAATATCAACGACCTGATGTGAATTACGATTGACTATCGCCCCTATTTCCTTCAAAATAATAATGTGTTATTTAATTAAAAATGGGTCTAAATTGTAAGGGCTCCACATTATGCATAGTCTGACAAACTTTAAAAGGGTAACTCGGGTTGCATCTCTGTTGTTTCTGGCTGGTTTTCTCAACCACTTCACCTCCACGAGTCTAGCAGCAACCAACGAGGTGATTGGCAGCTACGGAAATTGGCCAACCACTTGGATTCCGCTGAACGGTCTGAATGACCCAAATGACGGGCTGGCAAAAACCCACTTGGATTTTGTCGGGGACACGACAAATTCAGCTGGTTTTTATGCCTCCACCAATGGTTATCTCTTCTTCCGTCAGCGCGTACAGGCAAACACCACCAATCAGACGACCTTTGGAAATGCCCATTTTGTCCTGATCAATCTAATTGGGACTAACTACAATCAGGGTGTTGGAGAAGACGGGAATCCTGACTATGCCTTTGGCTGGGACAATTACAACAATACGGATATTGCCAAGCATGGATTAGAAATGCAAGTTCGAGCCACAATTGGCGCCACATGGTCTACCTCAAATTTGGCGGATATTGATGGGAATCCCTCATCAAAGGCAATCAATGATATCAACGGCAATAGCCGTACAACAGACGGGTATGTCCGCGTGATCAGCGATCAGAACACGACAAATTTTAACTTCACTACGGTTATTGATTATGCAGTGCAATGGTCTTATCTGCAAACTTACACGGGGCTCAATAGCAACCAGTCGTGGAAAGTGGCATTTGCTTCGCTAGACAGTAATAATGATCACGGGGATATCAAGAATGGCGATATCGCTGGCGGGGCAAGCCCGTCGAGCCCCGTCACGAATGGCTGGATCTCATTAATGACTACGCCGACAGGCTTAGCAATCCCTCCTCGAGGCACCTATTTTTCTTTTGAGCGATGAACCCTATTACTCGATAGAGTCCATGGGGCGCATATTGACCCTTCGCGTCAAACAACAAAGACTTTTTTTAATCCCCTACTTATGGCATACTGTCTCTCACGTTTAAACCTTACGCGAGACCTGTTATGACCTATCGGATAGTCAGTATCCTTTTTTTGCTGAGTGCATGGAGCGGCTTTGCACAGACTTCGGCTCCGCCGGCTACCCTGCTGTCGCCTCGTGCGCTCATGCCGGTGGCGCCTATCTTTTCGAGTGACCGACTGATTTGTGTTCGTTCCTCCATTGGCATGGCTGGCTACCGGACACCCGTTCTCCTCTTCACGGACAATACACGTTCTGAATTTTTCCGCGCAACACGTCTTGTTTTTCCAACCCCGCCTGCGCAACTCGAAATCCTCATCGGCAACAAGCGAGATGGCGACAAGCAGGTTCTCTCCTCACGGTTCCGTCTCTCCGACAAAGATGTCGTTGAGCGGATCGAACTCCCTGACCCCGAAGCTGCGGATTTAGCCCTCTTCCGCAGAGCCATTTGGCTCGCGCTCTATCGTTCGTGGCTGGTCTCATCAAGCGAAGGAAATGAGAACATCCTCACCAAGCTCCCTTCCTGGCTGGCGGAAGGGGCGATCCGTAAGATGGACAAGACAACCTGGGCAGCCGACATTGATCGCATCCTCTGGCTTTGGTCGCATGCTGCCCTGCCACCCGCACAAGAGTTGCTCCTGATTAAAAATGGAGCCATTTCTGAGCCGGCGATAGGTACCGTATTGGTGGCCTATCTCTCCGAACGAAAGAGTTCAGAGGGTAAAACTCCCTTTGACACCCTCCTTAAAAATGCTTCAGCTGGAAACGACTGGTCCATTGAAAAAATCGCGGGTGCCATTACTGGAACAACCAATCTTCAACACCTCGATGAGGACCTGGATCTCTGGCTGCTCTCGCTCAGCAAAAAGGTTGTCCTCCTCGGAATGACCAGTGAAGGCGTTCTTCAACGGTTTCGTTCTAGCTTATTGATTTACCCATCTGATTATGGTAAAGTATTCAATTCAAAGAAGCCGTACATCACGTTCCAAGAGTTACTCGAAACGAAAGACGACCCAGTCCTTAGAAAAGCCGCCCTCGTGCAGGCTCGGAGGATCGGGATGGCGGCCATTGGACGGGATGCAACGCTGACTGGACTGGCCGAGCGATATATGGCCTTTTTAGAAGCATACGCCGCTGGCAAGCAGAAACCCGATCTTGCACAGCTCTTAGCAGTGGCGGAAGCCCAACGAAAAGAGGTTGAGCAAGCGGTTCAGGCTGGAAAAACGTTGCGCAGTGAATAATCCCTGTTGAACAGGCACGGCGCTTGTCACAGGAAGAAGCGGGGAGCTGATGAGCACGAACAAAAAAACGATTGTCGGAAAAATTAATCCAGATGTTCTCTCCTTTACGGTTGGACTCGACCCGGTCTTGGATCTCAATCTTGCTCTCTGGGATTGTCTCGGAACGGCTGCGCATGTGACCATGCTTTCGAAAATGAAGGTCACGCCCCCGATCCTGACAGAGGCAGAGCGAAAAAAGGTTTTGAAAGCGTTAGCCGCGATTATGGAGGAGGTCAAACAAGGAACCTTTACCATCACCGAGGCGGATCAAGATGTTCATCTGGCCGTCGAACGTCGTCTCACCGAACGGCTGGGCGAACTCGGCCGAAAGGTTCATACTGGGCGTAGCAGAAACGATCAAGTCGCTGTAGACATCCGCTTGCATGTGCGCGACGAGCTTCTGGGCATGACAACCGAGGTTGCCACCTTAGCCGAAGCGCTCGTGGTCTTTGGAAAGCGCCATGCCAAGCTTCCCATGGTCGGGCGCACCCACCTTCAACCCGCCATGCCCAGCTCTGTTGGTCTCTGGGCGACTGGCTATGCTGAAGCACTCCTCGATGATCTGATCATGATTGAGGCCACATACACCTTCAATGACAAGTGCCCCCTCGGTTCCGCCGCAGGATATGGCGTTCCCCTTCCCATTGATCGTGATCTGACAGCCAAGCTTCTGGGCTTCAGCGAACCCCACCACAATGTCTTTCATGCGAGCAACATGCGCGGCAAGAATGAAGCCATTCTGCTCTCTGCCTGTGGTCAAATCATGTTGACCCTTTCACGCTTGTCTGAAGATCTTATCCTCTTCTCCATGCCCGAGTTTGGCTATTTTGCGTTACCGCCTGACCTGTGCACTGGCAGTAGCATTATGCCGCAAAAGTACAACCCCGATGTCCTTGAGCTCATCCGGGCCAAGACCGCTGTTGTCCTCGGACTTGGCTCCGCCGCCAACAACCTGTTGAAGTCCATGCCTGGAGGATACAACCGCGACCTACAAGAGAGCAAGGCTCTCTACATGGAGGGTTTGCGCGTCACGCGTGCATCTTTGCGTATCATGTCGCTCCTGGTTCGCTCCTTGGGCGTTCACGAAGAACGCCTACGGGCGGGTTTTACGCCAGGCGTCTTCGCGACCGATGCTGCGCTCCAACTGGTGGCAGGCGGCATGCCGTTCCGGGACGCCTATCAGCAGGTGCGCGCAAACCTTGAGGCCCTCGCGTCAGAAGATCCTGACAAAGCCATTGCCAAGAAGAGCCATTTGGGGGCAACAGCAGGCTTAGACTTTAATCTCTATCGTACTCGCATTCAGCATACGTTGAACTGGGCGAAAAGCGAGAAGCAGTGGACAACAAAAACCTTTAAAAAGCTTTTGGGTTGCTAACAACCCGACGACGTAACAAACATTGACAAACCTAAGGGAGAGAAACGATGAAGAAAATAGCGATTAGCATGATAACCCTCATTAGCACCATGGGCATAGCCCTAGCCAAGGACGTAGCAGAGGGCGCAGGACCTGCAGCCAATGCTTATGGCATGTCCCTGAAACAGGCCTGGGAATACGGCGGCTGGATCATGTGGGTCTTAGCCTTCCTCTCGATCTGTTCCCTCTCCATGATCATCTATTTTCTTTGGGCGCTACGAACCAATGCCATTCTGCCTCATGAACTGGTCAGCGATGTCCTTTCACGCCTTCGTGCAGGCGATATCACTGAGACACGTCGACTGACGGAACGTACCCCTTGTGCCTTCTCCTCGGTTGTCCTCTCTTCCTTGGATTGTATTCGAAACATTCCTGACTGCGACACAGCCATGCTCCGTAGCATGACGGAGGCTGAGGGCTCCCGTCAGGCAGATTCGATTCAAGGGCAGACTGAATTTCTCCTCGACATCGCCACGATTGCTCCTTTGCTCGGACTCCTCGGAACGGTTCTGGGCATGTTAACGGCTTTTGGCTCGGTCGCCAGTGATATTGCCAGTGCTAAGCCTGTTGTTCTGGCAGCGGGTGTCTCGCAAGCGATTGTGACCACCATCTTTGGCCTCATCGTATCGATTCCCTGCATGGCCTGCTATGCACTTTTTCGCAGACATGCCAGCAAGCAAATCTCCAACTTAGAGGCACTTTCAGCAGAAGTTGTCGCCGCGCTGGCCTCCTTTGAGCGTACCAAATAGAAAGCCGCCTTCTCCTCCTTAACGAGAAAGGGAGTCTCTTATGAATTTTCGAAAAAAAACGCGCGGTGTCTTGCCGACCTTCCAATTGACAGCCATGATGGATGTGATCTTCCTCCTGCTCTGCTTCTTCATTACTACCTCCGTCTTTTCTCAATGGGAGTACGAAATAGACATCTCGTTACCCTCCGCCAAAAGCGGCAAGGTTCCTGACCGTCTCCCAGGCGAAGTCATCATCAACATCGCCAAGGATGGGCGCCTCTCTATCAACCAACAGACGTTCACCCTTGAGGTATTGAAGACGCGTCTCACCCGCTTGGGCAAGAACTTTCCTGGACAACCCGTCGTGTTGCGCGCAGACAGAGACACACGGTATGAAGACCTGATGAATGTGGTTGACACCTGCCGCCAAGCCAACATCTGGAATTTTTCCATGGCGACGATCGAAGACAAGCGCGCCAAGACCAACCTCTGAGCAAGGCACACATGAAAAAGACGATCTCATTTCTGATACTCTGCATGATCTCTCCGTTGCTTCCTGCGCAGGATGCGATGGAGACGCAGGACCGCCTACAATTTGCAGACGGCCTCCTGCGAAGGGATATGTATGAGCTCGCCGCAAAGGAGTACCTGGCCCTCTCCGTGAATACCAACTCCCCTAACCGTGAGGCCATCCTGTTTCGTTTAGGCGAGTGTTATCGCAAATTGAAACGCAAGGATGACGCGGTCAAAACGTACCAACGCATCATCACCGAATATCCAAAGAGCGACCAAGTTCCGCGCGCCAAGCTCCAGCA
>CAIZQW010000005.1 GCA_903935195.1 uncultured bacterium
CTGTTCAAGCCGAAATTCGGCGCTGGGTTCCAGCATCTCAAGGTGGAGATAGGCTGCGGAGAGAATTCCACCTGCGGCAGCGAGCCGTCCCATGCTGTGACCCGTGATGAACTGAACAGTCCCAGGCCTCGTGGCTATGAGTTCTGGCTGATGGCCGAGGCCCGGAAACGAAACCCGCAGATAGCGCTCGAGTGCCTGCCTTGGGCTTATCCTTGCTGGATCAAAGACCGTTTTTCGAAGGATTCCGCGGATTGGTTTACTTCGTTTTTAGATTTGGCGCGAAAGGACTATGGGCTTGAGTTGGACTGGGTCTCAGCAGCCCAGAACGAGATGGGAACCGATCTCAACTGGATAAGGAATGATCTGCGTCCTGCCATGGATGCCAGCGGCTTTTCCAAGGTCAAGCTGCAGGCGCCGGATGATGACGAAGCGTTCTGGCAGATCTTCGATAAACTGGAGAAAGACCCCGAGCTTGACCGGCTTATCAGTGCGGTCGGCTACCATTATGTAGATGGGCGCAGTCCGTGGAATATCGATCAGAAGAAGGGCCGCCATGCCACCGATAAGGCCAAACTTTCCGGCAAGCCGCTTTGGGCGAGCGAAGAATGGAGCCAGTCAGGAAAAGAGTGGGGCGGCAAAGGAGCGCTATATCTGGCCAGACTCATTAACAAACTCTACACTTATGACCGTATCACCAAGTATCTTATCTGGTGTCCTGTCGACTCTATATACGAGCAGGTAATATGGGGCGATACCGGTGCGATGCAGGCTGACACCCCGTGGAGCGGTCATTATGAGATCTGGCCCGCAATCTGGACTATCGCTCATACTACTCAGTTTGCTGAGCCGGGCTGGATATACATGGACAGTGCCTGCGGGCAGATAGATACCAATACATGGCGCGGCAGTCATGTCGCACTGCGGGATCCTAAGACCGGCGATTGGTCGGTCATCGTAGTCACCGGTGATAAAGGTACTATCCGGCTCAATATCGAGCCTGGCCTGAAATCCGGACCAATTCATGTCTGGAAATCTACAGCCGAAAGTCAGTTCGTGGAGCTGGCGCCCCTTGCAATACGCGATAATACTGCCGAAATTAGACTCGAGCCCGATTCGGTTTATTCTTTTACAAGCACGTCTGGTCAGAGAAAAGGCTCATATGGTGTCCCGCCGCCTGAGAAACCATTCCCGTTACCTTACGAGGAAAATTTCGAGAGCTGCCGCGCCGGCGAGACCCCACGCTATTTATCCGACCAGAAGGGCACTTTCGAAACGGTGAGCCATCCGGTAAAGGGATTATGTCTTGCTCAGATACTGCCTGCCCAGGGGATTGTGTGGATGAACGCCAAACTCCTCAAGCCTTACAGTCTTTTCGGTGACTCGAAATGGCAGGACTGCAAGATTGAATCTGATGTGTTTATCGCGGGAGGGGATGTCGAAATAGGCGGACGCTACGCCCACCGTGAAAAACTCGGCTATCGCTGGATACTTGCCAACAATGGGAATTGGCGGCTCAACTGGCAGACTAACACCCTTGCATCAGGCGAATTGCCTGGATTCGATAATAAAGAATGGCACAAACTGTGTCTGGAAATGAAAGGCGATATGATTTGCGGCTACGTTGACGGAAAGAAACTTGCTGAAGTGATAAGCCAAACCGGCACGAACGGCATGGCTTTTATTGCCAGCACTTATGACCGCAATCTATTTGATAATATTAGAGTTGGAGAAAACAAATGAACTGTAATTTTTAGAGAAGAAAAAATGAACTATAAACTAATATTATGCGGGGTGCTTCTGTTTGGCCAGCTTTACGCCCTTGCCTCTGGGTCAAGCTGGAAGAGCCAACGGGAGCTCTGGTTCACCAAACCCGCCAGTGAGTGGAAGCTTGGGCTACCGGTAGGCAACGGCAGGCTGGGGGCGATGGTGGCTGGAACCTGGCCCAAGGAACGCATTCAGCTCAATGAGAACAGCATCTGGGCCAAGGAGCCGATGCTGCGCCATCCGGCGACAACCAGGGACAAAGTCACTGAGGTGCAGAAGATGGTCGATGCCGGAAAATACAAGGAGGCTGACGATTTATATAAAGCCAAAATCATTATGGGAACTGCCCCGGAGATTGGTTCCTATCAGACGATGGGCGATCTGTGGATCGAGCATGTCGGCCCGGCGAAACCGGAATCCTCCGGCTATCGGCGCAGTTTGGACGTGGCTACCGGCCTGGTGACCGTCTCCCAGCCGAAGTCCGACGGATCGGTGATCATCGAGGAAACAATCAGCTCTGCTGTGGACGACTGCATAGCCATCCGTCTTTCTTCCACGGCGGCCGATGGACTCAACTTCGACGTGAGCATGTCACACCCGGTCGCGAAGATCCGACCGGTCGTGAAGGGCGGTGACGAACTGCTACTGGAGGGCCAGGCGCAGTATGACAAGGGAAATGATCCCTATCTGGGCACCAAATTCTCTACGGTACTGAAAGCGCTGCTCGAGGGTGGCAGTGTCACTGGCGGTGAAGGTGTGCTGCGGATTCGCTCCGCGAAGGCGGTCACGCTGTTGCTAGCCTGTGCGACGGATTTCAACAAAGCCCAACCGCAGGTTCCGCTGCCGGACGGTTGGCAAAAGAGGGCTGCCAACACACTCGCCAAGGTGCAGGCCAAACCATGGACGCGGATCCGCAAGGACTCGATGGCGGATGTGTCGTCGCTGATGTGTCGCTGCGATATTGATCTTGGTCAAAGTTCGCCGGAGTTGCTCGCGCTTCCGAACGATGAGCGCCTTGCACGGTTTCACGGGACGCAATCCGATCCGGACCTAATGGAACTGTATTTCCAGTTCGGACGCTACCTGCTGGTTTCTTCGTCGCGTCCCGGATCGCTGCCCAACAACCTGCAGGGGATTTGGGCCGATAAGTTGAAAAACCCATGGAACAGCGACTACCACCTGGACATCAACATGCAGATGAATTACTGGTCTTCCGAAACAACGGGCCTTTCCGAGTGCCACCAACCCGTGTTCTGGTTGCTGGACATGCTGCGTGCCGAAGGGCGCAAGATGGCCGCCAGCTACGGTGCCAAGGGCTTCTGCACACCGGTTGCCGTGAATCTCTGGGGCCGAACCATCAGCAGCGCCCGCAAAGTCAGATGGAGTGGCTCGCTCATTACCGCTCCCTGGATGACCATGGATATCATGGAGCACTACCGCTTCACGGGCGATGCCGCGTTTCTCCGAGAAACCGGTTGGCCCATCCTCAGGGAAAGCTGCGAGTTCGTTCAGAGCTGGGTGATCCGTGATCACGTGACCGGCAAGTGGGTCGGTCGGGCTTCCTGCTCCCACGAAACCGGATTCAACTACACGGATGAAAACGGCAACAAGCTTGAGTCGGAGATCGGACCGGTGGCGGCATACGACCTGAGCATCATCTGGCAGGTTATGAGCGATTATCTGGCAGCAGCGGCTATCCTCGGAGTCGATGATGATTTCACGAAATCCGTCAGGGAGAAATTGGCTGGATTGGAAACGCCCCGCATCGGCAAAGACGGCTCCATCCTTGAGTGGGGTATCGAAGCAGCTGTGAATGTCGATCCCGCCCATCGCCATCTTTCCCATCTTGTGGGACACTATCCCGGCTTCCTGATCTCTCCACGCAAGAACCCGGAGTTATACCAGGCGGCGAAAAAGTCCCTCGTGAAACGTGACCTCAAGGGGGCCGGATGGGCGATGGCCTGGCGGGCCTGCCAATATGCGCGCTTTTC
>CAIZQW010000006.1 GCA_903935195.1 uncultured bacterium
ACACTATGGCGCATATTTTTCTCTACGGACCCCCCGGCAGCGGCAAATCAACCATCGGACAAATTCTCAGCGAGCGTCTGGGACGCAAGCTCATCGACGTCGACCAAACCATCGAAGCCACTGCCCGGATGCAGATTCGTGATATCTTCGCGGTGGAAGGCGAAGCTGGTTTCCGCCTGCGTGAACAAAAGGCATTGAGAGTCGCTGCGGCGGATGTCGAACCCTGTATCATCAGTCTCGGTGGAGGCGCCTTGCTCAATCCAGACAGTCGCGCCTTTGCGGAATCGCAAGGAACCATTCTCTTCCTCGATGTGAGTGTCGCCATCTTAGAACAGCGCATCGCGAACAAACCCAATCAGCGCCCCCTGCTCGCGGTTAAGACGGATTGCGCGCAACCAATCGCCCCAGGCAAAGGAAAACCGATTGCTCAGCTACTAGCCGAGCGGGCGGAACATTATGGTTCCTTCCCTCACCGTGTAGTCGTCGGGACAGGCTCGCCCGAGGAAACAGCGGATCAGGTCCAAGCGGAGCTGGGACTCTACCATGTCTACGGTATGGGCAATCCGTATGATGTCGTGATCGGAGCCGATGTGCTCGCGCAACTCGACCGCCAGATCGAAGGTCTTGAGATCGGCAAGAAGACGGTGATTGTCTGCGACACCCACACCCTTCCCCTCTATGGCGACCGCGTTGTCCAAGCCTTGAAGCGTGCTGGCATCGAAGCCACCTGCTTCGCGATCCCGGCAGGCGAAGCGACCAAGACGCTTGAGACTGTCTCAACGATTCTGGGAGCCTTTGCAAAGGCAGGAATTGAACGTACCCACACCGTCATAGCACTTGGTGGCGGCGTGGTCGGCGACCTCACAGGCTTTGCCGCGGCAATCTGGATGCGCGGCATCCGCTGGATCAACCTCCCCACCACCTTGCTCGCCATGGTAGACTCTGGCATCGGCGGCAAGACAGGTGCTGACCTTCCAGAGGGAAAGAACCTTGTCGGAGCCTTCCATGCGCCCAGTGCGGTCTTCATCGACACCTCGACTCTGGCCACACTTCCCGTATCCGAACTTCGTTGCGGACTGGCGGAGACCATCAAGCATGCCATCATCGGCGATCCTGGCTTGATCCCGCTGCTCGAACGCTTTGCCTGTTGCAAGGATGCTGAACCCTCCAAGCCCTGTTCAGCGACGATTGATGCAAAAACACTGATCACCCTTGTGGCGCGCTCGTTGGCGGTCAAGGTCAAGACGATCATCAAAGACCCTTATGAGAAGAATGTCAGGGCTGCGCTCAACCTCGGCCATACGATCGGACATGCCATCGAACATCACGCCCACTTTTCCATGCTGCATGGTGAGGCTGTCGCCATCGGAACCGTGATTGAGGCGCGCTTAGCCGAGAAGGCAGGCCTCGCCTCGCCAGACTTCGCAGATCAGATCACTAAAATTTTTGACTCCGTCGGACTTCCGACCTCCCTGCCGCACGGCACCTCATGTGTTCAGCTCATCGAGGTCATGATGCGCGACAAAAAAACAGCCAACGGTAAAATTCGTTTCTCCTTGCCGATCGGACTCGGAGATGTGCGCATCCATCAGGTCATCGACGAAGCACTTCTACGGCAGATGTAAGGGAATATCCAATATCCAACACGGAATGATCAATAACCATCGGAAATGCTGCCTTTCCCTTGAACATTGGATATTCCGTGTTGATTATTGGATATTGACATTCTTCTTCACAGTACGCCAATCAAGACCTGTGCGGCGGGCGACTTCGCCATAACTGCCATACCGTTTGAAAAGCCGCTGACAATAGCCCGCGCTCAGTTGCTGCGCTGACAACTCGCCACGCTCCAAGGCCGAGAGCCATGCATCTTCAGCTGCGGTCTTGTTGGCATCGCCGCAATAAACCCCTGTCAGCAAAATGCAACGCACGGCTTGTTCCAGTTCCCGGACATTGCCCGGCCAGCCATAGTCACGGCCGACGCCCTTTTCAATGGCCTCCAGCACCGCGGAAAGCGTACCTGCCTGCGCATCGCCACTCAACCGCGACAAGATATGACTGACCAGTGCTTCCAGTTCGGAAGGCGACTCCTGAAGCCGCAGGCGCAACGTCGGAATTTCAATCTGATCGGAACAAAGCCGATAGAAGAAGTCGTCACGGAAGCTTCCCTCGCGCCGCAAGGTCCCAAGATCACGGTTTGTGGCTGCAATCACACGGCCTTTGAACCTGCAGACCTCATGGCTGCCGACTGGCGAGAAGGTACGTAGCTGTAAGACTTGCAAGAGTTTAATCTGAATCGGCTCCGAGGCATCGCCGATCTCATCCAAGAAGATCGCGCCATGCGGACTGCACCGCGCAAAGACGCCCTCATGCCGTTCTACCGCACCCGTAAAGGCGCCCTTGCGATGACCAAACAACTCCGACTCGATCAGCGTCTCTGAAAACTGCGAGAGGTTGATCGCCACAAACGCGCGCGTAAAACTCTCGGCAAAAGCACGTTTACCTGAAAGGAAGGGAATGAACCCCGAACGCCCCAACGCAGCCGCAACAGCCCCCTTGCCTGTGCCGGTCTCGCCAAGCAACAAAGTCGAGAAATCTTCCATCCGATTCCAGAGTCCGCGCACATACCAGCGCATATCATGCGTGAAGATATTGTCCCAGAGCCGCTTGCGGAGTTGCTTCATACAGGGACTCCCGCCCACCAGTCCGTTGGAAATAAAATAGAAGGCTCGCCTCATCTGATAAAAAATGGCGATATACTG
>CAIZQW010000007.1 GCA_903935195.1 uncultured bacterium
TGGCATCCATTTCAACAGGTCAAACCAGAACATGCTCAGGGTATTCAAAATGCGGCCTTTGTCTGGAATGCCATTGGGCATAATCACATCAAACGCGCTGATGCGGTCTGTCGCCACGAGCAGGAGGCTGTCGCCCAGATCATACAGATCGCGGACCTTGCCGCGACGTGGGGGTGGAAGTCCTGGAATCTCACTTTGAATTAACGCTTGGTTTTTATCGTATTTCATGGGGTCCCTCACTTGGTTGAAATTGGGGCATACTATAGCGAAAAAGAGAGCGCGAAACAAGTCAAACTCGGTTTTTCGCGTAGGTTCCCGTGGCGAACCGATCCGAGGCAGCCTACTGCTTCTTCTCGCGTTTCGGGCCGGGTGCTTTTTCGCCGGGGGGAGTGTCCGGATCCATTCGTTTGAGCATTTCCGGGGTCGGCTCCCCTCCGAACTGCTTCCAGTAAAGTTCCTTGAAGGGATTCATCTTCGGGGCTTTGACATGCTCATTGACGAGGAGTGGCTGTACAGCCTCCCACCACTGATCATACGCGGTGCGAAGAGAAGCCACGACATCGGAATGCTTGGCGATGACGTTGGTCGTTTCACCCGGGTCCGCCTGAAGGTCATAGAGCTCTTCATTATTGACCAAGGTAAAACGGGCGTTCTGGATGGCGCTGCACGCATACTTGGATTCCGCGACCTTACCCTTACCCCAGCGTCCGAGGTGATGCACGAGCGTCCGTTCGGGCCACTCCGCTTTCGCATTTTTCAGTAGCGGCAACAGACTGCGTCCTTCGACCTGCTGTTTCACCTCATCCGAGAGTGTCGCACCGGTGATCTCCGCAAGCGTCGGCAAAATATCCAGATGGGCCGAGAGCGCATCGCACGAACTTCCAGCCGGAATATTGCCGGCTGGCCAGCGGAAGAAGCAGGGTACGCGTGTGCCGCCCTGATAAACCGTGCACTTGCCACCGCGCATACCGGCATTATAAAGTTTTGTTCCAAACGTGCCGCCATTATCACTCCCGAGATAGATGACAAGAGTGTTCTCCTCGATCTGCCACTCCTTAAGTTTCGCCAACAGCTTTCCGAGGTTCGTATCAATGTTCTCTATCATGCCAAAGAACTTTGCCATATTGATATCCACCCCCGGTTTCCCGATATACTGCTGATAATAGGCCTCTGGAAGGACTAGCGGCGTATGGGCGGCATTCGGCGTGATCATGGCGAAGAAGGGCTGCTTAACCTTCTGCTTCGATTCCATCCATACCATGGCCTGTTCAAAGAAGAGATCGGTGCAGTATCCCTGGGTCTTCTCAAATTTTCCATTGTGCCAAAGCGCGGGATTGATATTTGAATTGCCCGGCGCATCGCCGCAGGACCCGGCATAGGTCTGACCGATGCCGCCGGCGCCATGGATATAGACCTCGTCAAAGCCGCGATTCTCAGGACGGTACGCCTCTTCATCACCCAGATGCCACTTGCCGAAGATGCCGGAAGTGTAACCGACAGTCTTGAGCACCTGAGGCAAGGTGATGGTCTTCAAGCTGAGACGCTCGCGTTCCAGGACCGTGTGGGTCACACCATTCTTGAACTCATGGCGTCCGCTGAGCAGTGCGGAACGGCAAGGCGCGCAGGTGGGGCTCGTGTGAAACTGTGTGAAGAGCATGCTCTGCTTTTTCAAGCTGTCAACGGTCGGCGTGCGCATGACCGGATTGCCGAGACTGGCATAATCGCCGTAACCCACATCATCCGGCATCACCAGAATGATGTTCGGCTTTTCAGCCGCGTGACAAAGGGAGGCGCCGCAACACACCAGCAACAGTGCAACAGTCTTAACAATCATGCGACTCGTTTTCATTCATTACCCCCTAGTTCGTCCATTTAGTTAGCTGTTATTCTTATGCTTTATCATAGACAAAGCAAGTGGAATTTGAGTATAGTGCTACAAAATATGGGTTGCGAAGAAGCGGTGTAAACACCCGCTTGCGGAAAAGTGGTGTAAACACCCACTTTGGTACTGGATAAGAGAAAAGAGGTCGTGATGAACAAAGCAATGCATTCAGTTGCACAGGATGCGGTCACGCATCCGGGGAGGAGGCCGTGAACCACCGCAACCCCTATCAAGATTACCATGCACCGGCGTTTTACATGATCACCATGACGACGCTGGAGCGGCGGCCGCTTTTTGCGACGTGTGCCGACAACAAAGCCACCCTTAACGAGAATGGGTGGCTGGTCTATAATCTGTGGCATGACATGCCAAAAACCTACCCTGAGATTTCGACCTCCACCCTGGTGATTATGCCAGACCATCTTCATGGCATTGTGCAGGTGAAGGAGCAGATGACGCAGAGTGTGGGTGTGCCTTTACGCGCCTTCAAATCACAGGTCACTAGTGCCTTGCGAAAAAAGACCGGCAACCCTGCGCTCAACGTCTGGGCGCCCGGTTATCATGATCTCTGTGTCTGGCGGAAAGGGGCATTGAAGGCCTATACACACTATCTCTGCGACAACCCCCGTCGCTATTGTGTCAAGAAGGCCAATCCCGATGTCTTTCGGCGCATCAACCAATTGAAGCACGCCCGGCTTCCAGCAGATCAAAGCTGGAGCGGCTATGGAAACCTCTTCTTGCTCGACAGGCCGGAAATGGGCAACATCCGTGTTTCACGTCGGGCCTCACCTGACGAGATACAGCGTTTGCGGGATGAGACACTGCAGCAGGCCCGACGGGGCATGGTCGTGGTGTCGCCTTTTATCTCGCCGGGTGAAAAGGAGATTGCCAAGGCCGTGTTGGAGGCTGATAAGGGCGATGTCATTCTGATGAAGCCCGATGGCTTCCCCGAGCTTTTCAAACCACACGGGCGCTACTTCGACCTCTGTGAGCAAGGCCGCCTGCTGATTCTTTCTGCGTATCCCGATACGGGGCACCCCGCAGACCTTACCCGCGAAAAGTGTCTCATGATGAATGCGTGGTGCGAGCAGATCGCAATAGAAAGCGGTGTAAACACCCGCTAAAGGGAAAGCGGTGTAAACACCCGCTGTGGCAAGTGGTGTAAACACCCACTTTGGAACTGGATAAGAAAAAAGCTATTCAGTTGCACGGGATGCGTTCACGCATCCGGAGGGCAGCCGCCTATTTCGAAAGCTTTTTAAAGGCGCGGTCGATGAGCTTGCGGGAGAGGCTGCCCGGAGGTGGCAAGGGCGGGTGGTTGTCGGGGCCGAACCAACCGGCCTCTAAAATCTCGACGCCATCGGGTTTGATCTCGCCTGATTTCCAGGTAGCCTCGAAGCCGACCATGAGCGCATCTGGGAAGGGCCACGGCTGGGAGGCGACATAGGTGATGTTGTCGATCTCAACCCCGACCTCTTCGCGCACTTCGCGACGAACGCACTCCTCAAAATTCTCGCCGACCTCCAAATAGCCGGCAACCAGACTGAATACGCCTGTCGTGAACTTGGCGTTACTCGCCAGAAGGATTTGATTGTCTTTCCTGATGACAGCCAAGATGGCAGGCGAGAGCCGGGGGAAGGTGACAAAGCCGCAGGTCTTACAGATGCGTGCGATCTCGTCGCTCTTGTCCTCAGTGGGCGCTCCACATTTACCGCAGAACTGAACCGTCAATCGCCAGTGAAAAAGGGCCAGGGCTTTGAGCATCGGCTGCAAGACCGGCTCCGGCGTAACCGCTAGCATCCGGCGGACGAGGCGCCACTCGGTTCCTTCAGGCGCTGGCGTGTCGGAGCACACCGCAATCGAATAGAGTGCAGGCGGCACGTGTGCCTTCTCGTCCAAGTAGTCACTGATGGCGCCATCGTCGAGCAGAACAGGCTTTTCTGTCACCACACGATCCGTGCCCGCCTCGACGAGGATCTCGTTGCCCCGGAAGATAAAGATTTTTTCTCTGTTACTCATAACTCCATCACGATCAAACGTGTTTTAAGTTTCGTCCTTTCCCGCCCAATAATCAAGCGAAAAGGGGGGCTTCTTTAAGCACAGAGCTCCTTGTCGCGAACCTATAACAAGAAAAAGTCTTATTATAGGATAATGGGTTATCCTATAATAAGGTTTCTAACATGATCACCATCCTCAACGAAGGGACGGAACCGCCTGGCAAGGCGTGAGTCGGGGTTTTTCTCGCTAACTTAGGCTCGACTTTGCCTGTGTTGTTCATGTATTCTTAAAGCCTTTTAGGAAACTGTCTGAGCAAGGAGACTGGAAGATGGAAAATGATACTGCTGTCGGCAAAATCACTAATTACCGTTGGTTTATTTGCGCATTGGTCTTCTTTGCAACGACCATTAACTATATTGACCGGCAGATCCTCGCATTGCTTAAGCCGATGTTGGACACCAGTATCGGCTGGACCAACACGCAATATGGCTGGGTGAACTTTGCATTCCAAGGCGCCTATGCCATCGGCTTGCTCTGGTTCGGAAGTTATGTTGATCGTACAGGCGTGAAACGGGGTTATCAAATCTCGATCATCGGCTGGAGTGTAGCTGCCATCTTACATGCGCCGATCATTTTTTTGGTTGGCACGCAACTGAACGTGCCGTCGTGGCTAGGTTGGCTTGCCAACCCTAAGACGCCCTTGGTGGTACCCGCTGCGTTTATAGCCTTTTTATTTGCCCGTGTGTTGCTCGGTTTGTTTGAGGGCGGCAATTTCCCCTCCGCGATCAAGGCGGTCACCCTCTGGTTTCCTCGGCGGGAGCGGGCGCTGGCGACAAGTCTGTTTAATGCAGGCACGAATGCCGGTGCGATTTTTGCGCCGGCGCTGGTGCCGCCTTTGGCCTATATGCTCGGTTGGCAGTGGACCTTTATCTTTGCCGGTATTGCAGGGTTCATCTGGTTGTTATTCTGGGTTCCTAAGTATAATAGTCCCGAGAACCGTCCAGAGGTGAATCCGGCTGAGCTGGATCTTATCCGCAGTGATCCAGCGGAAGCAGCAGGACAGCCGATGCCCTGGCACGCCGTGCTGCGTTACCGGCAAGCGTGGTCTTTCATTACCAGTAAGTTCCTCACGGATCCGGTCTGGTGGTTCTTCTTGAGCTGGCTTCCTGACTTCTTTAAAAAGACCCGCGGACTCGACATCAAGAACAGCTGGGTGCATCTCGTCACGATTTATGTGATCATCACGATTCTGAGCATCGGCGGCGGCTGGCTGACGGGCTACTTGATTAAAAAGGGGTGGAGCGCATCGCGTGCCCGCAAGACCGGCATGATCTGCTTTGCCCTGCTGGTGGTGCCCATCGTCCTCGTCTCGCAAGTCGGTAATTGGCCCGCAGTGTTGCTGATCGGTCTGGCAGGTTCCGCCCATCAAGCGTGGTCGGCGACGATCTATACCACGGTTTCCGATATGTTTCCCAAGCGCGCCGTGGCGACGCTCATTGGCATCGGCGGCATGGCCGGGGCAGTCGGCGGCATGATCTTCCAATTGGTGGTCGGCATGATGCTGGACAAATTCGCGCTACAAGGCAACGAAACAGCAGGTTATACCCTGTTGTTCGCCATCTGTTCAGGTGCGTACATTGTGGCCTTCATCATCAATCATGCGCTGGCACCCAAGTTTGAGCCCTTAGAGATGAAAGCATAGAGGGCTTTCAACCAAACAAAAAAAGGCGGGGTTTCCCCCGCCTTTTTTTAATGCTTCAAAACCGTGTCTTGCCTTAGCCTTCGACAACCCACACCTTGACGGTGCAGGAAACTTCGGGGTGCAGCTTAACTGTGATATCGTAAGAACCGGTTTCCTTGATTGGCTCGGCGAGCACGATCTGGCTCTTGTCGAGATCAATCTTGGATTCAGCAGACAGCGCCTTGACGATATCCGCCACAGAGACGGAGCCGTACAGGTGCGAGCCTTCCACAACCCGCTCGCGAAGCGTGACAGAGGCTTTCGCCAGCTTTGCAGCTTTGTCCTTAGCTTCCGCGATCTGGATGCGGGCGAGTTCTTCACGTTCCTTGCGCAGCTTTTCCAAGCGGCGGAGCGCGCCCTGCGAAACAGGAGCTGCGAGATCCTTCGGGAGCAGGAAGTTACGAGCGTAACCATCCTTCACCTTCACGACATCGCCAGCCTTGCCGAGGTTTTCAATATCAGCCAACAAAAGAAGTTCAGTTGCCATAATAGTAATTCTTTCTCTTGTTGTTAGGCCAGCAAGCCCATGTTACGCGCACGACGGATGCCGCGCTTGATCTGACGCTGCTGGGCAGCGGTCACGCCGGAAATACGGCAAGGAATAATTTTGCCATATTCCGTCACAAACCGACGCAGGCTCTCGACGTCATTCTCATCGATCAGCGTGTTCGGATCCAATACGACGCGCTTGCGCATCGGTGAATTATCAAATTCGCGATCACGAAATCCGCGATCCGGTCTCTTTTCTTTCTTGTTCATCGGCATAAAACGTTTCTCCTAATATTCTGCTCAGTTTTTAGAACGGTAAGTCTTCATTGTCTTTCGCCAGTCCAGCGGCAGGAGCGAGCTCCTCCGGCAGATCATCATGGCTTGGGGTAGCTGGGGCTGTCTGGCCTGGAGCGCCGGCTTGCGGAGCGGCACCTGTCGGTTTGGTTCCGAGGAACTTAACCGTTTCAGCGCGAACACGCAACTTGGAGCGCTTTTCACCCTCTTTGTTCTTCCACTCGTCCATCTGGAGTCTACCCTCGACGAGGATAGGACGCCCTTTGGTGAGATATTGACCACAGAGTTCAGCGAGCTTGTCCCAGACAACAACATCCACAAAACAGGTCACCTCTTTGGTTTGCCCGTTTTTATCACGCCAACTTTCGGTCACCGCCAGTCCAAGGTCTGCGACTTTAACGCCCGTCCCTGCTTGCCGGATTTCCGGGTCCCGTGTCAGGTTCCCCATGAGAATCACTTTGTTGAAGGATGCCATTTTTTACCGTCCTTGTAAGGTTCTGCGAGGTGGCTTAGACCTCGTCCGCGTTGTTGGTTCCAGCATCGTCCTGGGCATTTCTTTCCATAGCCGCAGCCTTGGCTGCGTCACGGACCTTTTGTTCCTCTGTCTGCTTGATGATCGCTGCTTCGCGGCGAGCATCAACAGTGAGGATCTGCACGCGGAAGAAATCCTCGAGCAGGCCATAACGACTCTGGAGGAGGGCCACCTGAGCCGCATCAATTTCGAAACGAATCTTCACATAAACTCCGCTCTCCTTCTTCTGCATCGTGCGAGCGAAGCTCTTCTTGCCGAGTACAGTCGTGCTCAGCACCTTGCCGTTCAGGCGGGTGATCTCGTTACTTGCCTTCTCGACAAGTCCGTCGATCGAATCATCTTTCGCTACATTTGCGAAGATGTACATTGCGTCGTATTTTTTCATGATAAAAAAATCCATCCTCATTTACGGTCTTCTGGTGCAGGCGGGGGTTCCGCACTCCAACCATTGAACCGGGTCATGGTCTCGTTTAAACCTTGTTCTATCAGGGAGAGGACCGCCTCTGCCGCTGCTTCGACTGCTTTTCGCAAAACCTTCTGCCGGTCTGGGTCAAGCTTAGCCAACACATGGTCTGCTAAGTCACCCTGGCAATCTTCACGTCCGACCCCCACACGTAACCGTGGGAAGGCTTCTGTGCCGAGCTGCTCGATAATCGAGAGCAGTCCTCGGTGTCCGCCGCTTCCGCCGTTGGCCCGGATTCGCAACCGCCCCAGGGGCAAGTCAGCATCATCCGAAATCACCGTCAAGTCAGCAGGCGTACCGCCAAAATACCGCAACAAAGGAGCTACACTGTTTCCGCTCAGATTCATAAAGGTCTGAGGCTTCACCAGCATGAGCTGCTGTCCTGCGTAAGTCGTCTTCGCTGTGCGTGCATGAAAACCGGAACTGTTCTTCCACACGAGCTGAAGCCGTTCAGCAAGCAGGTCGACAACGTCAAAACCGACATTGTGCGCCGTCTGTGCATAGGCTTCACCGGGGTTGCCCAGGCCCGCAATCATTTTCACGCGGCCATCTCCTCCTGATTATTTCTTGCCAGCCGCCGGCTTAGCTGCGGGTGCTGCCTTAGCTCCGGGTGCTGCTTTAGCGCCAGGTGCTGCCTTTGCTCCGGCAGCCGGTGCTGCCCCCTCTTCTTCCTTCTTGCCCTTGATGATGACATCAGGGGTACCTGTTGCTGCGCCTTCAACGGCCACAGGAGCTGCCTCTTCCTCGATAGCGACAACGCCAGCCAAAGAAATATCCTTGGGGGTGATAATCGTATACTTGTCGCCCATCTTCAAATCGCGTACGAAGAGGGTCTGGGACAGCTTGAGTGCTGAAGCATCCACATCGAAATGCTCGATGATGTCCATCGGCAAGCAGTCGACTTCGACCGCACGGAGGGTCTGCTGGAGAACGCCGCCGCCCAGCTTGACGCCTTCGGGTTCGCCCAAGAGACGGATGGGGATGGAGACGCGGATCTTCTTGGTCAGCGAAACTTCGCCGAAATCCACATGAATGGGTGCGCCTGTCATCACGTTATGCTGCACTTCACGCATCAGCGTAGGTACAACCTTACCTTCCAGTTCCAAGGAGACGAGCACGTGTTCGCTGCTATGATGTTTAAGCATGACACCAAAGTCATGTGCATTAAACTTAATCAGCGTTGTGCCGCCCTCGATCCGGTTCACCGCAGCAGGAATAAGCCCTGCACGGCGCAAACGACCGGATGCTTTCGAGCCCTGTTCTTGGGCTGACCGCATCTCGGTTTTGATTCTTAATTCGTCCATTTTTTACCTTTTTCATCTGCTCTAAAGAAGAGACCCCCACTCGACGTTT
The DNA here is from genome assembly GCA_903935195.1 of uncultured bacterium. GTDB lineage: Bacteria > Verrucomicrobiota > Kiritimatiellia > RFP12 > UBA1067 > CAIZQW01. The sequence continues at coordinate 8,753 of CAIZQW010000007.1, forward strand.
AGCATCTCGTCACGAATCAGGCAGCAACCACGATGCCCTTCCGCTCTCGAAACCCTCACCGCCAATCTCAAATCTCTCCCTCGGATAGTCCTAAGTCAATAACGGACTGCTCAGCCCCACAGAAACGTCTGTTTCCTAGTGCCTGAACAGCGAGCTTACTGACTGGTCGCTATGGATCCTGTGAACCGCTTCGCCCAACAGCTCAGCGACGGAGAGCACTGTGAACTTCAAGGGCAACTGACTGAGATCCAGATCACTCCGTAAAGGAATGGTATCTGTGACCACCAGCTCGTCGATCCCTGGATCGTCCATCAGGCGACTCACGCCTTTTTCCGTCAGGGGGATGTGGGTCACGGCAGCCCTTACGGATGCTGCGCCCTTCGCCCTGAGGATCTTCGCTGCTGCACAGAGCGTGCCGCAGGTTGTGGTCATGTCATCGACCATGATCACGTCACAGCCTTCAACGTCACCCACGACGCTGAATGCATCCACCTCCGCGTCTCCCAATCTCTGCTTCGCCACAATCGCCAGGCCCGTGCCTAGCAATTGAGAGTAGCTATACGCTGTCTTCGCCCCTCCGGTATCGGGCGACACGACCAGCGGTTTCTTCAGCTTCATCTCACGCAGGTACTTCACCATTACTGGCGCGGCGTGCAGATGGTCGACGGGGATATCAAAAAATCCTTGAATTTGCTGGGCATGGAGATCCATCGTGAGGACCCGGTCGGTGCCCGCGGCGACCAATAGATTGGCGACAAGCTTTGCGGTAATCGGAACACGTGGCTGATCTTTGCGGTCTTGCCGCGCGTAACCATAGTAAGGAAGAACGGCCGTGATACGCTTGGCTGAGCCTCGGCGGCACGCATCAATCATAATGAGTAGCTCCATCAGCATCTCATTAGGCTCCGTACAGATCGGTTGCACAATATAGACGTCACCGCCACGGACATTGTCTTCGATCTTGACATGCGTCTCGCCGTCGGGGAAACGACGCACACTTGCATTGCCGAGTGTTTGGCCAAGATACGCCATCATCTTCTCAGCTAGCGGAAGATTTGCTGTTCCTGAAAATACAATCATGTTAATCAGAAGTTAAAAGTTAAAAGTTAAAAGTTAAAAGTTAGAAGACAGAAGAGGTTGTTTCTCCTGAACTCCGAACACTGAACCCTGAACTCTGAACCCTGAACCCTGCCTCCTTTTAAAATGGTTGCCCGGGGTGGACTCGAACCACCTCTGAAAGAGTCAAAGTCTCTTGTGCTGCCATTACACCACCGGGCAAGTGTGGACAAGTGTGTGCCAAAGCCCGTCATCCAGCTGCTGACACACCTCTCGCCCGTGCGCTTCGTCCCTCACCAGACCAAAGACGGACGCGCCGCTTCCAGAAAGCAAGACGCCAAGACAGCCTGCCGTTTTGAGACGGGAAGCTGTCTGCGCGACGAGGGGATATTGTTCAAACACCCCAGGTTGCAATCCGTTATACAACACGTCCGATATTGCCATGACTTGACCTGTTCGGACAAAAGAGAGCATATTATTAAGGAAATGGGGGGGTGGAGTCAAGCCTGCTTTCCAGTTTTTGAAAACTTCCGCTGTCGGACAGCAAATTCCTGGATTGGCGATCACCAGCCAAAAGCCTTGGCAGGTAGCCTCGGTCAGCCCCTGGAAGAGCCCTGTCACGAACTCCCCACGTCCCTCCATCAGCACTGCTCCGCCATGAACCAGCGCGGGGATATCACTCCCCAGCTCAGCCCCGAGCTCCATCATATCTCCTCGCGTTAACCCCAACGACCAGAGCGTGTTAAGTCCACGGATCACCCCTGCCGCATTCGCACTTCCCCCGCCCATGCCCCCTCCGATCGGGATACGTTTGTGAAGCACCATGCAAACGCCAAAACCAGGTTTATATCGCGCTTGGAGGAGTTTAGCCGCTCGGACACAGAGATTCCGTTCTAGAGGACCCATCAGTGTCAGATTCACCCAAGGCTCTGCTGTGGCGGAAAGGGAAATATACCCTTCGGTCGGCGTGAGGGTCAGGGTATCAGACAAGGAAACAGGCATCACGACGCTTCGAAGCGCATGGTAACCATCAGCCCGCTTACCCAACACTTCGAGCGTCAGGTTAATCTTCGCAGGCGTCTCGAACGAAATAGAGGACCCATCCTGTTTCATGAGGGCGAGTATTGTGTCAAAATCGTTTTTCCGTTGCAACGTATAAAATTGACTTCTGCCAGAAAAATGCGTGTTGATGATATTGTTTTTTACCGCAAAAACCGCAAATGTTGCGATTCTATCTCATCCGCCTCACCCATGGATACATGGACGGCGGAATGGATAGAATCGCGGGTTGAATACAGAGAATCTTGACAACTATGAAACAACTGATTGGTTTCGAGTGCCACGCTGATGTTCTAACCCCGGCCCCACCTTCGCAAATGTCCGCTCCGCCGTCCGTGTATTCACGGGTGAGGCGGGCGTGACATTTGCGAAATACTAGCGGTTTTTGCGGTAAAATACATAACTTTGACTTTTGCCAGAAAAATCCGCATAATAGTCTCTGTCAGAAGACGAACCCGAGAGGAGGTGTGTTATGAAAATATGTGACCTCTGTCCCAGAAGATGCGCTATTCAGGTTGGCAAATCCGGTGCGTGCCGCGTCCGCATGAATGTGGATGGGACCATTCGCCCGATCACCTTCGGCAAGCCGTGTGTCGTGCATGTGGACCCCATGGAGAAAAAACCGCTCTTCCACTTCCATCCCGGCGAGAAGATCCTCTCGATCGGCACAGCTGGGTGCAACCTCACCTGCCTGAACTGCCAGAACGCCGACATCTCACAGGGCGATCCCATTTCATTCGAGACCTACGATCTGCCTCCTGAAAAGCTTCCCAAGTGGGCTCGCACCGAAAACTGCCGCCATGTCGCCTATACCTATACAGAACCCCTGGTGAGCTATGAATACACGCTGGCGTGCTGTCAAGCGGCTCGAAAGGCCGGACTGACCAACGTCATCGTCACTGCGGGATATATCAATGAGGAGCCTCTCGCCAAATTGATCCCCTTCCTTGACGGGGTGAACCTCGACATCAAAGCCTTCAGTGAGGACTTTTACCGCAAAATCTGTGGCGCGACACTCTCCCCCGTACTCAATGCCGCGCGTCAGCTCGCTGCCGCAGGAGTCCACTTGGAGATCACCAATCTGATCATTCCGACGCTCAACGATAAAAAAGGGGACATCCAGCAGCTCTGCGAGTGGATCGCCCAGTCGCTGAATCCGAATATACCCCTCCACTTTTCGCGCTTCTTCCCCCGCCATCGGATGATGGATCTTCCGCCAACCCCCTACGAAACACTCATGGGCGCCCGTGAACTGGCAAAGGCCTGCGGACTCCACCATGTCTATACCGGGAATATGGATGCCCCAGAGGGCGAAGCAACCTTCTGCCCCACCTGCAAAGCTGTCCTCATCCAGCGCGCCGGGTATACGGTTATCCGCAATCGCCTCGACGCCACCGCCCGCTGTCCCTCCTGCGGCACAACGATCTATGGGCGGTTTTAAAAGGCGCCTCCTTATTCAGCGACAACCCGTTGAAGCGTTACCGGACCGAGCAGTCCCGAGGGAAGTAGTTTGTGCTGGCCTTTGTAGAAGGTATCGATGTTTGTCTGGGTCAAGCGTTTCTCGGGAGGCAGTTTGCCGTCGCCAATCAGCCGGTTGGGCCAGAGATTGACAACATCAATCTCAAGGTCGTTGCTGCCAGCCCGTATGGCCTTCGAAATATCAACCCGCCACGGTGCACACCAGACCACACCCAGATCTTGGCCGTTGAGCCTGACCTGCGCCAGGTTGTGGACGACACCGAGGGAGAGGTAGAAAGTTGAAACTGGTGACTTGAAACTTGAAACTTGGGGGAAATCAAAGGTCTTGCGATAGGTCGCGGTTCCTGAATAGTATTTGATTTTAAGATCGGACTGATCGGTCCAATCCGTCAGATCATTGAATACGACCGCATTTGTCGGCCTGCCCGCCGTAGCTTCAGCGAAGGAGGGCCCGCCCCACTTCGGATCGAACTGCACCTGCCACGGCCCCTTCAGCTCCATCATCGGCTTCATCTCCGAGTTTCTAGTTTCCAGTTTCAAGTTCTTGTCCGCCGTAGCTTCAGCGAAGGAGGATCCTATTGCCTTCTTGAACACGATGAAGACCGAGCCATGCGGTGGCAAGGTTAGGGGAAAGGTAGTTAATCCATCTCCCTGGCTGAAGGCAACAACATGACGCTGTACGCCTGTCACCGGATCCCATACCTCAGGCTGCCTGCCGCTGACCCGGAAGGTGCAAGTCGCCTTCTCTTCGCGGTTCAGTCGATTGGCGATAAAATAAATCTCCGCATCGTCGGTCGTCCGATGGATCCAGTCTAGGAAGGCGCCGGGCTGTGCTGCAGTCGCGGTGAAGTCAGGCTGCACACCTGCTTGCGTGAGTACCTCGCGTACGCTCTTTCCCCACACCACTCGCCCCTTGCCAAAGGCATGCTCCGTAACGGTCTTGCCGTCGCAGGCGCCCCAGAGTTCATCCGCGAGCTTTTTCACCTGCGCGTCGCATCTCGGATAATCCTTCAGCCCCGGCGCCCGTTCAGGTTTGGGCCCGATGAGCGTCATGCCTGCTGACACCAGCTCCTTGAGCTTTGTGAGAACCTCGACAGGCAGTGTCGTGTACGCGGGCATCACCAATACCCGGTAACTCATACCGTCCGGCAGAACGATTTTGCCGTTCTTAACACCCAAGCGTGTCAAAATAATTTCCGAGTTGCACACATCATAGTCATAGCCAGGTCCGACCGAGGGATCGATATATTTGGGCCCCACAAAATTCGGACATTGATCGCCGTTGTAGAAGAGCACATCGCCTACGAAGAGCCCCTGTTGTAACAGATGACTGCACCGTGCGATGTAATCATTGAACCCGCGCGACTGATTCCACCAGGTGATCTTTCGATTGAAATGCGTACCCGCAAAGAATTCTGTTCCAGGAAATCCATCACCGCTGTGTGTTGCACTTGAGAAGATAAAGAAATGATTGAAGCCCTCGCAGAAGGCGCGATCAGCTGTGGGCTTGAGAGATGCCGGCGTATCAAGCCAGTGGATGAACGAGGTGAAGGCTTCGGCGGCCGCGACCTTCTTGCCATATAGATGCGCGGCAGACGAAGTCTGTTTGCCGTTCTTATTCTGATTTGCTTCCACCCAGGTACCATCCTGCCAGAACTCACCCATCGGAATGGCACACTTGCCAAGATTCTTCAGGCAGTCCAGCGCCATCGACTTCGGCATGCAGACACCACCAGCTTCACTCTGTTGAATTATTCCGCTCTTCTCCGCCAGAGTGCTTAGCCGGCCGAAATAATTCTCGGCCACAAGGTCACCTGCTGTCTTGCGATAATCATAAAGGAACCGGTCCGTCAGCTCGGGACTTCCGACAATGTTCCCGGCCAACGTCGAAAGATAAGGCTTTGGATCATAACCGCGGAATTTCTTAAATGCATCAACGAAGCCTTCCGTCCAGCTGGGGTGATTGATCTCCCAGCTGTCGATCTGCACTGAGCGGAACACTTTGCCAGCCAGTTTACCAGCTTCCTCAACAAGCGGCGCAGCGGCATTGGCGAACTGGAAATCCATGGCGGCAGAATCCATGGGATCAGCTTCATAGCCAACTCCGGTTGGCGACGAGCAGGATGTCTTTGCACCTGTCAGAGTATAACCAAGCCTTACAATCTTCCACTGCCCTTCCGGCACTTCCCACTCCAGCTTGCCGTCATTGCCACACTTTGACGTAAGGTCTACGACAGTCGACGAATCAATGACCATTCCTGATTCAACAGGAGGTAGCGGACTCAGCGAGGCCTCGTTATGATTCTTCGTCGGATCCATTCCCTTTACAGAATCCCTCAAAGTCTTCAAATTTAGTAAAGCCTTTATTCTTGGGTCGCTGGCCGCTGAATTTGTTGTGTTTATACGGAAAGCCTGTACTGCCACATCGCGATAGAAAAGCGGGTCTGATTTTGGCAGCGGCATCTTATCTTTGAAATGCTGTGGACCAACCAGTACAAGCTCGGAACTTGTGTGCTTCTTGCAAGTCTGTTCAGGTTTTATCCACGGTCCCCCGGCATTCCACCCGCTGCAGAGCATGGCGCTTACGCCAAGCCCAATCCGGTCAGCCTCCTTCACCGTATGCTTGAAAAGTTCCCGCCACTCGGGACTCATGTAATTAGGTCCCTTTGTGTTCACGCCCGGACCGCTGAGACTATACACTGTCACACCGCCCATGCCTTGCGCCTTCAGCGCCTCCAAGTCGGCCGTTATACTTTCTTTATCGACCTTGTCTCCCAGCCAGAACCACCAGGTCCACATCCGCGCCGAATCCGGCGGCGAGGCAAATTCTTTCTGAAGATCACCTGCCAACACTGCGCCGCTCAACAACAATCCCATCATTACATAACTCAATCGCATTTTGACTCCTTTTTAGTTCCTAATCCTACTTATTTTGCATCAGCGCGTCGCCCCAGTTTTACGGGCCCAAGCAAGCCTGACGGAAACAGTGTCGGGGCATGCGAGGCATTGCCTGTGGTGTATTTTTCCTTGAGTACCTCGTCACCAAGCAGGCGATTGGACCACTTGTTGGCAACGTTGATTTTCAAGATGTTTCCGCTGTTTTTGACGACACTGCTGATATCGAGTTGGAACGGCTCGCACCACAGCACCCCCAGCTTGGTGCCATTCAAGGTCACTTCCGCCATGTCTTTCACCTCGCCCAAATCGAGATAAACAGAGTGCTTGCCGCCCCGAAGTCCCTCGGGCAGGTCAAAGGTTTTGCTGTAGCTCGCCGTGCCGGAATAATAACGGATGCCTTCTTCAGGTCGAAGGGTCCAGTCTTCCAGCGTCTGGAAAATGATCTCTGACTTCTGACCTCCGTCCTCTGATTTTGCGGGGCCTCCCCATTCTTTATCGAAAGCCACATTCCAGGGGCCGCTGATCTCATGACCAAAGACCAGCTGATTGTTATGGTAAATACCTTTTGTCTTTTCACGGCTTCCAAACACAACGAATAAACTCTGACGCGCTTCAAAGGTCAGTGATACTTTGACTCGATTGTCACCAACCGCAGCATGTACAGGCATATCTTGAATCGAGCCATCCACGGCATTCCAGATCTGGGGTTTTCCCTGACTGCGGAAGGTGAAATCCCCTGCAGCCTTGGCATTCCTCAGGTTGGCCACGAAATAGACATCCATCTTCCCTATCTTGTGGTGGATGTAATCAAAGCCGGAACCGATCAATCCGCTCATGGCTGATACAGGCAATGCCGCGGTGGCGGCATCTTCAACAATCTCCACATCCGGTGCCAGCTTGTCCTGCTTCACAAGGTCTTGCAGCGAGGTCCCCCAGATCACGCGACCGCTTCCTACAGTCCGCGTGCCAGCACTTCCTGGATTCACTCCCCAGAGCTCTTCTCTCAATTTCTTGAACACCTCATCACTGGCGGGAAGTCCTTCATTGCCAAAGCTGCGCTCGGGAGCGTTGCCAACCAACGTAACTCCTGCGGAGACAAGTTCCAGAATTTTTTTCAGCACAGCAGGTGTAAGCGCGTCCGTATTGCCCTCCCTCAGCACAAGATAACGGTAGGACGGTCCACCCGGGAAGCTGACCATTTTGTCCTTGGCCGTGGCCCGGGTCAACAATGCATGGGCGTTCACTAAATCGCAATCATGCCCCACGGGCTTAGCTGGCTTCATGTGAAACTTTGCCGGCATGGTGACAGGACCCCGGTTGCCATGGAAATAGAGGAAATCAGCCACAAACTCACCCTTCTGAAACAGAAGATGACAGCGGTTCAGGTAGTCGATCCATACCTTGCCCATGGGCCAGTAGGTCATGGTGCGCGGAAATTCCATGCCGACATCCCGCCAGGTATAACCGGGCTTAACGCCACTCCCGGCCTGAGCCACCATGAAGCAAAGCACATTGCGGTTCAACCCCTGGCAAAATGCCCTGTCACCGACATCCTTCAAATCCCAGAACGACAGGGTGAAGTTTTTCTGGATTTTAGTAAACGCTTCGGCCTGAACAATCTTTTTGCCATAGATATGGGCAGCCGAAGAAGCGCTCTTGATAAGATCCTCTTGCTGTAAATTACTCGATTGTGCCTCATTATGGAATTTGATATTCGTGCCGTTTTCCCTCGCCCAGAACTCTCCCATGACAATGTCTTGTGCTCCGAAATTGCGCAGCAAATCAGCCATGTAGTGATACAACGGAACACTCGGTCCGCCCGCCTCGCTATGGGTCTGCATGTTCAAGGCGTGGCTTTTCTCGGTTAAACGCCCGTAATAGTTCTCGGCCCAAAGCTCCATGCGTGTCAGGTCAAAGTCTTCGGTGTAGCGGACGCCATTGGTGCTGCCGAGCTCGTAACCGCGCCGGGCTTTAAACTCTGCCGCCAGGACTGGCGATGACTTGGGGTCGCCGCCTTCCCAGCTATCGATGTGGGTGTATTTGAATGTCTTGCCGACATATTGATCGCGCCATTTCGGTCCGGCCTCATCAATGAGCTTTCCGATGATGTTATCCCAGTGGAGGTCCATGGCCGCAGGATTGAAGGCATCCAGCTCAAAACCGCGTGTTCCTCCCGATGCCTTGGTCTTATGCTTCGTGCTCATCGCATATTGCTCTGTGATCCAGGGGCCACCCGCATTCCAGCCGTCACACAGGTTCAGTCCGATTTCAATATTGCGCAAAGCCGCCTGCTCCACAGCATACCGGAACAACTCCCTCCAACGGGGACTCATGAAGTCCGTGGTGAAAGGCGTTTTATTCTCTGCCGGCCCGGCATGAAAAACCAAGGCCCCGGATATGCCAACGTTCTTCATGTGATCAAGGTCAGCCCGTATGCCTTCTTCATCAATCCATCCCTTCAGCCACCACCAGTAACACCATGCCTGTGCTTCCCTGGGTGGTGATGCAAACGCGTGCTCCAGCTTATCGCTTGCCACTCCTGTAACGCTCAATAACGAAACCATCAATACGCAAACCATAAGCATTCGCTTTGTCATGAATTATCACTCCTTATTTAGAAATGTTCGCTAAAGGTTTCTACTTCTCACTGCAAAACGTGTAGCTGCCCGAACCCACCTCATAAACCGCCGCGCCGTTCTCCATGCGCAGGAACGTTACGCCATCAGCTTTCGCTGCAGGTTTTCCAGCCTCGATCACCCCCGCGTCCTCTTTCGCCGGGACATATACGGTGGCGGTCGTGTTGGCGGGAATCGTGATTTCCATAGTGAGCTTTCCGTCCTTCTTCTGCCAGTCGCTGCGGATCAGGCCGTAAGGACTCTCGTATTCACATTTCACCCAGTCAAGTGTCTCGGTGTAAGGTTGGATAATTATCGATTTGAACCCTGGGGCATCAGGCCGTATACCACCGAGGCTCCGGTACAACCACTCGCCTATCGGCGCCGCGAGCGACGGCATCTGTACCAGTTTGCCTGCCCAATCCTCCTTGAGAACACTGTTTTTCAGAGTGAATATCATATCATACCATCCCGGGTAAGTCGGCCGGGTCGCAATCTTCCACGCCAGGTCACCCATTCCATGCTCCGTCAGGTATGTCAGCAGGATCGGAATGCCCACAAAGCCGCTGGTGACATGAAAACCATCACTCGCGATTTGAGCCTTCAAGTTCTCTGTAATGCGAGGCCGATCCGCCTCCGCCGGCACCCCCAGAAATAGCGCCAGCACATACCCCGTCTGGGAGCCTTTATCATAGACACCTGTCGCCGCATTGAAAAAGCGGCTATTGATCGCAGCGCGAATCTCCTGTGTTCTGGTAGCATACTTGGCAGCATCTTCCGTCTTATTCAGCAGGAGAGCCGTCCTGCGAATAATGTCATTGTACATCATGTAGGCACATGTGGACGTGAACGGCACCGTGGTGCAATTCGGTCTCGACCCCTGCTTGCAGTCAGCCGTTGTATCCATCCAGTCGCCCAACCCCCAGGTGATGATGTTGCTCGTGGCGATGGAATCCAAGTAGCGCATGTAATGCTTCATCGGCTCGTAACTCCGCTCCAGGATACGGCGGTCCCCATAAAAATTATAGAGCTGCCAGGGGTTCAAGACAATCATCCCGCCCCACCACGGTCCGTTGATTGTCGGCCCGTCAAAACAGCCAGGCACCACAGTCGGTACATACCCGTCCGCCTGCACCGAAAGAATGAAGTCATCCTGCCACTTGGTGTAGATCCGGCTGACATCAAAATTGCAGGCGGTTGTCTTGAAATTAGTCTCCACATCCTGTGTCCAGCCGACTTTCTCCCGCACCGGGTCCATCGGGATATGGATGTTATAGTTGAGGATTGTCCGTAGAACGACTTCTTGGATTTTATTCAGCTCCGGACTTGAACAGGAGAACCGGCCCGCACTCTTTAAATCAGACACCACTTCACACCCGACCAGATCGGATGGTTTGGGCTCGTAATCCAGACCGAATACATCAACAAAACGGTAACCGTTGAACGCAAACCTTGGCTCGTACGTTTCCTCTCCGTCCCCCCGGCATATGTACCGGCACTCCTGGTAACGTCCGAGCGTATGACTTTCTTTACCTGGATACATGATGGTAATCTTCTGCCCGGGCTTACCCCTGACCTTCAGCCGCGCCCACCCGGTTGCCTCAACGCCAATATCAAACCTGTATCCCTCTTTATTCTTCACA
>CAIZQW010000008.1 GCA_903935195.1 uncultured bacterium
GTCCTTGCAGCCGCACCCGCCGGAATCGTAAGGCCAGCAGACAATGTAGGCCGGCTTCAACGAGGCCGCCCAGTCGAACTCCTCACCTAGCACCTTGAGGCTGTACTTCAACCCTTCCGGCTTGCTTGGGCAGACATTCCACGGATAGATCGCGCCGCGCATGCCGCCGGCATCCGCGCGTATGTCCGCGGGCGCGCTCTGATAGGAATCGTTCGCCGCGAAAAACATGCCGACATCAAGACCGATCCGTTTTGCCGCCTGACCGATCCGGGTGAGCCGCGCCCGGAGATGGACGGCCTCCGGATCGTCAAAGCCCTTCCCGGCATAGCGCATGTCGTACCAGAAGGCGACCGTATTGAAGCCCCACAGCCCGAGTTCCTCCACGTACCGCTCCACCTCTTCGATCGGCGCGTCGTGATAAAAGTTGTTGAAATGGGTGGCGAAGTAGATGCCGCGCACCGGCTTCTGCGGAACCGACGTGCCACGCCACGTGCCGGGCGCGAAGCCGCCCTTATCGTACCGCGATGTCCGCAGGAACTTGCCGACACCATACAGCACGCCGCGCTCGTCATTGCCGACGATCCGCACACCGCCGTCCTTCCGGTCCTCGATGCGGTAGCCTTCCGCACCGATGCCCTTCTCTACCGCAAATTCAACCGTCAGCGGCGCGTCGCCGTCCGTGACAACCTTGGCCTCGCAGCGCTGCTCTACCTGCCGGGCGAAGACCCTGCCCGTGTTCTCGACCACCGGGCTGGGTTGCTTCGGCAGGATCAGCCGTACCGATTTCACAGCCGCAGACTGAATCGATTCGGATGTGAGCGGAAACAGCTCGCAAATAATTTGGGCATAGACGCGGTGACCGAAATCGTTCGGATGGTTGATATTGTTGCCGCTCAAGTCGGAGAACGGTTTGCGCTTGAGCAACTTCAGCCAAGGCGATGTCACATCGGCCAGCGCCACGTTAGGACCTGTCAGGTTTCGCAGGACTTCGCGATAGCCAGTGAAGCGTTCGGGTGGAAATCCGCACGGATTGCCGGTCATGGGTGCGACCAACACGATGTCTGCCTCGGGGCATGCGGCCTGAACAGCATCACGGAGTCTGCGCATCACCGCTTCGAAGCCGGCTGCAGGCTCTCTGTGATTCATGCCAAAGGCCAGGATCACCAGATCGGGTTTCTCGGCCGCCACCTTGGCGACCATCTCCAATCCCCACCCTGCAACGGTTCCGCCGCGTGCAAGGTTCGTCAGCGTCACAGACGCGCCGAAGCGCTGCTGCAGCGTGTTGGCGACCAACTGTGGGTAAGGTGGCTGATGTGGCGGGGCCCCCACGAAACCGGAGGCATTACCGCCAATGGTAATGCTGTCGCCAAGGGCCACGAGCTTGAGCGGCTGTTTGGCCTTGAGTTTGGCCAGACTGCGGGTCAGAAGCTGCGCTGGCGGCGCATCCTGCAAGGGCCAGTTATCGGCGTGCTGGTAGCTGACCTGCACCTGCAGGTCATGGAAGAAGTACCCTTCAGCGAAAAGTACGCCCATGAGGGTATTGGGACTGCCGGGCGGCGGGACCATCTCGGCTGATGTCTTGAATGGGATGCGCGTGCCGGCGGTCAGCTCGATGGTGTTGGAACCCGGTTTCCAGACATAGTCCTTTCCCTCCTCATATTTCATTACGAGATCGGGCGCCAAGATGGTGGGTTTTGCGCTGGGCATGAACAGCAGTTTGCCCGTGGCAACGGGTTTTCCCTCGCTCCGGATAAAAAGCACCGGTTCGTTTTCCATCACCTTGCCGCGCCAGAAGGGTTGCCCCAGGGAACTCTTGCCGTGCCCCTTGCTGAAGGAATCAGCAGCGCAAGATAATGAAGCAGCCAGAATACAGAGTGCGGCAGTTGTAGAATACATCATTTTTTGTCGGTTTCTCATTGTTTTGTCTCTGTCAATGTTACTTGGTTACTGCTGGAGCGGAGCCGATCCGCCGAGCGCGGATCGAGGCGCCGCCGTTGCGGGTGAACTTCTCGACCGCACCGACACCCCCCTCGACAACCCAGTAGTTGAGGTCACCGCTTCCGAGGCTGTTGGGGTCATTGATATCAAAAGCCGTTGCCTGCCATTTGTTATTATCGTCGGTCTGACCCCTGCCTGCAATCTCAATATCCAGTTGTTCGATGGAAAAGCCGTGCTTGCCCGTCACGGCGATGGCGTGCGTGCACCGCTGCGCACACACCCGCCCGAAGCGGGAGGCATGATGGTTAAACATGAATTCCAAGCCGTTGATGTTGGAACCCAAGTTGATGTTGTCGCCGTCGGTATGCTCGTTGACCAGGATGCCAGTGTGATAGCCGGTCACCATGACATTGCGCAGGATCGTGAGGGCACCGTTGTTGCAGGCCGGCGTGCTGATGCCGGCCGTACCGCGGGTGGGCTTGGAGGCCTGTACATTGTAGATGTCGGTGTTGACGAAGACGTTCTCGAGTTTGCATTGCGCCGCGTTCAGCAGATCAATGCCGCCGATACCGGGGTTGTCGTAGGTGCGGACGTCCAGGTTCCGCAGGCTCACGTTGACCCCCGAGAACCGATCGTACAACTTTTCGGGAACGTTGGCTGCAGAGATGACAGCCGGCCCTGATTCCGACAGGCATTTAATAATCGTGCCATTCTTCGGGAAGACAAACGTGCCGATCGTCCCCCAGACCGGGGTCGGCTCGCTCTCCCCCGCGATCTCCACAGTGATCCACGCTTTGGTTCCGGGAATGATAATCCTGCCGCGGTAGATCCCGTCGGGGATAAACATTTTCCCGCCACCGGCAGCGATCACCGCCTTCAGGCAGGCCGAAAACGCTTCGGTGTTGTCCGTCTTGTCATCGCTGACAGCCCCGTAGTTCAGCACATTGAATGTTCGCGCTTTCACAGCGCCTGCAGGTGCGCCGGCCTTCTCGCCTCCGTCAACCGCTGCCGCAGCGCCCGCCGCAATCCAGCAACACATCGTCATTAAAACCAACATCTTGTTCATCGTGTCTCCTTTTGTTTGTAACTTCAGGTGTTAGGGGTCAGGGTTCAGGTTGGATTCAATGTTCGCATTGTTTTGGAGTGCGGTGACAAGTCTAGTCCGGCATCCGCCGGACGAGCGCGGCACCGCTTTTGAATTGGAATGAACGTTTAACGTCAAACGCTTAACTCCGAAC
>CAIZQW010000009.1 GCA_903935195.1 uncultured bacterium
ATCACCTTTATTCCGGGAGCCTATTTCTCGAACATGTATAACACCCGTGAACAGGTCAACCGCGACCTGCATGAGGGATTGAAACGTGTCTCGGAAATCGTCGGCGACGGCTACCGTCCGAAAAGTGTGGTTGCTGGATTTCTTGCCGCCGAGAACCTCCGTTATCTCGCAGAGAAGGAGAATATCCACGTCTGCCAGGGCAACATCTGGAGTCAATACGCAGTGGATAATGGCGATGGCGAGGGATCGATCTGTTATCCCTACTATCCATCACGCGAGCACTTCTGCAAGCCTGCCCAAGGCAAGGCGGATTTGATTGATTGCGTGAATCTCGACGGCTGGACCGTGGACTTCCTTTGTGGGCGCATTCCCGGTGGCCGAAGAGTCAACGGCGAGCCCTGGCGTAGCCGTCAGGGGGTCGGTCCGATCGAGACCCTGCTCGACATGGGGACCGAGCGCGGCACGAAGGCGATGCTCGCCACGACCGCCGCCCATTTCGATGACGGCTTTGAACGCAATGGTTTTGCCTGGGTGACCTGCGGCTGGGAGATGAGTCTGGTGGAGGCACGCAAAATTTATGGGTATGGTGGTAAAAATGGGATGGAGGGTCTTCACCTCTGGCTGACCGAGATCCGTAAACGTTGGCCAAACGCTAAGCTCATTACCCAAGGTGAATTCGGGCTACTCTGGCGTGAACAGTTCAAGAACAATGATCAGCTCGACTATCGCTTTGTCCAACGCGGTTGCGGTATACGCGCCTCGGAGTCCGACAAGGAGATCAGTTGGTTCATGAACGCCGATTTCCGTCTGGCGCTCTTGCGCGACCTGAAGACGAATGCTCCCGCGCAGGTGATGGATTTCACCCGTTACGACCTTCCTGCCGCTGAACCTGCCGACCCCGAGCCTGGCAAACAGTCCCGTAACTGGAGCCTCATGAACCGCCTTAACCAGAAGGGTGTGCGGCCGCAGGACAAACCCATCTCTCTTCAGGAGCTGACGCCTGAAGAACAGGCGCTCATCCAGCGCCGGTATCCAGAGCTGATCAGAGGTAAAACCGATGAGGCAGCATGGCATCCTCTGTTCAACGGAAGGGACCTTTCCGGCTGGACAGTCCAGTGCAAATCCGGGGATCAGGGAAAGAGCTTCTGGCAAGTGGATGCTGGCACGATCCTGTGCGATTCGCTGGGTCGGCCGGATCACGACTATTGCTGGCTCGTGAGCGACAAAGAGTATGGGGATTTTGAACTCCGATTAAAATTCCAAGCTTATACCAATTCGCCCGGCAACAGCGGCATCCAGTTTCGCAGCCGCTACGATAAGGACGATCAAGGTGGCTGGTTGAATGGGCCACAGGTAGACATTCATCCGCCCGCGAGCCAATCGTGGCGAACCGGGTTGATTTATGATGAGACACGTGGCGAGCAACGCTGGGTTTCGCCGAGCCTTCCAAACTCGAGGATTGGCGCTGAGCACAAGCTCGCCGGCCATGTGTTCAAAACTGCAAACGAGGGTGATGGCTGGAATGACCTTGTAATCACTGCCCGCGGAAATCACATTAAGACCGTTGTGAACGGTGTGGTCTGCACGGATTGGGACGGCGCAGGCACGCTGGACAACGCGGCACACCGCGCCAAGAACGTCGGCAGCAGGGGACATTTCGCGCTGCAATTGCACGTGAAGGATCAGTTGCGCATCCGGTTTAAAGACATTGCGATTCGCGAACTGGATAGCAGGGATGCTTCTGGTAAGGTCGTGGTTGATCCGGTCGCTTTTGTGAAGGTCAACCCCTAGACTCCTGTTTTATCCTGTAATCGCATAGTGAAGTCTTTAGTTTGGATTGTTAGACTGGCAAGGTGAAAGTGAAGGTACTCCCTTTGCCGAGTTCTGATTCGACCCAGATCCTTCCATGATGCGCAAGGACGATCTCCTTGACAATCGCCAAGCCCAAGCCTGTGCCGCCCTTCTTCCTGCTTTTGCCCTGCGAGAAGGGTTTGAAGATTTCCTCCTGCTCCTTTGGGGCAATACCCTGACCGGAATCTTGAACGCTGACCTGGACTTCCTGTTTTTTCAAACGCGTTTTAACTACGACAGGTCCGCTTTCGCTGTATTTGATCGCATTCACCATCAGATTAATGAGCACCTGCATGATCTTGTCCCTGTCAAAGACGATTTCCGGCAGATCTGCTTCGAGGTCCAAAACCAGATCCGATTTTCTCTCCCCGGCAAAAAGGCCGGCGCCTTTATTGGCTTCCTTGACAAGTTTATTTATATTGTTTTTCGCAAGGTCGTACGTTGTCTTTCCCGCCTCCATCTTCTGATACTCAAGGACATTATTGATCATACGGCCGAGACGGTCGACATTGCTC
>CAIZQW010000010.1 GCA_903935195.1 uncultured bacterium
CACCGGACTAGTCGCCTGGGGCCTCTTACTGATCCTGCCTGTGCAGCGACCACTCGTTCATAACAAGGCACCAGCCAAACAAGAGGCTTTCGAGAATATGCCTCTGCATGAACCCATCATGTCTCCTTCGAAATAACGCTGGCAAGAGCTTTTTATTTTAATGTGCAGTCCCTCATCCGGCAGCTGCCGGACACAGAGGCCACAGAGAAATATGTATCCTGAATGAAAGGTAAAGACCTTTTATGCTGCCCTGTTCCACAGATGATTGATACTTCAATTGGATTCCTCTGTGAGCTCTGTGGGCTCTGTGAGAAAAAACCGGTAACACTCTTTTAGAAAATGCTTTAAACAATTATGCGAAGAGAAGCTGCACGATTCTTAGATGCGATTGCGTATGAGCGCGGGCTCTCGGCGCATACGCGTGCGGCGTATGAGAGCGACCTCTCTGATTTTTTCGCCTACCTCGAAGGCGTCGCCAAGGTCAACGCCTTTGACCAGGTCACGCGTGAACATATCGCCGACTACCTGCTCTATGAAAAGCGGCAGGGACTCTCCATTGCCACGCGTGCCCGGCGACTGGTGGCCATCAAGGTCCTTTTCAACTATCTTGTAGCCGAGGGACACCTGCGCTCAAACGTCTCAGAAACCGTCGAGTCCGCCAAACGCGGACGCCTCCTGCCTCGGACATTGTCAGAACAGGAGATCGGAACTTTGCTGAACTCGATTGAGGGCGTGACCGCGCAAAGCATCCGGGATCGTTGCATGTTGGAACTCTTCTACGCTTGCGGCTTGCGTGTCTCGGAAGTAGTCAACCTCCGCGTCGGCGACATCCGCATGGACGAAACCCTTGTTCGCTGTATCGGTAAGGGGGACAAGCAACGCTTTGTACCCATCGGCAGCGAGGCGTGTGGATGGCTGAATAAATATCTGGCTGAAGCACGCCCCACCTTGTGCAAGCGAGATACCACACAGTCTGGCCTCTTTCTGACACGCTTGGGGAAGCCTTTCACCCGTCAAGGCATCTTCGATATGCTGATGAAACGGGCGAAGGCCGCAGGGTTGACACAGACCATCTCGCCGCACGTGTTACGCCACTGTTTTGCGACGCATCTGCTAGCGCATGGCACCCAGATTCGGGCGATCCAGGAGATGCTCGGCCATGCCGACATCGCCACCACGCAAGTCTATACCCACGTCGATGACGGCGAACTCGTCAACGTCCATGCCCGCTTCCACCCGCGCAGCAAGTGATAGCCCGCCGCCCGAGGCGGCGTAGCCGGCTTCGCTTGAAAGCTACGCCGAGCCAGAGTGGCAGTTGGCAGTAGCAGTTGGCAGTTAATCCCCGGGAATAAGCGCGCGCAGAGGACGAGTGTATACACGATGTCCGAACGCTCGCTTAAGGCTTGCTTGCAAGAGCGATGAGCATTAGCGATAGAGCGGCAATAAACTGACAAGCAACTTTTAGCATCCGAATAGCACGAACCACACGAATTTAGAAGTAACTTCAAAAGGAGCAACGAACTTACACGTCATTGCTCGCCGCCTACGGAAAGGCGGCGCTAACGGCGGTGCTGGAGGGCGAGGACGTGACGGTGCGCGGAGGAACGGACTCGCACGACGGTACCGACGCCATGTCACCGCGGGCGTTTACGGGGAATCGAGTCCGGTGGGATGCCGGGATCGTGTCATGACGAAGGACGGGCGAGGGAGGCTATATTTTCATCTGCCGACCTCGCCTCGG
>CAIZQW010000011.1 GCA_903935195.1 uncultured bacterium
CCAGCCTTCCGGGCCAGAGTGAGCAGGAAGAAACAACGGCTGCCCGCATTGTTCATAGCTCCATAGCCGGGGCAACGCCCGTTGATCTGACCGCCGTTGAACCTAGGGAATGAGAATGTATGTCCCCAGGAACCGCCGCCGCTCTGCCCCATGGCAACCTGAATAGCCGTTTTCCGGATTTCCGGAAGCACATAATCGTCACCTGTGGCATCATAATAGATCGCCATGTCCAGCGGCCCGAAACTCTTGTGCCAGGAAAGATAACCGCCGCCCTGCACAGGTTCAACCTTCTCGTTGATGTCCTTGCACAGCTTCTGCTTGTGCACCCAGTTGCGAACCAGTTCGCGATGCTCTGGCTTGCCTGATGCAATCAGCCCTATGGCATCCCTCCAGCCGGCCGTGGTCCTGCCCTTCTTGTCGGGTTTGAAGGCGGCTTCGAGCACTTTCCAGGCGTCCTCGCGGATACGCGTGGCAACCGGGCAATCCCACGGCGACGTCTCACTGTAAGTCCCCATGACCTTCAGCTGCAGGATCAGGTTGGTATGGAACCCGTCGATCGGGAACTCACTTTTTACTGCCTCTGCTACATCCGCCTTCCTTTCTTTTTCACCCATCCACTCGTAGTCATTTGCCTCACCTTCCACCTGTTTCAAAAGCTTGTCGATATCCACACCCAGCATATCCTTCCCGGCCGCGCGCTTCACCCAGTTACGATCGCGCCAGATATGGAACTTCATGACGCCCTTGCCTGCCTCCTCTTCGGCTTTGATGATAGCATTAGCAATCGTCACTCCGAGATGTCCGCCAACTACAAAGTCCTTTCCCTGCACCCCCAGGATGACGTCCCCCGGCAGGAACTTACCTTCAGCAGGTGAGCCGGGCAGAACAACTGCAACCTGCACCTGGTCCCCTCCAAATCCGCCGTTCTTGAGGCCTATGATACCAGTAGGCCCTACATTCCATGTTGGTACGCCATCCTTGCCCGCTGGAATCTTGTCACCTTTCAGCAGATTCGGCATGTTTTTAGGTCGCGCAAGTGCTGCCACCTCCTCTGGTGTAGGCCCGCCGCTGGCCTCGGCCTGTACAGCCTGCTGCGCAGAATCAGCGTCACGCTCAGCAGACCAGGCGAACGTCGCGAGGACGAGTGCTGTCAAAGTAAGTAGTCGACTAAACATTGTTTTTCTCTTTTTAAGTTAGGGTGCGACTGAACGAAAGAACGACTGAGCGATTGAACGAAAGAAACCACGCTTCGTCGTGGCCGGACGCGACCCGCCTGCGTAACTCTACGACATGGCAGGCAGAACGCGTCCCTCCAGAAGCGAATTGTACCATTGCATCATTCCTCTATTCCCGTGTCTATCCCTTGCAAACAAAGACCGAGAAGCCAGTGGCTTGCAGCAGGCGCAGGCCCTCGGACTGCCAACGTTCAGGAAGGGGCGTCTTGCTATGCCACACGATGTGAACAGACTGTGCGACCTTGGCGCGGCAGGCCTTGCGATCCGCCAGCAACACCAGAAACTTTTCGAGCAGCTGCTCAACACGCTCCGAAGCGTCAACCGCAAACGAGGCGCGCCCATACCAAAGCGCCTCAAAGATAAACGCATCCGAGATGAGGCTGTCGCCGGCCTTCACGTGAATGACCTCCCTCGGCCAAACGCGCTTGCCGAGCCGCGGTAACTGAGTCGGCAGTTTCTCCGCCGCAAAGGGATCATCCGTCAGATAAATAAACACCTCGCCCCGTTTCGTGAGCCAGGCGAGCTCTTCAAGAAGCGTCCGCCGGGAAGGGGCAGGCTGCTCGACCAGCGGCGCCAGCGGCGAGAAGGCTGTGACCCAGGGACTCGGAACCGGCAAGGGCAGGAAGGCCTCTCCATAACGGTTGGCGCGCCAGAGGTAGTCATAAATCACAAAGAGCAGGGCGAGCATAAGCACGAGACGCGTCAGCTTGAGATTGGCAGTATCGAGGCGATCCGCGATCACCTTTTTCGAAGAGACCATCATGACACCCTTCTCTTGGGTCTCTGGCTGGAGCTCAACGCCCTTCTTCTCCTCTTGTCCTCCCACCTGGGCCTCAAGAGAATCATCTGGCTTGTCCTCTGTTGCCCTCGTCTTTTTCGCCTTCTTCCATGCGGGCTCATCCGACGAACGAACCTTCTCCATATACTTCAAGTCGGCGCTATCCATGCCACCCTCATCCAAATAGTCTCCAGAGCCATCTTCCGCAAAGCGGACCTGGGCCACTTCGCCACCTCTCGACTTCTCAGCCAGTTTACGTGCCGCATCCTGCTTTTCTTGCACAGCCTTAATTTCTGCACTCTGATCCAGCTGGATTTGATTGACATACGTCACCGAGTTGACCTTCGCCAAAATCGCCGCGCCAAGCGCAACACCCAGCGCCACAAGGCAGCGCCAGCGTTGGAGCCGTGTTACCGTTCCCCCGCGCTTCTTAAAATACAGAAACCAGAGCACTGGCACCAGCAGCCAGAGCAAAACGCTCACGTATCCTATGATGCTAAAGTAGTTCATTTTCTGGCTTTCGCGACTGCGTCATCCCATTGATTGAAGGCATAGTAGATGATGTTGATTCCCAGCTGGATGGCGGCATCGCGCATCTCGGGGGTCACATCCGTATACCCTGGCGACTTCCACGCATCATTCATATCGCCTGGATGATAGAAGACCATCCAGCGGTTTTCATGTTTCATGCCCAAGGCGCGGCGTCCGCCATGGTGCCAGAACGCGGGCGCACCTTCTGGAAAACCATACGGCATTTGATAGAGCATATCATCGTCAGCAATATCCAACAACGGTTTATCAGGAAAGACCGACTGAATAAAATGGGTGAACGTGCGATGAAACTCCGGACTTCCTGCGTCCGCAACCAACATGCCGCCCTTCAGGCAGTACTCGCGCAAGATCTTGCGATCCGAGGAGGAGACGGATCCCATCCCTCCGTTTCCGGTGAGAAATACAAAGGGCGGGAAGCCATCCTTCGGATATTTAGCCAACAACGCGATCGAGTGCTTTTCACCTTTCGGTGCAATATTCTTGAAGCCGGTATTCTTTGCAAAGGCGCGGAGGAAGTTGATGTCGGCCCCGGAAGCATCCATGCCGTCATCCCAGCCCTCGCCCGAATGTTCCAGACGGATGAAGCGGATCTTGTAGTCATCCATACCCTCTGGCCAGCCACCCTTATCACCACCGCCCTTGCCCATCTTTCCTGCTTTGGCGTTGGCGAGAGCTTGATATTGGACTTGGGTCTGCTCTTCCATGACCCGATCCACCTCGGTATCATCCAGATCTGGAATTTCATAGATAATCGCTGAACTGGGACGCAACGTCATGGTCTTTTTCTTCTTCTTCTCGGGCTTCACCATCTTGACCATCGCCACCACGGGATTACCGCTGCCCTTGGGAACTTTATACGCCTCGACACATCCGCCCAACTGAATCAGCCACGGGATGATCACAATGACCAGAATATGGGTCACAACACTCGCATAAAAGCTGAGGCGCGAACGGGGCTCCTGCCCATGCGTCCGGAGGTCTTCCAGCTTCAGGTCGCCGTCAAGCGGAGCGCCTTCCTCGCGTGTAAAGGCCGCATAGACCGAGCGACTCCGGAGCATCACTTGGAGCCAGGCGATATACACCAAGAGCGCCAAGGCTTGCCAAGAGACACTCCACCAGAAGAGTCCGAGCGTGGCGCGATCTTGTTTCTGGCCATCCAGTTCCAAATTTAAATCCAACACGACGCCGCCCGCCAGCCAGGTCACCACGACATAAAATGTGATCACGAGAAAGCCGACAGCAAGAACAGCCCGCAACAGACGATAGGTCTTTGGATTACGGAGCAGGCTGATGAGTCCGATGACACCGCAAAGGAGTCCCGTCACCTTCATCAACTCAAAAATCACCAACAGGACCGGCGTAATCTGCTTCTCATCCAAGACTGTGGCCAGCACCGCCTGACGTCCCAAAAACGTGTTCAACGCCCTTGGCAAGAGCCACGCGGCACCGACCCCGAGCGCTCCGAGCAAAAGGGTTGCCACACTGACCACCCGCGCCTTGGCAAGGGAGGGCCGTGTGGGGATCTCATGGATCCCCTCTTGCGGCAGTGTTATGGTTCTGGCTTTAAACATGCGTCAGTTCTTAGAAAATGTCATCGGCCACGGTTGCAGGCGGTGCCTTGGGACCCGCAACCGTCTTCTTCAGATCCTTCTCAATCTGGGATTCCGGCTTAGCTGGGGTCTCGTTCGTCGTCACGGGAGGTTTTGTGCCATCTGGGCCCGGCTTCCCTGGGGCTACGGCGTTTGTGGCACCCGCAGAGGGTTGACCAGACGCAGGAGCTAAAGACTCCTTCTTCACAGCACGCGCGGCTCCGCCACCCATTTTTTCGCTGATGTCCTGTGGATTCAGACCGTTGGCTACAGCAATCTTCCGTAAAGAAGTTGTTGCATCCGCCAACGCCTTTTCAACGCGTTGCTCCTTGGTCAGCTTACTGACATCCTCACCCAGCAACGATGTCTTCAGATACGAGACACTAGTGCCCAACACCACCACCGCGTGGAAAATAACCGTCACCAGGACCATCTTGACAAGACCGGGGCCTTGAAAATGCTCCATCAGGGATTCAGGGGTCACCTCGTCCATCTTCTGCGTCACATTTTCGCTACTCATAATCTGATCCTCCATCACTCGCTTAACAATCTCTCATCGTCTGCCGGATAGCGCGGATAGCGCGTTCAGCACGGACAGCCCGATTTTTTTTCCAACTTTAGAACTCTCGAACTTTAGAACTTCTTCTCACTCCCGCTTCTCACCTACGGCTTCCAGAATACCGCCTGCCTCAGCAATCGCCTTAATGACAGGCTCGAATTGGTCTTTCGGCAAGGCCGCATCACACGTAAATTGGACATGGCGCTGATCATCTGCCACGGTATTGGCCAACACCGCACGTACGCCCCACTCGATATCCTTGGGTCCTTCTACAGGCTGACCGTCAAAATAGAGAATCCCCTCCTTGTCTATGGAGACGCGGGCTGCAACACTTACCTTTGTCTTTTCGACATACCCCGACTGGGGCAGATCGAGCGACATGGAGCGCTCCTTGGAGGTGTCACTGCAGACCAGGAAGAAGATGATCAGCAAAAAGGCGATATCGCCCATGCTGGCTGTGGGGACCGGCACGCTCGGCCGCTTCTTTCTCCGCTTCATTTCTTCTCCTCCTCTTGCACAAGCGCGACAACACCGCCACTCGCGCTGATCGCGGCCAAGGTCTGAAAATAGGAACTATAGGGCGTATCGCGCGTAGACTCCAACAGGATGACACGTTTCGCCCCCTCTTGGGAGGGCAGATCGAGTGCTGCAAGTCGCGCCTCCAGCTCATCAAAGGAGACCTGCTTTTCATTAAAGAAAATCTCGGCCCCCCGAAGGTTCACACTCGGCGTCTTCTCCGTTTGAGCCTGCGCCGCTTTCTCACCTGAGGGAAGATCCGCCGTGATACTCTTCACCTTCACTAGGCTCGTGGCCACCAAGAAATAGATGATCAGCAAAAAGGCAATATCAGAGAACGAATCGGTCGGGATGGTCCCACTCCGATGCTTTTTCTCTTGTCCTCTGCTTTTCCTTGACATAATTCTCGCTTAATGATGCGTCAGAATAAATTCGAGTACGTCAGCCGAACCCTCTTCGATCTGGAGTTCGATCTCGTCGCTCCAGCGATTAAAAACACTCTGCGGAATCACGGCCATCAACGCAATGAGCAAGCCAGCCGCCGTCGTGATCAACGCCTCGGCGATACCATTGGCGACCGCGCCACCGCCGCTACCGGAGCTTCCCGCCGCTGCCATACCCGCAAAGGAGGTGATCATACCGGTCACGGTACCTGTCATACCAAAGAGTGGCGCAGCCGTTCCGACCGTGGTCAACACATCCAGGCGCTTATTTACGACGCCCATGGCCTGGGCACTGTAGTCCTCCATGACCTGGCCGACCACCATGCGCATCGTTTCTGCGTTCTCCTTCTTATCACGCAATTGGATATAGGAACGAAGGCCAACGAGCAACACAGAGGCAACGGGACCGCCTGTGGCAGCACAGACTGCGATCGCTCCATTCGGGTCGCCCGCACGCAGACAGGCGATGATCTTCGCCCGCATAGCCGGTGTATCAATTTTCCGATTGGCCCTGAACGCCACCCACCGCTCATAGACGACCGCCAGAGCCACGAAGCTCAGCGCCATCAACGGCCACATCATCGAACCACCCTTTAGAATCTGCTCCAACATAACTACCTCCCTTACTATACCTTCAGCGTTTAGCGTTGGACGTTCAGCGTTCAACGTTACGCATTCAAACTCTTAACTCTGAACGTTTAACTTTTAACTCTCAACGCCGACAGCACCTGCAGCGACTCTGCAGGCGAAAGTTCAAGACGACTCACCTCTAAGCCTTCAACCGGCGCAAGCAACAGCTGCCCCGTTGCAGCACAATAGGTGCTTTCGGAACAGGCCGCCACCGGCACCCGGTCCAGATAACGACGCCGAGCCACCGCCAAGAGGATCAACTCAGCGGGTGTCACGCAGAGCCAAACAGGTGTACGCCACCACCAGTAGCCCGCATCAATACGCGTCTTTGTTTTGAGACACAGGATAGGCTCCTCGCCCCCCGTCGCCTCCAATAACAACTTTTTTTCCTTCTCGTTCAAAATAGTTTCTCTCTGTCCTCCCTGGCCGCCGTAGCCTCGGCGTAGGCGGAACTACTTCATCATCTGCAGCTTCTTGGCTTCAAACTTCAAGCTCTCGATCATTCGCCCACGCATCTCTTCCTCGACCTTGATCGTCCTTGCAAAGACCGCATCTGCCAGACGTCCGCGCGCCATCTTCGCCCACTTGCTATCCGGAAAATCATACGTGACCCGGCGATAACTCTGGTAGGCGGCTTGCAGGGATCCCTTTGATCCCATGAGACCCATCCACCGCTCATGACTCAGTCCGGTCCAGTAGAGCGCCTGCGCACGAATCTCGCCACCGTCGAACGCCTCATTATCCACGACCAACTTGAAGCCCGCGACCGCCTTCTCATACTGATGCATCCGCATATAGTTCTGCGCCGAACGCAAACCTGCCAAACCTGCCAGGTCATGATCAGGAAAACGTTGTCCCAATTTACCAAAAATGATTGCGGCCTTCAAGAACTCTGGATAGGATTGTTCATCTAATCGCAGGACCTCCGCTTGCGAAGCGGTATCGGTCTTCTCGCGGAGCGGATCAGCCTGATCTTTCAAGGCCTGTCCCTTGCTCTGGAAGTAACCGCCCAGCCGCGACATCACCTCAGGGATATACTCGCACTTTGGATATTTATACGCCAGTTTCACATACTCTTCCACGGCGATTTCATACTCCTTCATCTTCTCGTAGAGCAGAGCGGTCTTGAACTGGGCCTTCGGGGCAAACTCAGTTTCAGGATAATCTACCGGGATCTTGGAGAAGCGCGCCAGGGCATCTTGGTACATCGGCAGTTTGGTCTCCTCGTTCTTCGATAGGTCAGCATACTCTTGTGAAAGATTCCCGAGGAGATACTCCGCATGGGCACGCATCTCATCATCGCGATGGGAGGCAATCGCCTCGGCCAGGAGCTTCTGCGCATGTTCCATCTCGCGGCGGGCCAGACTCTCTTGGTCCATCAAGCGATGCTTTTTCGCCAGTTCGAAGAAACACTCTGCCAGGGTGAAGCTGGTCTTGACTGCCATTTCATCCCCAGTAAAGCGCTTGCTGAACGGTTCGATCGCGCCATCTGCACCGGTGTTCACCTGGACGGTGAAGGCCTGTGCAGGTGTCTCGCCTGAGGCCTCATACCCCACCACGACTTCATCGCCATACCGCACAGGGAAACCATTGAGTTCAACTGGCGGAAGTTGCTCTGGCAATGCCTTGTCCGCATAGCTCGTCGCAAACACGCCTTTGAAGACGCCGGTATGCGCCTCGGTCTCCCGGAGCTGGAAGGTTGCGGCCGCGCCACTCGTCGCCTTTAAGGAGACGGAGGCGATATCGCGCTCCGGACCTTTATCTAAGCCTAAGGCCACGACGCGCACAAAAATCTTCTCGCCCACAAAGGCGCTGCTCAGCGTCTCGTTGTAACTGCTGTTCATCACATCGAGGAAGGCATGGTTACTCAAGGTGACCGCCGCAAGCTTCCACTGCACCTGTCCCTTGTCGTCTTTATAGGCGAAACCGATCTTGACCACATCGCCCGCCTGAACCACAAGCCCAGCAAGCAGCGCTGAGGCAGGCAGGGATTCAGCCTCTTTCGTTGCAAAACTCCGTGTCGAGCGTTCACCCAGGAGCAGGGGAACCGCAAAGGCAAAACGTCCCTCATCGAGCGGTGACTTGTTTGTCGGTGCGAGTGGTGAGGTGCCTAGCATATAACCATTGGGCACTTCAGCAGAAGCTCCGCGAGGACCTGCCGTCAGCTTCAGCGTCCCGGGCAGCGCGACATCAAAGGGTTGCTGCAGGACGCCAGTTGCGGTTACGTTTGTCCCGGGGACGACTTGCACATACGCGGCAATCTCACTGCTCGGCGCCAACGCTAAATTCGGAGCCACCACATCAAAGCGGAGTGTCGCACCCAGGAGCGCCTTCAACGCGCTCTTCTGGAGATTCTCTTCCGGAACATACGCATAGTTGACCTTGCGCTGCGGTGTCACCGCTTCAGGACCCAGCATACGCGAGGTGGAGGGTTTCTTGGCCTGAGGCGCCTTCTCCTCTTTCACGATTTTTCGAGGTGGCAAAGCCTCGGTACTCACGTTGTAAAGACCCATCTCGGGCGTCACATAACGCGCATGTTCGATCGTAACCGTCCGGTCAGCGGGAATGCCGGGATCCAGGTTCTCCATGTCGCGATAGGTCGCGGTCAAGGTTGCCCCAGGCGTAATCTGGATCTCGGAATCACGCGCAGGCTTTCCTTCGACAGGGAAGACGCGTCCGACAAAGCGGCCGCTATGCACCTCGGTCTCTACAGCCTTCAACTGGATCGAGCCACCGTCACTGCTGGTCACCCGGCATTCAATCGTATCCAGCTTCGGACTGGAGTCCATGTCGGCATCTTCAACCACAATACCGATGGCATCATCAAAGGTGAAGCGCCGGATCGGCTCCAACATGAGCTTGCGCCCATCCTTTGTCATTTCATACTTCAGGAAGGAGGCTGTCATTGTCGCGGTATTGAAAGCGACCTTGAGCTGCTGCTCATGGCGATTGCGCTTGGGTGTCGCGGTCACCTCGTCCACATAACGCGCGGTGATCAGATCCCCGGGCAGCACCTCCAGGACGCTGTTCTGGCTCAGCTCCATGAAATCTTCTTTCACGGGAAGCCGTGCTGTTCCGTTCTGCTCCGTGAGTGTGACGGCCTTGATGGCAGGGGCCACACCATCAAATCCTAAAATCACCAACCGCACCAGCCGGGCCTTCGTCTCTGCAGCAAATTTGATGTCAAGCCCGTCGCCCTCGACGCGCTTCGTGATGACCGCCGGTTGCGGGATCTGTTTACGGACCCCTTCAGGGAAGGTTGCGGGATTAAAGAAGCTGTCCGGACAGGGTGCCAGGTCGGGCTTGCCCGGCACATCACACAGCAGGACCGGCTTGCCCTGGCCGCTGTGGAACCAGACCTGGATCTCATGCAGGCCCGGCTGCAGCTGGCGCTCGATCGCAAGAGCATCCTCGCTTTCCTTGCCGGCCGGCTGGCCGTCGAGCAGGAAGATCGTGTCGCCCTTCGGCTGGCCGGTCAGACGGAACTTCCGGATCGCCGCGGCGGGCTGGTAGAAAAGAGCGCGGTAGCGGATGAGCGCCACGGTGCTTGAGAAGTGTGGTGAGGGGATGATAGGGAGCGGTTCCGCAGAGAGTGATTTTACGGTGGCGAAGCGGAATCTGATGGGGGAGCGGATCGAGGTGTGATCCATGCTCTCCAGCCAATCGGCGGGGAGTTCGCGGCCTTTCGGTTTGCTGACGCCAATGGCCCAATTGCCGTTAACAAAGAATGAGGAAACGTGCGGCCTGCCGTCCCACGACGCGTCGTCCACTGGATACCGTGTACGCGTGACCCAATCCCGTCCGTTCATTGACGTCTGGACGACAAAGTGCGTTAAGGTATTATTAGCGCCATCAAAACGAACCGTCATCTGTCCGAGCGGCACATTGTCATTTAAATCAACACCAAACGTGCGGAGCTTCTCTTTGTCCCCCACGTTCCCCTGCCAGCCTGGATAGGTCTTGGCGCTGATGGTCATGTTCGGATCGCGGCCTGGTGCGCTCTCCGAGGCGAAGGCGAGCGCCTGCGCGCTGGCGGTCTGGACAACACCCTCGAACTCGCCGGTGTAGGGCCCTGTCTCCTGGAGCAGGAGGCGACGGATCTGATCGCCGCTGGAGGCTTGTAACGTCACGGCCAAGGTATCAGGTGCAGACGTCTTGCTCTGATCCGGATCGTTCACGCGGATATAGACTGGATTTCCAGGTCGCACGGCACGTGTCCCCAGCGCTTTCTGCGCGGTGGAGAGTCCGAGTTCTTCGAGATCCAATTTACGTTCGCCCTCGCGGGGAGGGAAGGCACCTGCCGAGAGCGACAAATAGGCGTCTGACGCAATCCCGATCACCGTCTGGGGATCAGGAGGCAGATCCTTCATCTTCGCACGGAAACGCTTCGAATACCCATAACGGATCTCATCCACGCCCAACACCTGCAAGACTTTGTCCCCGGCGACTGGAGGCGCGAGTGCCGTAGGCACATCAGCGCGGAACTTATCCTTGCTGTCACCGAATTGATGGAGAAGGAGAAGTTCACGATCGCCTGACTTGGCTGTAACCTCAATTTCGATATCCGCCCCCACGCCCGA
>CAIZQW010000012.1 GCA_903935195.1 uncultured bacterium
AGAATCTGATCTCCATCCTGGGCAAAGAGGGTGGCTACATCATGGATTGCAGTGCCATCATGCAGAATGACACCAAGATCGAGAACATGAGGGCCATGGTTGAAGCGACGCGTGAATTGGGGGTCTATGCTACTCCAGATTCGCCTTTGACAGAACTCTGTGTACGTCCCTCCTCAGCGCAAACTCCAACGGGCAAGATTCCGACACCCCTTCACCGCCCGCCCGGACGTTGCGTCACGTGGCAGGAACATCTCAAGGATATCAATTGCAGCGCAGTCCAAGGGAATCCCGAGTTGGCGGAACGGATGTGGAATACAGTGGACGCAAATGCCACCATGTACATCTGGCAGATGCTACTCTCTTTCTAAGTATGCTTGGCTTTACTTCTCGTGGGTGATCCGGCGGGTACGCATCTATCGCCATTCGGCAAACGGTCCGGAATTTGCGTCTGAATTGCGGCTGGGGCGGATACATATCCAGCCCCCAGCCGCGCATCCGCAAATCCGGCTCCGTTTCCGAGCGGCGGATGCTTGGATACCCCCGCCGGATCACCCGAGTACCGGGTCGGCCTCCTGTGTCGAGACGCCTTCGCTCCGCGTTCGGGCGTGTCCTGCGGAGCCATCGGGCTGCGGACGCGGCTGAGCCGCCTCTGGGCGGTTCCCGAATGCAGGACCCCCGCCCATAGACGACTCCCCGCATTCCTCGCCTGCGATGTCTCGCGTCCCCGCCTCTCCCGCGCCCGCTCACGCGTCTCTCCCCCGTGCGGCCTCTTAGCGGCTCCTTCTTGGGAGCCAGTCAATGTTGCTAACTCACTTCATCACGCTCTTCCTTATTCGGTGATCTTTCAACTAACGCACTAATGCACGAATGAACTAACGAACTTCTCGACTTTTCCCTTGAGCTTTCCCTTTAAAGGGCGTATGCTTGCCAAAAATTGTGAATTATAGAGGGTCTGTAATTATTGGGTTGTCAAGGAGGTAATATTATGAGTAGCGAGCAGTTGAGTTATGCCGTCGCAGGGATAGGTGGCCGTATCATAACCATTCGTGGTCAAAAAGTTATCTTGGATGCCGATCTCGCACGGATCTATGGTGTGGCCACTAAAGTGCTGAATCAAGCAGTCAAGCGAAACAGTGAAAAGTTCCCCTCCGATTTCATGTTTCAGCTTGCGCCGCAAGAAGTTGTAGATTTGAAGTCACAAATCGTGACTTCAAGTTCTGAGGGTAACCGGTCACAAATTGTGACCGGTTCGCAAAAGCATCGCGATCCGCGTTTTCTTCCCTACGTCTTCACCGAGCACGGCGCGATTATGGCGGCGACGGTCTTGAATAGCCCCCAGGCTGTCCAGATGAGCGTGTTTGTTGTGCGGGCATTTGTGGCAATGCGCGCTCTGTTGACTGACACACAGGAACTCGCGCGCAAACTGACAAAGCTTGAGTCCGAGGTAAAGGCTCGTCTCGACACGCATGACATGGCGATCGTGGATATCCTGAGTCGCTTCATGGACATCATTAATCCGCCAGAGTCGCCTCTACCAGAACCCCAGCCTAAGAGGATAGGCTTCGGCGTAAAAGAACGTGGGCCGCGTTACAGGGCAAAATGTGCAGCGTCCCGTGCTGAACGATAAAATTGCAGGAAAGGGGGAACGGGTTTTCCAACCCGTTGCTGTACTTTGACCTTTCGTCTTTTTTAACTAGTCAAAAAGAAACCTCAATATGCGCCCTTGCAACCTTTAAGTTTGTCGCTTGCTTCTGATAGGCTGAATCGGTATCATGACTACGTTTTTTGATAACCCGAAGAGGATTTACACGTGAGTACTCAGGACCTTTCACAGACCAATCCCGATGAACTGAAGACAGCCTCGCTTGGGCAGAAGCTTAAAGTTTTTATCGGGCACTTGCCGCCTGACCAGGTGACTTTGTTGGAGATCCGGAACATTGTCGGTCAGGAGGGACTATTGATCCTCTCAGCCTTTTTGACCCTCGTATTTATGGTCCCTGTTTCGATTCCAGGCGTGAGTACGGTCTTTGGCTTTGCGATTTTACTCGTCGGCATCAGCCGCCTTTTAGATCGTAACCTGTGGTTGCCTTCCTGGATTGCTTCACGGGGCCTACCCTCTGAAAAAATACGTGCGGCACTGATCAAAGGAAGCACATGGCTGGATAGGCTTGATCGTATCAGTCGTCCGCACCGTTTAAAAGGGCTTGTGGATGTCTGGTCCATGAACACCGTCAATAATTGCGCGTTGATTTTCGGCGCCCTCCTGTTGATGGCCCCTTTTGGTTTTGTTCCCTTCAGCAATACGCTCCCCGGACTGGCGTTGCTCTTCCTGGCGATCGGCTTGCTACAACGCGATGGCCTTTGCATTCTCTTCGGGCATCTGATGAATCTTGCGACGACGATCTACTTTGCCGTTCTCATTCTTGGGGGCGGTGTCGCAATTAAAGAGATATTCGAGCGACTTTTTGGCAATGGCTAGGGTTTCCGCCTTCGCGATGCTACGGCGGACAGGCAGGATTCAGGTTGGAACCACAAAATCCACAAAAACACAAAGAACCCTAGTTTTCATCAACGAATTAAACGAATGGAACGAATTGGAATTAGCTTAATTCGTTTAAATTAGTTGAAAACTTACTGACTCTTCAGAAGCTTGATTTCGTCGCGCAAGGCCGCGGCGCGCTCGAATTCGAGATCATGCGCGGCTTCGAGCATTTCGCGTTCGAGATCCGCGATGACAGTCTGCACGTTATAAGCTTCCTGAGACTCGGCAACCATGCTGGCTTCAATCTCCTCTGCCTCTTCATAGAGTTTCAGCGACGCATGAATGGCGCGTTTGACGCTTTGAGGGGTAATATGATGCTCGGTGTTGTAAGCCTCCTGCTTGGCGCGGCGCGTCTGGGTGATCTCGATCATCTGGCGCATGGCCTCGGTGACGCGGTCGGCATAGAGGATGACACGACCATTGACATGGCGTGCAGTTCGTCCCGCAGTCTGGATCAACGAGGTGGCGGAACGGAGGAAGCCCTCCTTGTCTGCATCCAGTACGGCGACAAGCGCCACTTCCGGCAGGTCAAGCCCCTCGCGGAGCAAGTTGATGCCGATGAGGCAGTCGAAGGCGCCTTTGCGCAACCGTCCTAGGATGTCCACTCGTTTCAAGGCATCTATCCCGCTGTGCAGATACTCGACACGAATGCCCGTCTCATGGAGGTAGGCAGTCAGATCTTCGGCGGTTCGCTTTGTGAGGGTGGTCACCAGGACGCGGTCACCCTGTTCGGCGCACCGGCGGATCTCCTCCATGAGGTCATCAATCTGGTTTGTCAGGGGCCTGACTTCCACCGGCGGATCGAGGAGTCCAGTAGGACGGATGACTTGCGCAACCGTCACTTCGCTAACCTGCTTCTCATAGACACTCGGTGTTGCAGTGGTGAAGAGGATGGGGCCGACCTTATCTAGAAACTCATTAAAGTTGAGTGGACGGTTATCCTTTGCGGAGGGCAGGCGGAATCCGTAGTCCACGAGGGTCTGCTTACGCGCTTGGTCACCGTTATACATGGCCCTAATCTGGGGGAGAGTGACATGCGACTCATCAATGATGGTGAGAAAATCGCCGTCAAAATAATCGATCAGACAGGCAGGCGCCTCACCTGCGGCGCGTCCGGCGAGATGGCGCGAGTAGTTTTCAACGCCGCTGCAATAGCCGAGTTCCCGCAGCATTTCAAGGTCGAACTCCGTGCGTTGCTTGAGGCGTTGCGCTTCGAGGAGCTTGCCCTGCTGTTCGAGCTCCTTGAGACGCTCATCGAGTTCCGTGCTAATGCGCACCAGTGCAAGGTTGATCTTCTCCTTGGGCATCACAAAATGTTTGGCTGGCGAGATGATGGCGCGGAGCAGGGGAGGGTTCTCGGTCTTGCCGCTGATGGGATCAAAGCGTTTGATCTCCTCAATTTCGTCTCCGAAGAAAGAGACGCGAATGCCCGAGGTGTTGAACGAGGGGAAGATGTCCACCGTGTCGCCACGGACTCGGAAGGTGCCGGGTTGGGTCTCATAATCATTTCGCGTGTATTGGATGGCGACGAGCTCTTCCAACATCTGGTCGCGCACACAGACCTGACCGGGCTTGATGTCGACGAGCATCTGCTTGTAGTCTTCCGGCGAGCCTAAGCCATAGATGCACGAGACCGACGCCACGATAATCACATCGCGCCGACCCAGCAAGGAGTTGGTCGCACCGAGGCGATAGCGTTCGATCTCTTCGTTGACTGCGGAGTCCTTTTCAATATACGTGTCGGTCTGAGGGATATAGGCCTCAGGCTGATAATAGTCGTAATAACTGATGAAATATTCAACCGCATGGTTGGGAAAAAAGGCCTTCAACTCCGCGAAGAGTTGCGCTGCGAGCGTCTTGTTGTGGGAGATGATCAACGCGGGACGTCCCCAATCGCGAATGACATTCGCCATGGTGAAGGTCTTGCCCGAGCCTGTAACACCCTCCAGCGTGAGACGCTTCGCGCCGTCATGGAGTCCCTGCACAAGCTTCTGGATCGCTTGCGGTTGGTCGCCAGTCGGCTCAAAGGGGGCCTCAATCGTAAAGGGGGAGGAACACTTCATATCTAGGGTTTTCATTATTGCGCTTCAGGATTTCAGAATCAAGGGAAATGTGTATCAAACGGTTTCCTTTAATCTGCCATCTTTAAAGGTTGACTATTTTTAGCCACTCCCCACATAATGAATAGAATTAAAAAAGGGGAT
Organism: uncultured bacterium; assembly: GCA_903935195.1. GTDB lineage: Bacteria > Verrucomicrobiota > Kiritimatiellia > RFP12 > UBA1067 > CAIZQW01. The sequence continues at coordinate 4,747 of CAIZQW010000012.1, forward strand.
TGGCTTCATGAAACAGATTCTAATAATTGCAATGTTACTGCTTGTTGCCTCTTCTGATATGGCTGCGCAGGGGGATGCCAATGTAAAGAAGGCTGGGAAGAAAACGGTCGCCCCGCAGAGCCCCATCTACCCTGGAGAGTTTGGTGTACTTGCCGCTCAGATCCTTGACCGTCCAAACTGGAACAATGAGCGCCTGGCAAAAGAGTGTCTCCGGCAGGAGGCGCTAATTCTGGAAACTGACAAGACACCAGTTGATATCGTCCTTCGCAGGACAGCAGCGCTTATTGCGAATCTGCAGAAGAAGCGCGGTCTAAAGCTAGAAGATGAAGCCCAAACGGTAGCAGCGTTGCAGAAGGAAAACAAATCGGATCTGACAGTTGAGCAACAGCAAGAACTCTTTAAGAAGGTGACGGTGTTGCGCCGGAAGGTCGCGTTCCAGAATCCGTTGCTGGATTTCGACAAGATCCTGTTTGTAAAACACAATAAGCAGCGCGGTGGCGATAACCATATGGTGGATCAATATCTCGGATTTAATCAGGATCCCCGTGGCGGCGTGTTTATTTTGAATCGTGCATTCAGCGATAACGCCGAGGCGGTTAGCATCCTGCAGGATGTTTCTGTCGCAAATGGTCCGCTCAAGGATAAGGTTATAGATAATAAGGGCTCGTTTATATCACTTGAGCTGGACTACGATGCCAAGAGCATTCTGTTTGCATTTACGGAGGCACAGCGGGAGATCCCGAAGGACTTTGATCCGAATTCAATGACAGACAAGCTTGAGCGTATTAAGAATGAGCATTTTCTCCAAAAGAAAGCGGGTCACAACCATTATCTCTGGTTGCCAGAGCGTGTGTTTCATGTCTTCAAGGTCGACTTGGATACTGAAACCGGTAAAGCAACCAATCTGAAACAGTTGACCTTTGGGCGTAATAGCGACTTTGATCCCTGTTTCCTGCCGAGCGGGAGGATCGTTTTCATATCTGACCGCATCGGTGGTAATCAACGGTGCGGCACGAGGCTCTGTTCCACCTACACGCTGCATGCCATGATGGCGGATGGTAGCGATGTTATGCCATTGAGTTATCACGATACAAACGAATGGCATCCGAGTGTTGACAATAACGGGATGGTGATCTACACGCGCTGGGATTATGTTGATCGCGACTCTGACATTGCTCATCACCTTTGGCAATGTTTTCCTGACGGGCGCGACCCGCGCAGTTACCATGGGAACTATCCGGAGAAGAGGGAAATCCGTCCATGGATGGAGCTCGCGAACCGAGCAATTCCAAACTCCCATAAGTATGTGGGCGTTGCCGCGCCGCACCATGGACAGAATTATGGATCGCTTGTCCTGATCGATCTCATGGAGAAGGACGACAAGGAGATGTCTCAGGTTAAGCGCATAACACCTGAAGCCCTTTTCCCGGAAGCAGAGAGGGCTCCAGGGCATCCTCATAGCGCTGGCAGCGGAAAGCATACGCCGAGAGGTGAGTTCTATGGACAACCCTGGCCGCTGAGCGAAGATTACTATCTTACCGTTTATGATTCTGGCCAAAGCAACTACGGCATTTACTTGATTGATAGTTTTGGCAACCGAGAGTTGCTCTATCGCGACAGCACTATCGCTGCACTCGATCCGATGCCCCTGAGGTCGCGTCAACGTCCGCCAGTATTGCCAATCAGGACAACCCAGGCCAAGGCGGATAGTGTCGCGGGGGAGGATCGTTCCTTGGGCGTTGTTACGATTATGAATGTTTACGAGGGTGAATATGCTTTCCCGCAGGGGACGAAGATCAAGGAGCTCAGGATCATCAATCTGTTCTCCAAACCCAATTTAACGATTAACGAGCCAAATATCGGCAAGGCGGCTCAGTCCCTCTGCCGCGGTGTGTTGGGAACGGTCCCCGTAGAAGAGGACGGAAGCGTCCATTTCAAGATGCCGACGGAGATCCCGGTCTACTTTCAGGCGATTGATGATCAGGGGCTCTGCGTGATGAGTATGAGATCGGAGACCTACCTGCATCCAGGCGAGACCATGGCCTGCGTGGGCTGTCATGAGGCCAAGAACACTACGCCCAAGAACACCGGGGGCAAAGCGCTGATGGCGATGTCGCGTCCGCCTTCAGAGATCAAGCCAGAGGGGGAAGGGTCTTATCCGTTGACTTTTGCAAGGCTTGTTCAGCCAGTACTGGATACTAAATGCGTTGATTGCCACACGAAAGGTGTTGAGGGGAAGAAGGGTCCTGGGTTCAGGGGCACGAAATTCGGGAAGTATGGCTGGTCTGAAGCCTTTGCGACTTTGGAAGGCATGGCCTGGGCCAAAAACGGTGGCAATGGTGCGATCAAAATCAACGGACGTGAATATTCACTGCCAGCTCAGGATGGGGCACGTGTTTCAAAACTGTATCAGCTTCTGGCCAAGGGACATCATGGACTGAAGTTGACGCCGGAAGAGATGAGACGCATCACGCTCTGGATCGATTGCAACAGTAATTTCTATGGCGCCTACACCGAAACTGAAAAACAGGCTAAAGGTGAGATCGTGAAACCGTTGCTCAGTCTTTCCCCTCACATCCCTTTTGAGAAGCTTGTCAGATAACGACTGACTCCTGCTCCCGATCCCCCCGGCCTTGCGCCGAGGGTGAAGAAAGTTGAGTGGGGAGCGTCGCCACCTCCCTCATACAGCGTTTGCCTCCACCGACGCAAGGTCGGTGGGCGGCCAGAGGTTAATCAATCGGAAATGCGCCCTTTTAATCACTGACGTTCTCTTTAGCCTTTTCTTATGCGGGGAGAAGACGTAAACTAAATGACATTTCAAAGGAATGGCGGGTGATGGATGTCGGTATGGACGGATAGTATAGATGAGTTGATTCAGCATGTGACGCTGCTCAAGGATTTGGGCCAGCGCACGATTGATTTACCTCCTGAGTTCTTGACAAAGTGGGATGGCGCTTCTCCCTCTAGGCAAAAGACACTTTCTTCAGCGCCCACGCAGCCATCTCCCCTTTCGCAGCGCCCCACGGGGAAACCAGAGCCCTTTGAAAAGTTTAAACTGCCTACGACCATTGAGATGGAAGAGCACATTAAATGGACGGATGGGGCACTTCTTACTCCAGAAGCGCGAGAGCAGATGCTCACGAAGCTGTCAGACCGTGTTCGTGTCTGCACGGAGTGCACGCTTCATACGGGTCGGACAAAGATTGTCATGGGGCAGGGTAATGCCAATTCGCCGGATGTGATGTTTATAGGCGAAGCCCCTGGCGAGGACGAAGATATTCAAGGACTGGCTTTTGTCGGTGCGCCTGGACAGTTTCTCACGAAGATGATCAGCGCCATGGGATATAAGCGCGAAGAGGTCTTTATCACGAACATCTGCAAGTGCCGTCCTCCTAACAGCCGCCCACCTGACCAGCAGGAGATGCACAAGTGTCTTCCCTTTTTGCGTGAACAGATCAAGGTTGTCCGTCCCAAGGTGATTGTATTGCTGGGCGGAACGGCAATCAAGGCGCTCTTGAACCAGACGGGTGTTATGCGGATCCAGGGGCAGTGGACAAACTACGAAGGCATACCAGTGATGCCGACGTATCATCCCTCCTACATCATTCGCTTTGAAAATAAGGGCGACGAGGAGGGGACGCGCACTGCGAAGCAGCAAGTTTGGAATGCTTTGAAGCTCGTCCTTGCCCGGCTCGGCAAGCCAGTGCCGCAAGCCAAAAAATAGTTTGCAGGCTCAGTCGGCAGCTGGCAGTTTTTAATTTTTTGCCCCAGCGAAAGCCTGTTTTACCTTCATGCTAGGGGTCCAATGATGGCCTTGTCTTTCAGGTTTTCAGCTGATAAGATGTGCACCTTTGGATTGCGATGAAGAAATCCACACTTTTTTTTATAGGTCTCCTGCTGTTGCCGCTCTGCGTTGCCACGACGCAGGCTGTCGGTGATGTGCTACGGCATACGGATCAGGCAGGCTCTCTCTTCTCTCTGGAGACGGGGTGTCTGGCCCTTGGCTATTTTGCGTGGTTAGGATGCTGGTTTTTTTTGCCACAGCCGGTTAAGGTCTATATTCTTGGGCATGAATTAACCCATGCGCTCTGGGCTGTTCTCTTTGGGGGGAAGGCAAAGAATTTGAAGGTCAAGGAGTCTGGAGGCAGTGTCAATGTCACCAAGTCGAATGTCATCATCACGTTGGCGCCCTACTTCTTCCCCTTCTACACCATGCTACTGATTGCCTTGCTTCTGGTGGTGCGGCTTTTTGTGACCCCTTTGCCCTATCCCTTGGTCTGGCTCTTTTTTGTAGGGTTCACGTGGTCCTTCCACTTTACCTTCACGATCCAAAGCCTCTGGACGCATCAGCCAGATATCCACGAATATGGCAGGCTCTTTTCCTATTCGTTGATCTACCTGCTGAATGTGCTGGGCATTGCGTTATGGATGGTCTGTACCATGTCAGTCAGTCCAGGGTTTCTCTATGATTCTTGGAAATTTCGCACATGGAATGTTTATGAAAAGACTGGATGCTTTATCGGGGAACGCGTAAAGCAGGTTGTAGCTTGGGCTAAGGACAAATAAAAAAGACGCACGGCCAAAAGGCAGTGCGTCTTTTTTTGATCTGGTCGAAATTACTTCGCGATGACGCGAACCATTTCCAGAACCTTGTTGGAATAACCCCACTCGTTGTCATACCAGCTGACGATCTTAGCGAAGGTCGAATCCAGCATGATGCCGGCTTCGGCGTCGAAGATCGAGGTCTTGGCTTCGCCACGGAAATCGGTCGAGACAACCTTCTCTTCCGTATAGCCGAGGACACCCTTGAGTTCGCCTTCGGAAGCTTCCTTCATCGCTGCCTTGATGGCATCGTAGGTGGTTTCCTTTGCGAGCACCACGGTCAGGTCGACAACCGAGACGTCCGAGGTCGGAACGCGGAATGCCATGCCCGTGAGCTTCTTGTTGAGCTCAGGAATAACCTTGCCGACAGCCTTGGCTGCGCCAGTGCTGGAGGGGATGATGTTCTCGAGAATGCCACGACCGCCGCGCCAATCCTTGCTGGAAGGGCCGTCGACTGTCTTCTGCGTTGCCGTTGCGGCGTGCACTGTGGTCATCAGACCCTTGACGATGCCGAACTTGTCATTCAGGACCTTGGCGATAGGAGCCAAGCAGTTGGTCGTGCAGGAGGCATTGGAAATGATGGTTTCACCAGCATACTTCTTGTCGTTCACGCCATAGACGAACATCGGGGTGTCGTCCTTGGAAGGAGCGGACAGGATGACCTTCTTGGCGCCAGCGGTCAAATGCTTGGTCGCGGTTTCCTTGTCCAAGAAGAGGCCGGTCGATTCGACAACGATGTCAGCGCCGACTTCATTCCACTTCAGTTCTGCAGGATCCTTGACCTGGGTCAAGCGAATCTTCTTGCCGTTGACGATCAGGTTAGTTCCTTCAACAGCGATCTCGCCCTGGAACTGGCCATGGACCGAGTCATACTTCAGCATGTAAGCCAGGTAATCCGGGCTCAGCAGGTCGTTGATGCCGACGACCTCAATGTCTTTTGAAAAATTCTTCACTGCCGCGCGAAACACCATGCGTCCGATACGGCCGAAACCATTGATACCCACTTTGATAGCCATGACGTATTTTCTCCTTGGTTATGTCAGTCGCAGATGCGATTGACGCTTCTTTTCGTAATGATAATATGGTGCTCGGGACAGGACTCGAACCTGCAAGGGTTTCCCCACTAGCACCTCAAGCTAGCGTGTCTGCCATTTCACCACCCGAGCGGTAAAAAGAAGGGCGATACTTTACTGCTTTCTGAGGAGAGTTGCAAGTACAAAACGGATCGTGGATATTTTTTTTGGAGGTCTTGACGGAGTGTAGGGGGTTGGGGTATGCTTATAACCATTAAGTGAAAGGTCACGATGCGTGCTTTTTGGAAAATTTCGAACGTTGGGGTCTGTGTTATCTTGTTTAGCCTGTTTGCCGTGGGCGAAGAGGTAACGAACAAGGTCGAGACGGCTGTGCCCTCAGAACAGGTCATCAAGTCGTTTGTCACTTCCTTCAATTTGAAGCCAGACGGTAAAGAGACGGTGGAGTTGAAGGTCAATGCCCGTCAGGCTGTGCTGCCTAAGCGTGTGATGGAAATTTACAAGCAGAAGGGAACGATCCCCTTTGCCATCTCTGTCCAACTTAATAAAAATATCGAGACTGAAGTGGGAACAGAGACACAAAGTATTTTTGACGGCAAGGCAACGATTGTTGTGGCGGATAAGGATGGCAAGGTTGTCAGCCATAAAACAGAGGACCTTTCGGCCCTCTGTCCCTCCTGATCAGGCCTGGGCGGTTACCTCGGTGAGGTGACCCAAGCAGGCACGTACAAAGCTTACGTCTGGCTGGTTTATGAGAAGAAGACCTTTGGCAAGGTTTTGGAATTCGAATTAAAATAGTTTTAAGAGGGGCCTGTCATGTTTTTTTTTGTTGGAGTTTTTGTTTTTGCCCTGTTTATTGGCCTTTGCTTTGGCTGGCTAATCCCCTTGGTGATCGGACTTGTCAAGGTGAGTCGTAAGTCAGGCGGGAAGGGGTGGCTCATTGGTTCGGGCGTCTGGGCCTTCTGTGCGCTGGTTGTTGTCGGACTCTCTGTCTTCTCGGTTGTGTCGGCTCAGCGCCGCATGGCGACAGAAGTGTTTAACGAAGCCAACTATGCCGGGGATCGGGCAACCCTCATCCTTCCTTTTTCCGGTTCCGGGTCGCTGACGCTCCGGCAGGTTGCAGAAAACAAATCGTGGCAGGTCTCCTTTTCCAATACGAACAGTGTGGTCGTGCCAGCTGGCGTCATGAGGATCTGGCATCTCTCGTATGAAATTAAGAATAAAGAGGGTGAATTTTCGGGAGGGATGAACTGTTCATTTGCTTCGAACGAGGATCTTGTAGCCAAGGCGGGGGATGTGCTCACGCTTTCAGGGGGAACTCCGTTTACCGCTGCTATCACCGCGAAGAGAGCGGACGGTGATAAACTTAAAATTGCCTACTCATTGACGGATGTTGCTGGAAACCGTATTACCTACTGGGGTGTCAATTCTAATAACAAAAAGCCTAAATTTGAAGCGATCGGCCCTGATGGCTCCTGTTTTTGGAGCGACCATTTGGAGTATGGCTGAGGAGGCACCTGCGAGTATCTGGGTCAGATACCAAAAAATGCACCATCATCCTTCGTCATCCGTCCCGTCCCGGAAGCGTCACCGTATGAAACGATCGTGAAAGAGACGATCTGGACGAATGAAGGCAGTAGCAGTGGGCAGTAGCAGTTGGCAGTTGCAGTGGACCGTTGGCAGATGTTTGCCTTATGAATAAGCCGCTATTCACTGCCGACTGCCACTGCCGACTGTTTACTTTTCCGCCGTAGCGTTAGCGAAGGCGGAAACCTTATCCCAGCGAGGCTTCGATACGCGCTGCCAGGCGCGCGGCAAACTCGGGGAGTTTGTCGCGTGTCCACGGCGTAATAATATACTGGCGCGTCTCCACCATGAGTTTCTTGTCGGCGAGTTCCGAGGCTTCGCAGATCCAGAAGAGGGGCTTGCCCAGTCCGAGTGCTACGCCGGCTTGAAAATAGACAAGCGGGTTCTGCCCTGTGAGGTCTGCAACGACGCAACGTGCTTTGCGGAGCGCAACGATGAGTTCATCGGTGACCTTATTACCAGATTCTTTGGTGTCAACCCGCACAGCGGTAAGACCTGCTGCAGCGAGGGCAACTGAAACGCCCTGCGTCCAAAAGAGGTCGCCGTCCTTTCCGGGAATGAGTGCAACAACAGCTTGCGGCTTTTCCGTGGAAGGGGCGGGTGTATCAAGGGTTGCCCAGCCAGACGGGGTCAAGCGATAGGTGAAGCCCCCGGCCTGTTTATGGGTTGTGTCTTCCTCGATCAATCCTTTGCTAGCGAGATAATTGAGGCAAAAGAGAAGTTCGTTCTTATTGGCGCAGAATCCTACAGAGAGCTCATTCGGCGTGAAGACGACCGCATCTGCCAGCGACTTGGATTTCCGGCGCATGAAGCGCATCAGATAGTCGCCCTTTATGACAAGGTCGGTATCGCGCGGGATGGCGATCTTTGCCGCAATATCCAGCTCCGCCCACGATTTGAAGAGGTCGACGGTGATGAGCAGTTTGTCCCCCAGGACATCCCACATGTTACGACAGAGTCCTGACAGTAAATGCGGGGGTGGAAATGCCGGGCGATTGTTGAGCAACTGTGTTTCAGCCAATGCTTGGATTTGGAAACGGCCACAACGCGGGCAATTAAGTTCGAATGTATTGGTTCCTGATCCCTGGCGCGTCGTATTGGGTGCTCGGCAGACTGGACATTGTTCGGTGGTACTCACACGTTATCTCCTTAGTATTAAAGGAGGTCAGGGAGATAAACAGTCCCTAGCATCTCCGGTTTCTCAAGACATCTTATTTGTATTCATCAGTCTTCCCTGGCCAAGGAAGCTGCGTATCGAGTTGGATGGATGCAGCCGAGTTCTTGGTGGCGAAAGGGGCAATCACATCTGCTGCCAAGCACCAGTTGAGGACGATCATGAGGATGGCCGCGATGGAGGCAAAGGAGATGGCGAAGACCGTGAAGACCTTGTACCCCTGGCTTACGCTCGGTACTTCGATCTCAGAAATTGGCGTCAAGGTGACGCCTTCTATTGAAGGTTCAGCGCCCACTTCGGGTGACCCCGTCGTGACAGGGGTGGCTTCTGGTGCGCCAGCGCGACGGATTTTCAGGGTTTTCTTCTGGGTGACGGTGGAGGAGTCCACCATCGGAGCAGGAGCTACACTGGGGAGCGGTGCCGACAAAGCAGGCTCCGTGGGGATAACAGAGTCGGGAATACGGGACGTCTTATGGCTCGGTATGGTTGACGTCTTTGACGGAGATGTGGGTGCGCCAGGCTTGATGCCAGGAGGTGTCATGATCGCCGCTGCCATGGGGACATGGGGCGAGCTAGCAGGAACTGCCGGCGTCGTGACAGGAGATTCCAGATCCGTTGGGCGTTTGAGACGAATCGTCTTGGGCGTATTTTTATCGTTAGCCTGCGAGATAGGGATAGAGGTAGCAACACCCATGGCTGAATCCAGTGAAATCCGTGAGGTTTTGGATTTAGCAGCTTGTAGCGTCGAAGTATTGGGAGGCGGGGTGACTGCCGGAATCGGAGACATGATTGGCGCGGTCATCGAAGGCGAAGGGGCGATAGGACGCAACCTCACGGTTGCAGCATCGCCAGCAGTTGTAGGGCTTACAGGTGAGAAAGCGGATGGCGCGCCACCTGCTGGGGGAGCGATTGGGCGAAGACGCACCGTGATTGGCCGAGGAACTCCTGGTGCGGCCACGGGGGGCGTAGGCGTGGCTTTCGGAGGAATGTTCGCTTGAGTTTGCTCGTCCATAGTGGGAGTTTCCTTTTCTGTTAGACAGCCATGACTTCAGCTTCTTTGTTTTTCAATTCCGCGTCAATTTTTGCAATGTGCAGGTCGGTTGCCTTCTGAACATCTGCTAAACCACGATCACGTTCATCTTCAGTAATCTTTCCATCCTTTTGCAAAGTCTTGACCATTTCATTGCCGTCGCGCCGGACATTACGAATCGAAATGCGTGCATCTTCAGAACGGGTCTTAGCAACCTTTACAATCTCCTTGCGCCGCTCCTCGTTCAGCTCTGGAATACGAATCCGGACAAGGCGGCCATCGCTCTGAGGAGTGACCCCTAGATTGGCAGCCAGAATCGCCTTTTCAATCTCGCCCAGGACGGTTGGATCGTAGGGACTGATCGTGATGAGGCGTGGTTCCGGGGTAGAAATGTTTGCGAGGTCACGTAGACGTGTGGGTGTGCCGTAGTAGGAGACCTGCACGCCATCCACTAGCGCAGGGGAAGCTTTCCCTGTACGAAGGCCGGCAAACTGCTCCTTCAGCATGCGCATCGTGTTGTCCATCTTCACGTTTGCATCTTTTAATACATCACTCACTGTCTGCATAATCGTCTTCCTCCTTGGGGTTGCTTAACCCTTGCTTGAAAAATCACTGACTAAGGTGCCGATCGTCTCTCCGCGGATAATACGTTCGAGAGCCTCGGTGTCGAAGAAATCAAAGACAACGATCGGTATCTTGTTGTCCATACACAAGGCGAAGGCCGCAGAGTCCATCACCTTCAACCGCTTGGTCAGTGCATCCTCGTAAGAGACCTTGTCGTATCGCGTTGCGGTCGGGTCGAGGTTGGGGTCTGCAGTATAGACGCCATCGACCTTTGTCGCCTTCAGAAGGACTTCCGCGCCGATCTCGCTTGCGCGCAGCGCGGCCGCAGAGTCGGTGCTAAAATAGGGGTTGCCTGTTCCGCCTGTGAAAATAACAATGCGTCCCTTTTCGAGATGGCGCATGGCTCTGCGCTGGATAAAGGGTTCTGCGACCTTCTGCATCTCAATCGCGGTTTGGACGCGAGTATCGACGCCCAGTTGCTCCAAGGCATCCTGCATGGCAAGTCCGTTGATGATGGTCGCCAGCATGCCCATGTTGTCGCCGGTCGTGCGATTGACGCCTTTGGATTGGCCCTTGAGTCCGCGGAAAATATTTCCGCCGCCCAGGACAATGGCGACCTGTACACCCATCTGAGCGATTTTGGCAACCCGTTTCGCCATGGAGGCTAAAATGTCCGGATCCAAGCACTCGCCTGTTGCCTTGTTTCCCAGAACTTCGCCGCTCAGCTTCAGTAAGACTCGTTTATACTTAATATGATCACTCATGAAAAGCCTCTGCAAAATCAAACCGTACGCTTGTGTACCTGATTACGTCTTGTGACGATAAATAATACGCCCTTTTGTCAGGTCATAAGGTGAAATCTCTAAGGTCACCTTGTCGCCTGCAGCAATCTTGATGAAAAATTTTCTCATCTTTCCTGAAATATGAGCGAGGATCTCATGCCCGTTTTCGAGCTTCACCTTATACATGGTCGCAGGCAGAACCTTTATTACGGTTCCAATTACCTCTATGGCATCATCACTGGGCATAACTCTCCGTTTCAGTTAATTACACAAAATACACGTTGAAAGAGTGTATCACGCAGATAGACGATTGACAAGTCCCTGGATGCCCCTTTTTTATGTTTTTTCGGCGACGTTTTCTGTGAAAAGCAACAGGCCACGTCCCCCGACGTGGCCTGCGTGCTTACCGTTGAATGCAGTTTAACGCATTTTGTGCGTACCGCTGTATCCACAGCTATGTCTCATTCCTGGCGTTTTATCAGGCAGAAGCTCTATTTTTTCTCTGCCTGTGAACCTTTAGCCCTTAGAAGCTGCAAAAGTAATATCTTACTATGCAAGGGCCGTGCCAAGATTAGAGTTCAGAGATCGGAGGTCGGAGATCAGAGCAGAATTCGGAGGAGAAGATGCTGGACGTCTGGCAAAAATATGATATTCTAAAAAACAATTATTAGTCGGTAAATAGGGGGGAGAGGTTTATATGCGATATTCTTACTGGGGAATACTTTTTATGCTGGGGGGGCTTACTCTTTTTGCTGCGCCCTCTTTGGAGACGTTGCGGGATGGCCAGCTGGGCTTTGACTCGCTGATCGTGATTCAGCGTAAACCACTCAATCCGACCCATGTCTATACTTATCATGTGGAGGGGCTGGCCTCAGGTGGTGGACTTTATCGGCTGGGCTTGAAGGATAACGTCTTGACGCGCCTTGTGGATGCCTCCGAAGGCGTGATCCTCGATTGCCAGCTCTCGTATGATGGCAAACAGATCCTCTTCTCCTGGAAGCGCACCATGAAGGATCCGTTCGAAATCTGGCGCATGAATGTAGATGGCACGGGACTCGAAAAGGTGGTGGCTGAGCAATCCAACAACATGAATGCCTGCTGGCTGCCAGATGGCGGCATCGCCTTCATCTCGGACCGTAAACCAGCCTTCGCCTATTGCTGGACCAGCACCTCGCCGGTCCTCTTCCGTGCGGATCGCGATGGCAAGAACGCTGTCCGTCTCTCGGCGAATTATCTCACGGACTTCACCCCGTCTGTCATGACGGATGGCCGTATTCTCTATAGTCGGTGGGAGTATGTGGATCGTCCAGCCATCCCGATTCAATCACTCTGGGCTGTTAATCCCGATGGGACGCTCCTCGCAGGTGTCTTTGGTAATCGTGTCCTCTGTCCGGCGACCTTCATGGAAGCGAAAGATATCCCAGGAATGCCTGGCAAGATCCTCTGCGTGATGACCAGCCACAACGGTCCCTGCCGGGGCGCAATCGGTCTTCTGGATCTGAACAAGGGTGGCAATGCCCAGGAGGCGATCACCAATCTGACCCTGGATGTTCACGTCGGAAAGGTCGACGACTCGGGCGCGGGCAACTCGATGCGCGGACCTTACGAGAGTCCTTTCCCGTTGGATCAAAACTATTTTCTCGTTTCGAAAGCGGGCACGCTCTTGTTACGTGACTATGAGGGAAAGTGTGATGTTGTCATCCGTGCGGGTGATAAAGAGTTGGGTTTCTATTCACCCCAACCCATTCGCCCGCGTGCATTGCCCCAGACGCCTCGTCCGTCGCGCGTGGATAAAAACGCGGAACCCTTTGCGGATATTATCATGCACAATGTCACGATCGGGCTGGAAGATTTTGTCAAGCCCGGCGAAATCAAGCGTCTCGCGGTCATCCAGGAGATGGAGAAGGATATACGGGCCGATGTGAAGCAGAGAGCCTTCGGCTTCCAGTTCCCGGTTGTCTCCTGCGCCGCAACGTACGCCCCTAAACGTGTCTTTGGCTTTGCGACGGTGGAGGCTGACGGTTCAGCCCATTTCCGAGCCCCGGCCAATGTGCCTCTCTACTTTTTGCCGATTGATGACCAGGGTCGCGCGGTGCAGCGGATGCGCACCTTTACCCATTTCATGCCAGGTGAAAAACAGAGTTGCATCGGTTGCCATGCAGATCGCAACTATGTCTCGCCCACACGGGTGACGAGTGGCGGACGCTCCATCGCGGCCGCGCGTCCTGCCGAGACCTTGTCTTTGCCCTCCTGGGGAGCGGAACATGGCTTCAGCTTTGCGCGGATCGTCCAGCCTGTGCTCGATAAGCACTGCGTCCGTTGCCACAATGGCGATTCGGAGAAAGCCCCGCAGCCTGAACTCTCAGGGGACCGCACCGATTTCTTTAACGTCGCGTATGAAAATCTTGCACGCCTGGACAGTATCTCCGCGACAAAGAGCACAGATCCTGTGAAGAACAAGGGAAATCCCTATACCTCCTGGATCACGACCTTTAATGGCTGTGAGAAGAACATCCTGGAGATCAAGCCGAAACGCTGGGGTTCCCCGGCCAGCAAGCTTGCCGAGGTCGTGGTGTCCGGACATCTGGATGCCAACGGCAAAAAGCGCATCCAGCTGACGGCTGATGAACAGCTCCGGATCGTGATGTGGATTGATCTGAATGTTCCCTTCTATGGAACTTCGCAGTCCTTGCAACTTGACTTGCCGGGGTGCAGAAGAATCCTGCCAAAGGATCTTGATAAGACACTCAAGGAAATTTCCGCGCGTCGCGGCTTTGAACTGCCCGAGACCTTTTATGTGCGGCTTGACCATCCTGAGAAAAATCCTTTCCTCGCTGTCCCGCTGGCCAAGGGCCACTTCAAGTCAAAAGAAGATCCAGATTATAAGCGCATCCTCGCCTGCTTTGAGGGCGTCCAGGAGGAGCTCAAAAAACGCATCAATGTGAATTACCGGGATGTGATCGGCGGAGTGGAATAATGGAATAGTGGAATGGTGGAATGTTTCAATTTGATTTTGGAGGGACGCGCTCTGTCGCGTCCGGCCACGACAGAGCGTGGCCCTCCAGACATTGAATCGACAAAGCTCGCGACAAAGTTTTTCCTGAACCCTGAACCCCGAACCCTGAAGCCTGAAATTAAGGAGACCCCGTGATGATACACCGTATTGTCATTTTCATCTGTCTGGCCTTCTCGCTGTTCGCCAAGGACCAACCCAATATCCTCTGGCTGACGAGTGAGGATAATTCGTATGACTCGCTGGGTTGCTATGGAAATGCGCTTGCGCGGACGCCCAACTTGGATGCGCTGGCGAAAAAGGGGATTCTCTTTGAAAACTGCTACTCGATGCCAGTCTGTGCGCCCTCGCGCTTTACGATCATCAGCGGGATGTACCCGACGACTTCAGGTCCGGCCCATCAGATGCGCGCCATTGGAAAAATACCTGAGTGGCTGACCGGATTTCCTAAATATCTGCGGGATGCGGGCTATTACACCAGCAATAACAACAAGACAGATTACAACTCGCCGCTGATAAAAAATGCATCCGCGTTCTGGTGCGCGAATGGCAGTGAGGCCACCTGGAAGAACCGTCCGAAAGGCGCGCCCTTCTTTAGCGTTTTTAACCATGCAGTCTGCCATGAGAGTTGCCTCTTTCCTGACAACAAGAAATTCGAGTTTTCGCCAATGGAGCCAGCCAAGGTGCGTGTGCCGCCCTATCAGCCAGACCTGCCGGAGTCTCGCAAGGATATCGCCCGCGCCATGGATTGTGTCACGGAGATGGATCGCCAATGTGGGGAGAAACTGAAGCAACTGGAGTCCGAGGGGCTCGCTGAAAACACGATCATCTTTTATTACGGCGACAATGGGGGCATCACGACCCGAACCAAGCGCTCCCTGCAGGATAGTGGCATCCATGTGCCCCTGATCGCTTATTTCCCGCCCAAATGGCAACACCTCGCGCCTGCCGCACCTGGCTCTCGCATCAAAGAGGTGGTCCACTTTGTGGATTTCGCGCCAACCATGCTCTCCCTTGCCGGTCTTGAAATTCCCAAGTACATGCAAGGTCGCGCCTTTGCAGGCGAGAAGAAGGCGCCTGCACGGGACTACGTCTTTAGTACCCGTGACCGTATGGATGAACGGTATGACATGATGCGCTCCGCCGCGAGTGAACGCTATCTCTACATTCGTAATTTCCGTCCTGATATTCCTTATGTTCAGTTGCTCAACTATCAATTCCAGGCGAACGATTATCAGGCTTGGGCACGGCAGGCGAAAGAGGGAAAATTGACGCCTGAGACCGCTCGTTTCTGGGGAACGAAACCGACGGAAGAGCTCTATGACAAACAGGCTGATCCCGACTGCATGAATAATTTGGCAACACAGCCCGAGCATCGCGACGTCGTGGAGAAGATGCGCAAGGCTCTCTGCGACTGGATGATCGCCTGTAACGACAATGGCTTGCTGCCCGAGGGCGCCGCGAATGAGGGCTATGAAGCCTCCCGCAAGGAAGGCGCCTTTGATGTGCGCGCGGCGCTGGAATTGGCCTTGAAAGCCTCGGATCGCAAGCCGGAACATATTCCCGAGTTTATGCGGGTCCTCTCCACAGACACCCGCGAATACATGCGCTGGTGGGCGGCCCAAGGATGTACGATGCTGGGCAAGGCCGCAGCGCCTGCAGAAGCGGTG
>CAIZQW010000013.1 GCA_903935195.1 uncultured bacterium
GCGGTGAATACTACCTGCGTACCGGGGACAAGTCGGTATTGCCCATCATGCAATATTACTGTGACAATGCGAAGGAGCGCCAGATGTTCGGCTGCGGCTGGACCCACTGGGGCCGCGGAGTCTGGCCGGCATATGTGGCGGGTGGCCTGATGAACCCGGCCGGCGCGCAGGTGCTCACCACGCTGCTCCTGGGCAAGGAATGCGGCGTGAAGGTCGATGAAAAGACCTTGCTCGGATCACTCCTGTTTTTCTATCGCTTCGCAGGTCATGGCTCGGTCCCTTACGGTGATCACCGGGGTGAAGGCGGACTCGGATCCAACGGCAAGGACGGCATGGTCGCTGCCGCCATGCTGATCGCCGAAGGTGCCAGCGGTGATACCTCCATCTACGAGAAAGCCAGCAAACAACTGACCTTGGGGATGATCGACAGCTACTCGACGATGGTGTTGGGCCATGCCGACGAGGGGCGCGGCGACGGCATCTGGCGCGGCATCACCATCTCCTATTTGATGAAGGAGAAGCCCGCCCTTTTCCGTGAGTCGATGGACCGCCTCACCTGGTGGCACGATCTGAGCCGTGAACCGGGCGGCAGCATCGGCATCGCGACATTGTCTTTTTTGCATAACAGCCCAGTCGGCCACTCCGGTCCAGGCATGGGGCTGTCCTACACCGCGCCCTTGCGCAAGCTGCGCAT
The DNA here is from genome assembly GCA_903935195.1 of uncultured bacterium. Lineage (GTDB taxonomy): Bacteria > Verrucomicrobiota > Kiritimatiellia > RFP12 > UBA1067 > CAIZQW01. Next base: position 695 of record CAIZQW010000013.1, read on the forward strand.
CACCGGTGCGCCGAAAACGAAGTTCTCCAAAAAATACACACTGCCCGCAAAGCTTTGGGGCACCGAGGCCGACCTGGTATTCCTCTCACTCGAACATAACCCTAAATACTTGGAATACGGCCCGGAGGAACCCGTCCATGTTCCCTATTTCGCTTTGGGCAACGCGTATGACCAACCGGAGAAGGACATCCAAACCTTGCCCCGTGAAGTGATTATCAAGAACGTCTATCACCGGCAATACATAATCCGCACCCAAGCGGGCAAGACTCTCCGCGCAACCGGTGCCTACGATGAACTCGAAAAACTCCTGCAAGACCCCGACCCGCGCGTGCGTCGCGCCGCGCTGGACGGCATGATCGACTGGAACTACTGGTTTGGCATCGGAAATAACGGCATCCCCACGGAAAAGTTCACCCCTGCGATGCTGGAAAGCATCACGAAGATGCTTTCCGATCCCAAGGAGTCGTGGTGGGTGGTCAACGGTGCGCTGTCGGCGCTCAAGTTCGCTCCGGCAAATGAAATCCAGGCACGCCTGCCGCTCATCAAGCCATGGATCAAGCACTCGGACTGGTGGCTGCGCGAGGCGGCCTTCGCGGCGCTCTCAGGACTTCAAAAAGATGATGCGCTATACGTCAAAATCCTTCCGACACTCCTGGAGATGGCGACCAGCGAATACCACACCATGCCCCGTGAGTGGATGATGCAGTACCTCAACAGGGTCCTTCAGGAGAAGAAGCCGGAAAGCGACGCGGGCAAACTCATCCTGGCAGAGCTCCGGAAAGGCGTGGACACGGGCGAGATCAAGGGCGGTGACCATGCTCCCGAGGGGACTCACAACGTCATAGAAACCCTGAAGATTTGCATGCAGAACGACACCACCCTTGCCGTGGCACTCGCAACTGCCCTGCAACTGCGATTCAGAGACTTGAGAACCGGTGATCTCGTCGGCATCGTGGCAGATCCAGGCGGATTTTCCGCTGTTCTGGAAAAACTGGATGCCAAGCAACGCAAGGAGCTCGAGGAGATCCTCTTTACGGTTTACCGTCCGGAAATCATCAAGCGACTTAAGGGCAAGGACTATGAAGAGGGCCATAAGCCGCGCATCGTGAGCGCCATCGTGAACCTGACGAATCTCAAGGAGAAGGTAGCCGTCCCCGGGCCGGATCCGGCAACGTTTGCCTCGCCTCCGTCGAACAGTGGCATGCTGGATATCGTCATGAGGGCGACCCCGGGCCGCGGCGACTTTGAGCCGATCGAATACTCCTTCGCTGAGACCTCGGGCAATCCGGGGGGAGCGAACAGCGGATGGACAACCAATCCTGTCTACACGGCCACGAGCCTGGAGCCTGGCACGAGCTACACCTACACGGTGAAGATGCGCAATGCCCTGGGTCAAGAGGGCAACGCATCACTTCCCTTCAGTGTGACGACCCCTGCTGCAAACTTCGTATCGGTGTGCATACCGAATGGTGGTTTCGACACGATCTACAAACCCGGCCAGACCACAATCACCGGGACCATCTCGGGCTACACGGGTGGCGTAGGACCGGCCACCGCGATAACCGGGGGAGGAACGTTCAACTTCTCCGACAATACATCGGGTCTTCTTGCGGACGTCCCGGGCTGGATAGGCTACGACCGGGACGGCTGGATCAAATATGGCGGTACCGGCCCATGGGGCACGCAAAACTCGAACTTGCAGGGGTTCCTGGCGGCCGGGGGGAAGAAGGAGGGCGGTAATGCCTTCAGTTGCAACGGTGGAGACTGGGGTAGCCGAGAGGGTGGACTGCTCGTATCGGCCGCTCCGATCGGAAAAATTCAAGCCAACGCCACCTACGTTCTTGTGGGATACGGCGCCGGCGGCGTGACTCCCATCGTGTTCAAGATGTTGGCAGACGGCGTGGCGGTCACGCCAACATCAGCGATCGATCCGCAACTAACCGACGGATGGCAGAAATTCTCCAGGACGTACGCCCCTGCCGACCTCGCCAAGCACGTCGGCAAGAAGATCACCATCGTCTGCGGGCTGGGCCGTGACGCCAAAGGAACCCAGGGCTCCATCGACGAAATATCACTCAGATACTTCATCGTCCCATGAGATGAGTTTGCAAAAATGAATGTACGGAGTTCACATATGAAGAAGTTCACAATCTCACTCATCACCTTGCTCGCTGCGGTGCTGACATTATCGTCAGCAACGGCGCAGCAAGAGCCCGCAAATAATCTAACAGTTGTGCCTGCGATTGCCGAAGGGCTCAGTGTGCACAACCTGTTTCAATCCAATATGGTGCTTCAGCGCGAGAAGCCCATCACCATTTGGGGGTGGACAGTTGCAAACGAAGAGGTGACTGTATCATTTGCTGGACAGACACAGACCACAAAGGCTGGCAAAGACCGGTCGTGGAAGGTCATTTTTCCAGCGATGCCGGCGTCGGGAGAACCAATGCAGATGACGATCAAGGGAAAGGCTGCGACGCTTACGCTCGACAACATCCTGATGGGTGATGTCTGGGTGATGGGCGGGCAGAGCAACATGCAGGAACCCCTTATGAATCTTGAAGGAGGCGATGTGGAAATCGCCTCCGCGAACTTTCCCAAGATCAGGCTCCTGACCGTTCCCTCCATTGTTGACAACAGAGAGAAGAAGAACTTTCCGCGCCGCCAAAAAGATAAACAGCCGGATGGTGAGTGGGACATTTGCTCGCCTCAGACCGTTCCTGAATTTTCCGGGATCGGATATATATTCGCACGGCGGATTTATATGACATCGCAAATTCCCATTGGCGTGATCGATGCCTCCCATTGGGGAACACGAGTCGAATCATGGACTCCGCTCTCCGTCATCAGATCCATGGATAGCGATGTTGTCCGGGCATTGGTCGCCGACTGGGATAGACAGGTTGCCGCGTGGGATCCGAAGAAGGAGCTGGAAAATCAGATCAAACAGCATGCGCAAAAAATGGAAGAGCTGAAGAAGCAGGGGAAACCATCAAATGAACCGCCTCCATCCAAACCAGTTGGCGCCCCCGTCGACAACCAGTATTATCCCGGCAACTGTTATGCCAGCATGATTTCTCCCATTGCGGGATTTGCGGTAAAGGGCGCGGTCTGGCATCAGGGTTACTGTAATGCGCGACCTGATGCAGAGACGTTCTACCATCAGGTGTTCCCGAAGATGATCGCCTCGTGGCGTGCCGCATTCAATGATGCCGCTATGCCGTTCGGCATCATCTCCCTGTGCACGGACACCACGCCGCAGACGTTGGACAATTACCTGGAATGCATGATGGACTTCGGGATTTATGTCCGCGAAGCCCATTTCAAAACCTTTCTGGACTTCTACAAGGCCGGCGACAAGAACATCGGCTATGCCGACAGTTACGACCACCGCAGGGCGTGGTGGCACCCGGAAATGAAGATACCTGCGGGCGAGCGGATCGCGCGTTGGGCCATGACCACCCAGTATGGAGCCAACTCCGTGGATTGGAAGCCGCCCATGGTTACGAAAGTGGAGCCAAAGGACAACACCCTCATCCTGAGTTTTGACTCTGAAGTGGCATCTGTGAACAGTGAGGCTATCGCAGGGTTCTCGATTGCGGGGAAAGATGGAAAATTCCAGCCTGCTAAAGCGGAATACCTGGTTATCGGTAAAGACGATAATGGTCAGCCGCAGATCACCTGGAAGGCTCTTGTCTTGAGCCATCCTCTCGTGCCCAATCCCATCCACTACCGTTTTGCCTGGGGCCGCAATCCCATGGCAAATCTCCGTATGACGTTCATCAAGGATATTCCCTTTGCGACGCAGCGCAGTGACACCTGGACAGTCGCTGATATGTACGAAAACTACACTGGCAAAAAGTCAGCAGTCCCTGGGCTGGTGAATGGCGGAGAAGTCGAAGAGCTCAAAAAGGCGCTGAAGGCAGCCGACCTCGAACGGCGGATTTTCGAAGCCCGGGCTCTTCTTGAGGCCCAGGAAAAAGAACAACAACAATGAATGGAACAAAAATAATGAGTGCAAAAGTTGCAAGTATCGTTATCGGAATCGCGGGGTTCGTATGTAGCACGGCCGGGACTTTGTGTGCGGATGATCAGGCAAAACCTGCGGACTACTACACCGAAGAAAAAATATACCAGACCCGCCCGGATCCGGCCAGCGAGAGGCATTTCGGCGTCATCGGCACAACTGGGCTCAAGCCGAGGATCTATCCGGGCGTGGTCCTCAAGGTAGAGGAAATGATGCCAGGCTCTCCATCCGAAGGGAAGTTCGCCAAGGACGAGATCCTCACCGGAATCAATGGGACCGCCCTGAAAGGTCGCGACCCGTTTGTCGTGATGGGCAACGCCCTCACCAAGGCCGAAGCCACGGACGGAAAGATGGTGTTCGATGTGACCTCCGCCGACGGCAAGACCCAGCGCAAGGAAACCGTCACGATTCCCGTGCTGGGTGACTACAGCAAGACCTGGCCGCTGAATTGCAAGAAGTCAAAACGCATCATCGATGAGGCCGCCGCCTTTTATTCCAATCCGGAAAAATTCAAAGAGGGCGGCATTCCAGGCGCCCTCGGATGCCTCTTCCTGCTTTCCACCGGCGATGACAAATATCTCCCGCGGGTGAAAGCCTACTTCGAGGCCTTTCCGAAGGATGTTAAAACCATCGGCGACCATACCTGGGACAACGGCTACAACGGTATCGCCTGCGGTGAATACTACCTGCGTACCGGGGACAAGTCGGTATTGCCTATTCTGCAATACTACTGCGACGACGCGAAGGACCGCCAGATGTTCGGCTGCGGCTGGACTCACTGGGGGCGCGGAATCTGGGCCGGTTATTGTGCAGGTGGACTGATGAACCCGGCTGGCGCGCAGGTGCTCACCACGCTGCTGCTGGGCAAGGAGTGCGGCGTGAATGTCGATGAGCAGACTTTGCTGAACTCGCTCCGGTTCTTCTAC
>CAIZQW010000014.1 GCA_903935195.1 uncultured bacterium
CAGAAAGCGATGCGCCTCGGGATGAAGCGCATAGATCATGACACCGCTGACCTCTTTATCCAATCGATGGACTGGCATGACGGGCGTTCCCAATTGCGCAGTAAGTAAGGCGGACAAACAAGAAAGATCATCACGCTTTTCTGGGATCGCGGCAACGCCCATAGGCTTCATTACCGCCACACAGTCCGCATCGTGATGGAGAATCTGGATCATTTTAAACTCTGAAATCAATTGTTTTTAACCACAGAGAACGCAAAGAGCGCAAAGAAAGAAAAGACAAATCAAAATTTTTCAGTTAAACTGTTTTCTCTGTGTTCTTTGTGTTCTTTGCGGTTAAAACTTAGCTACAGCATCAAAGTCGAGCGTCGAGAAATAGTCTTCGACCGTCTCTGCACGGCGGATCTGCTTGACACTGCCATCTTCGCGCATCAGCAATTCAGCCGAACGCAGCTTGCCATTATATTGGAAGCCCATGGCATGTCCATGCGCACCTGCATCATGAATCACAACCAAGTCACCGGGCGTCAACTCAGGCAGTATTCGGTCAATCGCGAACTTGTCATTGTTCTCGCAGAGCGAACCCGTGACATCGACCATCGTGTTACACGGTGCGCCGGGCTTGGTCATCACCGTGATGTGATGGTAAGACCCATAGAGGGCCGGACGCATCAAGTTCGCCATGCACGCATCGAGGCCGGCATACGTCTTGTAGGTCTTCTTGATGTGGCGCACGCGAGAGACCAGATAACCGAAGGGTCCTGTGACCATGCGTCCGCACTCCAGATAGACCTTCAACGGCGGATGTCCGTTTCCTAAAATACGCTTTTCATAAGCCTGGCGAACACCCTCGCCGACAAGGGTTAAGTCCACAGCCACTTGTTCCGGCTTGTAAGGGATGCCGATACCGCCACCCATATTGACAAACTCAAAGGTGATTCCCACGGTCGTTGATATATCAGCGACCAAGTCGAAGAGCATCTCCGCCGTATCAATGAAGTACTGTGGATTCAGTTCATTCGAGGCGACCATGGTATGGAGACCGAAACGCTTCACGCCCTTCTCCTTCAGCATCCGATAGCCTTCGAACAACTGCTCGCGCGTAAAGCCATACTTCGCCTGTTCGGGATGGCCGATGATGGAGTTGCCGCCCTTCAGCGGACCTGGATTGTATCGGAAACAGACCAATTCGGGAAGTCCGGCAGACTTTTCGAGAAAAGGAATATGCGTGATATCATCGAGGTTAATGATCGCACCCAGGGCCTTAGCCTTTACAAATTCATCCGCAGGCGTATCATTCGACGTGAACATAATGCCTTCACCCACCACGCCAACCTTCTCAGAGAGCAGCAGTTCCGGCAGCGAACTGCAATCCATGCCGAACCCCTCATCGCGAAGGATCTTCATCAGAAAGGGATTAGGGCAGGCCTTGACGGCAAAGTACTCCTTAAATCCGGGATTCCAGGAAAAAGCCGCCTTCAAGCGACGCGCATTCTCACGAATGCCACGCTCATCATAAATATGGAACGGTGTCGAATAGCTCTTTTCGATCTGTTCCAGCTGGGCTAAGGTGAAGGGTACTTTCTTTTCTGTCATGGTTTTTGCTCCAAAAAAATTGGTCGATACTATAGCTTATATGCGCCATGAAATCAATCCATTAGGAATTTTTCTATTTTTGAGTTGATTTTATCGGGCAGGTCAACAACAATATCACGCATGACTATCTGCAAAAATGTTCAAGCGTTGACCGCTTATACGCCGGGGGAGCAGCCGAAAGATCCCGCCATCGTCAAGCTCAACACAAATGAGAACCCCTATCCGCCCAGCCCGAAGGTGGCGGAGTTGCTCAAGACCTTTGACTATGCCCGTCTGCGGCTCTACCCTGACCCTCTCTTCATGGCCTTACGCACGCGCCTTGCCGAGATTCACGCCTGCACGGTCAACCAGGTTTTCATCGGGAACGGCTCGGACGAAATCCTAGCCCTCTGTACGCGCGCGTTTGTCGAGAACGACGGCAGCATCGGATATTTCGACCCCTCCTACTCCCTCTATCCCGTGCTCGCGGATATCCGGGGTGTGGAGCAGCGTCCAGTAAAGCTCACGGCTGATTTTTATTGGCAGATGCCGGCTGGCTACTCTGCGTCGCTCTTCTACATCACCAATCCGAACGCTCCGACCAGTATGATGCATGACAAGGCGACCATCGCCGCATTCTGCAAGGCCTTTGATGGCGCCGTGCTGATCGACGAGGCGTACGGCGATTTCGCGGACACGCACTGCATGGATCTGGCCCTGGCCAAGGACAACCAAAATACCTTAGTCATGCGGACCTTCTCCAAGTCCTTCTCGCTCGCAGGGCTCCGTTTCGGCTACGTCGTCGGACCCGAACCGCTCATTCAGGCGCTCTACAAGATCAAGGATTCCTATAACATGGACATGCTGGCGCAGGCTGTCGCCCTCGCCGCTTTGAGTGACCTGGAGTATATGCGTGCCAATGTCCAGAAGATCCGCATCACCCGTGTACGCCTCACGCAAGAACTGACGCGACGCGGTTGGACCGTCTGTCCGTCGCAGACGAACTTCCTCTTTGCGCGTCCGCCCAAGGCGAACGCCAAGGATATCTTCGAGGCGCTTCGGCAGCAGAAGATCTTTGTCCGTTACTTCCCTGGACCAGCGACCGGAGACTATCTCCGCATCACGATCGGCACGGACGAGCAGACTGACAAGTTGCTAGCCGCGTTATAAGGGCTTTCAACTATGACATTTGATTTAAAAAGTTATCTGGCGGAACGCAAGACACTCGTGGAGACCGAGCTCTTCGCCTGCCTGCCAGCTGAGGGGACAAGGCCCGCTGAACTGGCGTCAGCCATGCGGCATGCCGTGCTTTCAGGCGGCAAGCGGTTGCGTCCGATCCTCTGCCTTGCGGCGGCTGAAGCGGCAGGCGGAAAACTGGAGCATGCCCTCCCCGCCGCCTGTGCTGTCGAGTTACTTCATACCTACACGCTTGTGCACGACGACCTGCCCTGCATGGACAACGACACCCTCCGGCGCGGGCAGCCTACAGTCTGGGCTAAGTACGGCGAAGCACTGGCGGTCCTGGTAGGTGACGCACTTCAAACCCTCGCCTTCGAGACACTGGCTCGCACCCCTTCCGCCACAACCCTTCCTGGCCTCGTCACCGAACTGGCCAAGGCTGCCGGCGCCGCCGGGGTCATCGCCGGACAGGTCGAAGACATCGCCTTTGCTGGCGCCCCGACGCGTGACATCATCCAGTATGTCTTCCAACACAAGACAGCCGATCTCTTCCGCGTGACGATGCGGCTGGGCGCGCTTGCCGCTGGAGCGACCGAAACCGACCTTGAAAAGCTCTCACGTTACGGTAACAATCTTGGCATCGCCTTCCAGGTGATCGACGACCTTCTGGACACCCAGCAGGCCCGTTCGGATGACAAGCCTGAGCTGACCTGCCTTGCGATCATGAGCGAAGCTGAAGCCCGCACCTACGCGAAAGAGACAACGGCTGAGGCCATTGCCAGCCTTAAGAGTCTCCCAGGCAACACAGCCCCCCTGACCGCTCTGGCCAAGAACATGCTCTCACGCGTGATATAAGGTGATATAAGGGGACAGACATACTGTATTGGCACCAGTCCCTTGGTCTTTCCTTTGAGTCTTAACGTCTTGAAGTCTTGGCGTCCTAGCATATGGGGACAGACATACAGTGGAGCCAAAGGCAGGATATGGGGACAGACATACTGAAGTATCGAGTGAGCAATTTTGTCTCACCTCCTGCCTGCACTACAGGCCTCTGTCTCACTTGTCACACTTTTACCGCCCTTTTAAAACCCCTGTCGTTTTTGCGTTTAAAACACATAACATCCTTATTTTCAACATATACCACTATTCACTATTCACTTTTCACTTTTCACTTTTCACTTTCTCGCCCCCTTGGCACGTCCCCTGCTCTTTAAGGTATGTCCGAATAATTGTCTCACAACTGCACGGACAAAAGGAGTTTTAATTATGGCAAAAGTATTAGGCATTGACTTAGGCACGACCAATTCGTGCATGGCGGTGATGGAAGGTGGCGAGCCTGTCGTCATTCCGAATGCTGAAGGCATGCGGACCACCCCGTCGATCGTCGGATTTACGAAGACAGGAGAACGTCTGGTCGGTCAATCCGCCAAGCGTCAAGCTGTCACAAACCCGAAGAACACGGTTTATTCCGTGAAACGTTTCATGGGCCGTCGCTACGAAGAGATGTCCAATGAGATCTCCATGGTTCCCTACGATGTCACCCGTGCGGCAAACGGTGACGCCCAGATTTCGGTGGCAGGCAAGACCTACTCACCCCCGGAAATCTCGGCAATGATCCTTCAGAAGCTGAAAACCGACGCAGAGGCTTTCTTGGGCGAAACCATCACCCAGGCAGTCATCACGGTTCCGGCTTATTTCAACGATTCGCAACGTCAGGCCACCAAGGATGCAGGACGCATCGCCGGACTGGAAGTTTTGCGCATCATCAACGAACCGACAGCCGCTTCGCTGGCGTATGGTCTGGATAAGAAAAAAGATGAGAAGATCGCGGTTTACGACTTTGGTGGTGGTACATTCGACGTGTCGGTTCTCGACATCGGTGACGGCGTCTTCGAGGTGAAGGCTACCAACGGCGATACGCACCTCGGTGGTGACGATCTGGACCAGGCTATTATGAACTGGCTGGTCGCAGAATTCATGAAGGAGAACGCAGGTAACGACCTCTCCAAGGACATGATGGCTCTGCAACGTCTGAAAGAGGCTGCCGAAAAAGCAAAGTGCGAACTTTCCTCAGCAACAACCTCCGAGATCAATCTGCCGTTCATCACAGCAGACAACACTGGACCCAAACATCTGACAGTGACCCTCAGCCGCGCGAAGCTTGAACAGCTCACGGATGCGCTGATCGAACGTACCACACAGCCGTGCAAAAAGTGCATGAGCGATGCAGGACTTTCGACCGTGGACGAAGTCGTGTTGGTCGGTGGTCAGACACGTATGCCCAAGCTTCAAGAGAAGGCCAAGCAACTTTTCGGCAAGGAACCGCACAAGGGTGTGAATCCAGACGAAGTCGTGGCCATTGGCGCGGCGATCCAGGGCGGCATCCTCAAGGGTGAAGTCAAGGACGTGCTCCTATTGGACGTGACGCCTCTGACCCTTGGCATTGAGACCCTCGGCGGCGTGATGACCCCGCTCATCGAGCGCAACACCACGATTCCGACAAAGAAGAGTGAAATTTTCAGTACGGCCGCTGACAATCAGCCCTCTGTGGACATTCATGTCTATCAGGGCGAACGTAAGATGGCGCATGACAACAAAGAGATTGGCAACTTCCACTTGGATGGTATCCCGCCAGCACCGCGCGGACGCCCGCAGATCGAAGTCGCTTTTGACCTCGACGCCAACGGCATCCTCAACGTGACGGCCAAGGATCTCGGCACGGGCAAAGAACAGAAGATCACCATCACAGCCTCCAGCGGTCTCACGAAAGATGAGATCGAGCGGATGCGCAAGGATGCTGAGGTGCATGCTTCGGAAGATGCCAAGCGCCGTGAAGAGGTCGAAACCAAAAACCAGGCTGAAAACCTCTGCTACCAAGTTGAGAAGATGTTGACTGAAAATGCTGACAAGATTCCTGCTGACAAGAAGGCGCCTGTAGAGACCGCGGTTGCGGACCTCAAGAGCGCACTCAAGAGCAACTCGACCTCCGAGATCAAGGCTAAGCAGGAAGCGCTCACAAAGGCCATGGAGGCCGTGACCGCAGGCATGTACAGTGGCGGGCCAGCTGGCGGAGCCCCGGATATGGGTGGCGCAGGCGCTCCTCCACCGAATGGTGGCGACAGCGCAGCCGGTACAGGCAAGCCCGGCGATGACGGTGTCATTGATGCCGAGTACACAATGAAGGACAAATAATCTACAGGGGCAGGCCGTTGTGCCTGCCCGCTATCTAACAAAACCAAAAAGGAGAAACAGTGCTATGACGAAAATTCGTCCCCTGGGTGACCGCGTGTTGGTCGAGCCCACTGATGTGAAAGAAATGACAAAAGGCGGAATCATTATACCGGATAACGCCAAGGAAAAGCCTATGGAAGGCAAAGTCATTGCCGTTGGCAAGAAGCGCGACAAAGACGGTAAGGAAATCAAGTTCGACGTCAAGGTCGGCGACAGCGTCCTCCTTCCCAAGTACGGCGGAACCGAAGTAAAACTCAATAACAAGACATACCAGCTCGTCCGTGAAGAGGACCTGCTCGGCGTCGTTGAATAATCCCACACAATCGAAAGGAATAAAATTACCATGGCTGCAAAGCAAATGATGTATGATATGGAAGCCCGTCAGAAGATTCTGTCTGGTATCGCCAAGTTGAACAGGGCTGTCGCGTCGACCCTCGGTCCGTGCGGTCGCAACGTGATCCTGGACAAGAAGTTCGGCTCACCGTCGATCACCAAGGACGGCGTCTCGGTCGCCAAGGAGATCGAACTCCCCTGCCCCTTTGAAAACATGGGCGCACAGATGGTTCGCGAAGTGGCCAGCAAGACCAGCGACATCGCTGGTGACGGCACCACCACCGCAACCCTGCTGGC
>CAIZQW010000015.1 GCA_903935195.1 uncultured bacterium
ACTCTTTCCCTACACGACGCTCTTCCGATCTGCAAGTGAGCACAAGAACTTTGCTGCATGCGTCAAGTCGCGCGAAAAGACAACCTATCCGGCAGACACCATGCACTCCATCCATCTGGGGCTGCATGCGGCCGATATTTCCATCCGTCTCGGACGCAAGGTCAAATGGGATTCAAAGAAGAACGAATTTATCAACGATGCCGAAGCGAATAAGCTAGCGACTGCGCCAACCCCGCGCGACTGGCAGAAAGAGGGATAGGAGTGTCAGTAAGTTGGGAAGTGTCAGTAAGTTGATTTAATCAGGAGGTATGAATGAGAGCGAGTATCATAGCGCTGGTAGCCATGTTTGTTTTGCAAAGTCATGCTGCGCCGAAGTTTTTCCCCTATTGCGTGAAGTCGTCACCTGCAGAGCTAAAGGCGCTGGGGTATGACGGCTGTGAGATCCCTTTCGTGATTGGCCCGGAGCTGGAGAAACGGATCAAGGCGTCGGATGATGCCAAGATGACCATCGCAAAGACCTACATCACGCATGATGTTCAAAAACCCTTTCCCGTGGAGAAGCTGGAGGCCTTTATGGCACCGTTGAAGGGGCGCGAAACAGTGATTGAGCTTGCGCTGACGGGGTATCCGGCTGGTGCGTCCGAAGGCGTGGAGCCCACAGTGAAGTTGCTGAAGGAGCTGGGGGCTCTGGCGGGTAAGTATCAATTGCGCATTGCAGTTTACAACCATATAAAAACATATTGCGAGTCTCTTCCCTTTGCGATTGAGATCGTCAACAAGGTCAACCTTCCAAATGTCGGATATTGCTTTATCGTCTGCCATTGGCTTCATGTGGAGGGCACCAAGGATTATCGTCCGTTGCTGAAGGCGAATCCTGAAAAACTCTTCATGGTCGGCACGAATGGCGCCACCGTGGAGTTGAAGGGTTGGAATAATCTGATTTGTCCGTTGGACATTGGAAACTTTGACAATGGCCAGTTGCTTCAGACGTTGGAGGAGATCAAATACACAGGCCTCGTGGGCCTCCAATGCTTCGGCATTAAATTGCCGGAGGCCGAGCATTTGAAACGTTCCATGGACACCTGGAAGAAATTGACATTAACAAAATGACAAGGGTGGTGGATCACGCTGGAGACGTCCAGCCCAGTAAAGAATCCTTTTGAGGATGGCAAACGAAATGTTGAATATGTACGCAATTTATTCAAATGAGGTAAAAAATGACGACTGAAGAAAAATACCAGATCAGGTTACGCCGCTATATCACGGCACTGAATAATCGGAAGCCGGACATGATTCCGATTCGACCCTTTGCCGCGGAGTTTACCGGTGTTCATGCCGGCTTTGATTGCCAGCAATTGACACAGAACTATCCGGATGCTTTTGAGGCGGTCATCCAATGCTGCAAGGATTATGACTGGGATTCGGCGGTGCCCAATATGGTCTATCTCTGGTCTGGGATTACGGATGCCGCCTCGGCGCGTTATTATGGCGTGCCGGGTGTCAATGTGCCGGCTGACCGTGGCTTTCAATATATTGAACCACCCGAGGAGCAGGCCTTCATGCGCGAGGACGAATATGACCGTCTGATTGATGATCCGACCGCCTTTCTCTATGAAGTCTGGTTCCCGCGCGCGACGCGACGCATTGCGACAGCGGGTACGCCTTCGACCTATCGCAATCAGGTGGCCTTAGTCTCCTCGGCCATGGCGATGGTCCAGTATTTCAACGCCTTCGGTCCGCAATGCGCCCGTATGCGGAGCGAAGCCGGCATGCCAGGTGCGATCTGCGGCATCTTCAAGGCTCCGCTCGATATTTTGGCGGATAAGTTTCGTGGCTATATCGGACTGACCATGGATCTCTTTGAGCGGCCTGAGAAGGTGATGAAGGCGTGCGAAGCCCTGATGCCGCATCTCCACTGGGTTGCTGCAGCGACAGCCGATCCCTCATCCCAGCTTCCGATTGGTTATTGGATGCATCGGGGTGGCGTGCCCTTTGTTACTCCCGACCAATTTAACAATGTCTACTGGCCCACAGTCAAGCCGATCATCGAGGAGCTTTGGAAGAGCAATCATCAGACGCTCTTCTATGCCGAGGGCAGCTGGGATTATCATCTGGATGCGTTCCATGAACTGCCCGAGCGGAGTATTGTCTATCACATCGACAGGGGCAATCCACAGCGGATCCATGACAAGTTGCACGATAAGTTCGCGATCAGCGGCGGTGTCAGCAATGTGACCATGGCGATCGGGACGCCCGATCAGGTGCGCGCCGAAGTAAAGAATCTGATCTCCATCCTGGGCAAAGAGGGTGGCTACATCATGGATTGCAGTGCCATCATGCAGAATGACACCAAGATCGAGAACATGAGGGCCATGGTTGAAGCGACGCGTGAATTGGGGGTCTATGCTACTCCAGATGCGCCTTTGACAGAACTCTGTGTACGTCCTGCCTCAGCGCACGTTCCTGCTGGCAAGATTCCCGCCCCCCTTCACCGTGTTCCAGGGCGGTGTGTCAATTGGCAGGATCATCTCAAGGATATCAATTGCAGCGCAGTCCAAGGAAATCCCGAGTTGGCGGAACGGATGTGGAATACAGTGGACGCAAATGCCACCATGTACATCTGGCAGATGCTACTCTCTTTCTAAGTATGCTTGGCTTTACTTCTCGTGGGTGATCCGGCGGGTACGCATCTATCGCCA
>CAIZQW010000016.1 GCA_903935195.1 uncultured bacterium
ACGGGCGTGCGCCTATCGTACAACACACAATGACGGCGTGTTTCATGTCTATAATGAAACCATGTTGCTGTTAAGGAAGTATGGGTATATCACAGGACTCCCTGATGCATACGGCCGCGGACGTATCATTGGTGATTATCGACGTGTCGCCTTATATGGGGTGGATGCCTTGATCGAAGCCAAGCAGAACGACAAGGATACCCTCGCTGCGACAACCATGACCGAAGAGACTATTCGCCGCTGTGAGGAGCTGTGGAAGGAGATTGATTTTCTACAAAAACTCAAGGAGATGGCGGCTGCCTATGGACTTGATATCTCCAGCCCTGCCTGCACGGCACAAGAGGCTTTCCAGTGGATCTACTTCGCCTACCTCGGCGCTATCAAAGAGCAGAATGGCGCTGCCATGTCTCTCGGCCGTGTGAGTTCATTTCTGGACATCTATATTGAGCGCGATCTGCGTAATGGTTTGCTTCAGGAGGCTCAGGCTCAGGAGCTGGTTGATCAGTTTGTGATGAAGTTGCGGATGGCGCGCCAGCTCCGGACCCCAGAGTATAATGAGCTCTTCGCCGGCGACCCCATGTGGATTACAGAGGCGTTGGGTGGCATGGGCGAGGATGGCCGTACTTTGGTGACGCGGACCAGTTACCGCTTCTTGAATACGCTCTATACCTTGGGACATGCACCTGAACCTAATCTCACGATTCTCTGGTCGAAACAGTTGCCCGAAGCGTTTCGCAGATATTGCGCAAAGGTCAGCATCGAGACCGATTCGATTCAATACGAGAATGACGACTTGATGCGTCCCCGGTACGGTGATGATTACGGGATCGCCTGTTGTGTCTCCGCCATGAAGATCGGCAAGCAGATGCAGTACTTCGGTGCTCGCTGTAACTTGCCCAAGGTTCTGCTGCTCGCGATCAACGGCGGAAAAGACGAAACCTCCGGTCTTCAGATCGCGCCGGAGCGGCCCTTGTTGACCGGGGCGGCGTTAAAGTATGAGCAGGTGAAGGAGCAGTACCAGTTTTATGCCGACTGGCTCTGTGAGCTTTATGTCAACACCATGAACATCATCCACTTCATGCACGACAAGTATGCGTATGAGAAGTTGGAGATGAGTCTGCATGATACGCAAGTTGAGCGCTTCATGGCCTTCGGTCTAGCCGGCCTCTCGGTCATGGCGGACAGCTTGAGTGCTATCCGCTATGCTCGTGTCACGCCTGTACAGGATGACCGTAAATTGGCCATTGATTTCAAGATCGAGGGGGAGTTCCCGTGTTATGGGAATGATGATGAGCGTGTGGATAATATGGCGCAGGAGTTGGTCAGAGACTTTGAGCAAGGACTGAAGAAACACCCCGCCTATCGGGATGCTCTTCACACCCTCTCTGTATTGACCATCACTTCGAACGTGGTCTATGGACGCGCGACAGGTGCGACCCCAGACGGACGTTCAGCAGGCAAACCCTTTGCGCCTGGGGCCAACCCGATGCACAATCGCGATGGTCGTGGAGCATTGGCTTCGCTGAACTCTGTCGCGGGCATCTCGTATGACAGTTGCCGTGATGGGATCAGTTGCACCTTTACCATCACGCCAGAGAGCCTCGGGCCTGTCTTGCCAGAACAGACGACTAACCTGACTCAGATTCTCGATGGTTATTTCGGACAGGCTGGCCATCACCTCAATGTGAATGTCTTGAACCGGAAACAACTGCTGGAGGCGCAGGCCCATCCGGAACGTTTTCCGCAACTGACTATTCGCGTCTCCGGTTATGCAGTCAACTTTACGCGGCTAAGCCGCAAACAGCAGGATGAAGTGATTGCGCGCACCTTTCACACAGGACTCTAAATGGACAACTGCCGTATTCATAGCATTGAGACGCTCGGGGGCGTGGATGGTCCCGGGGTGCGCTGCGTCATCTTTTTTCAGGGGTGTCCGTTGCATTGCCTCTATTGCCAGAATCCAGACACCCAGAGCTTTGCAGGTGGACGTGAGATGGCCCTTGCGGAACTCATGCATACAATCGAGCGGACGCGTCCGTACTTTGGACCAGGGGGAGGGGTGACACTCTCCGGCGGTGAGCCCCTGGCGCAGCCCCAGGCGGTTGCCGAGCTCCTCAAGGCCTGTCAGGCGAAGGGCATTCATACAGCGATTGATACCAGCGGTGTGTGCGTGACAGCGCCTGCGCTTGAAGCTGCTCGGCTAGCAGATCTTTTGTTGTTGGATATTAAACATCCTGATTCCGAGAAGTGCCGCGCCTTGACTGGGAGCGGACTTGAGGGGCCTTTAAAACTTCTCCAGCAAGCTGAGGAACAGCACCAAGCAGTCTGGATCAGGCATGTGGTGGTCCCAGGCTGGAGTGATACGCTGGAGGTGATGGATGCCTTGGCGCGCCTGTTGAAATCCTATACCTGTATTCAGCGGGTCGAACTGTTGCCCTATCATACGATGGCAGCTGAAAAATATCAGGCCCTCGGACGCGACCTGCCACTTCCCGGTGTCCCAGCCGCCGATCCCGTCCACGTCCGACAACTCGAAGTCTATCTGCGCGAGCGTCTGGCATAGAAATTGGTGCAGTTTCGACTTGTTTACTGTGTACTGTCTGATAGTACAGCGGGCGTTTACGGGGAGTCCGGAACAGGATACCGGGACCGCGCCCTGACTGCGTCCGTAAAATACTTTTCCGCGAAGACCGCAAATTGGGTGAAGGACGGCGTGCCTGCGCAGTCGGCGGATACGCCGTCGGCACAGCTCGTCCTTCACCCAG
>CAIZQW010000017.1 GCA_903935195.1 uncultured bacterium
AGATTATATATAACTTCGTTTAATTAACCACAAAGAACACAAAGATCGCAAAGATCAATTTCTTAATGCTTTGTTTTGCTACAAACGATACGCATTTTTCTCTGTGTTCTCTGTGTTCTTTGCGGTAAAAATTCTCTAGTTCATAGTTAATCAACCGTTCACCGTCGCGCACTTCCGAATCTCGTAGGCTGCGATGGTGAAGGCGCTGACGACGTTCAGTGAGTTCTTTAAGCCGAAGAGGGGGATGCGAACTACACCATCGCACGCGGAGATAACCTCGGGGTTGAGGCCGAAGCGTTCGTTGCCCAAGACTAAAGCCGCAGGGAATGTCCAAGGTGTCTCCGCGACTGACGGCGCGTTGGCAACAGTTTCAAGGGCGGTGCAGGTGACGCCTGACGTCTTCAACTGTTTTATCGCAGAGAGAATATCATCCTCGTAACTCCAACAGATCCGCTGGTCAGTGCCCAAGGCTGCCTTCTTAACTTGGGGGTGGTCGGGCAAGGGGGTGTATCCGCAGAGGATCAGGCGGTCGATGCCAAAGCATTCAGCACTACGAAAGATGCCTCCCACGTTAAAGGCCGAGCGTATGGAATCGAGGACGACGGTGAGCGGCATCTGGAGGGCGAGGCTGCTCCGAGGCGTATTAGAACTTTCAGGAAGGTCGCTATCGAGAATATCAATATCCGTGATCTTTGTTTGCGCGACCTCACGTTCAACAGGAACCAAGACGCTCCAAAATTGCTGGCGGGTCATCTCGGGCGTGAGTAGCTTCGAGAGGTTAGCCAAGCGCGGCAAGGTTGTCTGCGTGGCGATCCAGTCGCGACAGGCGACGAGCTGCTCAGTGCGGTGTGGCGCATCCTGCCATGACGCGTCTAAGGTACGCAGCCGTTGCAGCGCCTCTTTCCAAAGGGTATGTAGTGTGACGTTCGCCATGGTTTAAGATTCTCATATTCGCTATGTAGAGGTCAAGTCTATGCTTTTCGCAAAGATCGCTAGTTGGGTGCCCCCTTAAATGACGATACACATTTTTTAAAGGTGAAATTGTTCGGAGTACCGCCTTTAGGCGGAATTTCAAAGACCGTGCATCTTCGCTTCCGCCCGGCCGTCGCCGGACGGGACTCCAAACGCTTAGTTGTGTAGTGCTATTTGCGCTAAAACCCACAGCTCTTTTTTCAACCAATCGTGGTGAACGAAAAATATTTTCTCGTTTTTGTAACAAGGGCTTGCAAAATTGGCCTAATTCCGTCATATTATTGAACACTTTTTATTAATAGAAGAAAGGATGGATGAAGTTTTATGGGTACAGGCCGGACACTCAATAAAGACCCACGTACGCGCCCGATCAAGACTCAGGGAGAAAAGCGTCGTCGCTCAAAGGCGCAACGCGCGCGTTTGATCAAGTTTGGACTAGATGCGGCAGTTGTTGCTAAGATGCTGACCGAAGAGGTTCGTAAGCTTGTTCAAAAGCCCGTCTTGGTCGCGAAGATGGTTGCCAAGAAGGATGCTCCTCCAAAAGCGCCAAAGGCCCCGAAGGCCGTTGTGAAGAAGGCTCCTGCAGTTGCAAAGGCACCAGCAGCTCCCAAGGCTAAGAAGGCGGCTCCTGCAAAGAAGCCAGCAGCGGAGAAGAAGCCCGCTGCCAAGAAGCCTGCGGCTAAAAAAACAAAAGCAGCGGAATAACTGGTTTTTGTTTGTAGAATGAAGAGGTTTGTCCGCGAGCAATCGCAGGCAAACCTCTTTGCTTTTTTGGAGGATTGCTTGAGTTGAATGGGATAAGTTTTTACACTCATGCTTTAATGTCCTGCTTGCTAGTCTGATTCATCTGCGGGCGTTTACGGGGAGTCCGGAACAGGATGCCGGGACCGCGCCCTGACTTTGTCCGAGGCGAGGTCGGCAGATGAAAATATCGCCTCCCTCGCCCGTCCTTCGTCATGACACGATCCCGGCACCCCCCCGGACTCGATTCCCCGTAAACGCCCGCGGTGACATGGCGTCGGTGCAGTC
>CAIZQW010000018.1 GCA_903935195.1 uncultured bacterium
ATCCCGGCATCCCACCGGACTCGATTCCCCGTAAACGCCCGCGGTGACATGGCGTCGGCGCCATCGAACGAGTCCGTTCCTCCGCTACCGTCCGTTCCGGGAATCGAAGCTCGCCGGAGGAGGCCGAATCACCCAAGAGAAGTAAAGCCAAGAAAAAAGGCGTGAGTGAGATAGGCCCCTAAAATAACCCCCAAGTACGCCACTGTGGTGCAAAGCGAATTGACTTTAAGAGGCGACCGTTCTATCATTTAACGAACCGACTCCAATAAACAAGGAGTCAAAAGGAGTGAAGGTATGAAAAAAAGTTCTGGTGTGGCATTAGGCGTTTTGGTGTGTTCAGCTGTGCTTGTTTCCGGGTGTGGAAAAGCGAAGAAGTCAATCTCTGAAAAGATCGCTGAAAAGGCTATTGAGATGAACATGAAGGACGCGGATGGAAACTCTGCGAAAGTTGACATCTCCAAGGGAACGATGACCATCAAAACAAAGGACGGTGAGACGGCCGTTGTTTCGGGTGATGGCGCTTCGGTTCCAGCAGATTTTCCCAAGGATGTCTATATCGTCAAGGGTGCAAAGATTCAAATGTCAATGAAGACGCCAGACGGCTACATGCTGAACATGCAGGTCGAGCAGTCTGCAGCTAAGCTCGCTGAGACGTATGAAACTGAGCTGAAGGCGCAGGGATGGAAGCAGGAAGGCTCCTTTGATATGGGCGAAACTCGTTCGCTTTCGTATAAGAAGGATGAACGTCAAGTGGCGATTGTCATGGGTAAGTCGGATGCGGCAACGACGGTCATGATCACTGTGACAGATAAAAAATAGAGCTAAAAGAGGTTTGGCTTGATTCTGTGGGTTGAAAAAGATAATCTATTCAAATCATTCACTTAACGTAGAGAGGTTTTTGATATGGCTAAGAAAGCATTCAATATTGATCCAGTTACCATGCGGTCCATGCCCTTCTGGTGCGTGGGCAATCCCCTGTCTGATCCCTTTGGTGGCTCCGTGCTCCCGAAGATTGATTCTATCGAAGTCGCAAAGATCCTGGCCGAGGCCGCAAAGGAAGGTCTGATCGAAGCGACCTCCTTCCATGACGATGATCTGGTGCCCTGGGATCCGGCCAATCCGAATGACGATCTGGACAAGAAGAGCGCGACCTATCAGAAGCTTCAGACGATCAAGAAGATTTTGGATGATGCCGGCCTCAAGATCAATATGGCGACCTGCAGTCTGCATGGAAACTCTTTGTTCCGCAACGGTGGTCTGACGAATCCGGATCCAAAGCTCCGTGCGCTCGCGAAGAAAAAATGTGAGCGCAACATCCGCATTGGCGCGATGTTCGGTGCGAAGTATCTGACCTACTGGGTCGCCCGTGACGGCTTTGAAGTGCCTGTCGCAGTGGACTGGAAGAATGTCTACAACTGGCTGGCCGACGCCCTCAACGGTGCCTATGATTACATCAAGAAGAACAAGTTCACGAACTATGTCGGCATGACGATCGAACCTAAGCCGAATGAGCCCCGTGGCCACATGTTCCTCCCGACCTCTGGTCATGCGGTTGGCTTCATCTATGGCAAGCTGAAACACCCGGAATTTTATGGTATCAATCCTGAACTGTTGCAGCATGAGAGCATGGCGCTCTTGAACGCGGTTCATACCGTCGGTTACCTGACCAGCATGAAGAAGCTCTTCTTCCTGCACTTCGGAAGCCAGATCAAGGCGCAGTTCGACAACGACTTCCCACCGTTGATCGGTCCGGAAGGGTTGAAGGAGACGGTCCAGATGTTCTGGGCGTTGCGTAAGGTCGGCTGGAAGGGTGTGGTTGAATTTGATTGCCACATGCTCCGTGCTGATGGTGATCCTTCAGATCCGATCGGTTGCCGCAAGAAATTTGTCCGTGACTGCATTCGTGCACTCTCGACGACACTTGTGCTGGCGGATCGCCTGATGGAACTCAAGACCGAAGGCCTGAGCGCTTCAGATGTGGATCTGGCCGCAACAGCACTGATGTGTAAGCTCGACAAGAAGACTGTTGCCGAGTGGATGTAAGGTCAATATCCAATAGTGAACACGGAATATCCAACGGTAGAACGTGGGAGAGTTAAGTGTTTCGTGACCAAGGACGCGCTCAGGCGCGTCCTTTTTTCATGTGCATTCACGGCAAAAAAACCCGTGAACGTGTGCGTACGATAAAAAGGGAATGATTCTTCACAGCAAAATAGAAGGGGCTGGTGCCAAGACCTTGGTCGTCTTGCATGGGCTCATGGGTTCTTTAGAAAACTGGCGCACGATTCAACGTGCGCTAGCCTCACAAACCCGAGTGATCTGTCTGGATTTCGCCAATCATGGTCTCTCCCCTTCTGCTCCTCTCTTTACGCTGGAGTCGCTGGCCTCGGATGTTTTCGAGACGCTGGACGGTCTGGGCGTAAAGAGCTTTTTTTTGCTTGGACATTCACTGGGTGGCAAGGTAGCCATGCTCATGGCGGCTGAAAGACCTGAGCGTGTCAACGGCTTGATTGTGGTTGATGTGACTCCTGATGCCATTTCGCCGGTGTTTCTCTTTATCTTACGGGCCTGTCAGAGTCTCGCGCTTGAAAAAGCAACCACACGTACCGAGTTGGACGCAGAATTGGCAAGAAATGTTACCCAACCTGAAGCCCGAGCCTTTCTGTTGAAGAATGTCGCGCGCGACGAGGCGGGGCGTTTTTTCTGGCGTGTCCCGCTCAATCACCTCATCGCCAATTATTCAGCCATCAGCGGCGCACTCGAATTGAAACAGCCCTACAGCGGCCCATTGCTGATGATGGCTGGCGGAAAATCCCCCTTCCATGTCATGCAACAGGAGACGGCACTCCGTCAACTTTTCCCTCAGATCTCCTTTGAAGTTTTTTCCGAGTCCGGCCACCTGCTACACACGGAAGAACCCCAACGCTTCGTCGAAGCGGTCAGTGGGTTTCTGGCGGAGTAGAACTCCCAGCTTTCTTATGAGCGCCAATTTTGCTAAAGTTTCACCCATCACTTTCTAGAGAGGAACCCGTCATGAAGCATTTTCTCGAGTCAGAGTTTAAGCCGGCATCAGCAGAGCAGGGGCGATTCCATGTCATCCCAGCGCCCATGGAGCTTAGCGTCTCGTATGGCAGCGGAACACGCAAGGGGCCCGATGCCATCATCGACGCATCCCAGCAACTGGAGGCGGATATCTATGGGTATCGTCCCGGGGATTTTGGCATCCATACCCAGAAACCGATTAAGGTTGCCTCCAAAAAGCCGGAAGCATGGATAGATGCTATCGAGGAACGCGTCTCTAAAGCTTTGCGGCATCAGGCGATTCCGGTCCTGCTGGGTGGGGAACACACGGTCACCTTGGGTGCGGCACGTGCCTATCATCAAGCAGGTCGAAAGATCGGATTTATCCATTTTGACGCTCATGCAGATTTGAGGAATGAGTATGAGGAGACCCCTTTGTCGCACGCGTGCGTGATGCGGCGTGTCCATGAACTGGGGTTTCCCTTGGTCCAGATCGCTACCCGGGCCGTCTCCCAAGAGGAGCGGGAGTACCGCGCCGCAAATAAGAAAACCATCACGGCGTATGACGGACTCGACATCGCTGATGGACACATGCCCGGCGACTTTATGCCTAAAGGTTTTCCAAAGGAGGTCTTTGTGACCTTTGATGTCGATGGGCTGGACCCCTCCGTCATGCCTGCGACAGGGACGCCCGTGATCGGCGGGCTCTTTTGGTATGATGTCATTCGGATCCTGAGGAGGGTTGTTTCCGCCCGTCGGATTGTCGGGATGGACATTGTCGAGTTTTCCCCCATCAAGGGTCTTCATCATGCAGACTTCACTGCGGCCCTGCTCACACAGGCCTTGATGTCCATGGCTATGGAGTCGGAGAAGTGTCAGTAAGTGTCAATAAGTTGGGAAGTGTCAGTAAGTCGGGAAGTGTTAGTAAGTGTCAATAAGTTGGGAAGTGTCAGTAAGTCGGGAAGTGTCAGTAAGTGTCAATAAG
>CAIZQW010000019.1 GCA_903935195.1 uncultured bacterium
GACTATCTCGATCCGAGCTGGTTGGCTTTGGCGTCAGGACGTCCCTGTTATAATCTCGACGGCTGGATGTGCGGCCGCGCGTATGTTGAAGCGCTCTTTCAGCGTGTGACCGCGGATGCGGACATTGCGGTGATTGAAGGTGTCATGGGACTCTTTGACGGTGCGGAGTCCACAGGCTTGTCCGGCAGCAGCGCTGAAATAGCCGACTGGCTGAAGGCGCCTGTCATTTTGACGGTCAATGCGCATGGCATGGGCCGCAGTATTGCGCCTCTAGTTTCGGGTTTTGCTAATTTCGCGCCTAGCGTGAAGATTGCAGGCGTCATCGCCAATCAATGTGGAAGCGAGACGCATCGTGCCTTGCTTGGAGAAGCTCTTCTGGCCGCAGGGGTGCCTACGCTTGTCGGAGCTGTTCCGCGCATGGGGTTCCCTGAATTGCGCAGCAGGCACCTGGGGCTGGTGACAGCGGATCCATCCACGTGCACGCAGGAGACCTTGGAAGCCTTTGAAAAGGCGGCTGAGGCCCATCTGGATGTAGAAGCTCTTCTGCAGTGTGCGGAAAAGGGTCGAGTGGCTGTTCCAAATCTCGCGTCTCCTTCGATCTCGCCTGCACGTGTAAAGCCTGGCCAGAGTTTTAATGTAGCAGTTGCGAGGGATGAGGCCTTTCATTTCTATTATCCGGATCTGTTGGATGAGCTGAAATCGCGCGGGGCACAGATTCTCTTTTTCTCTCCGCTGCACGACTCAACACTGCCTGCAGAGGCGGATGCCCTCTATCTGGGGGGCGGCTATCCGGAGGTATTTGCCAAGACGCTCTCTGAAAACAGGACAATGCTGGAGTCGATCCGGGCCTTTGCAGCGAGTGGAGGTGTGATTTATGCGGAATGTGGTGGCTTGATCACCTTGACGCAATCCATCCTTACGCGCGAAGGGGTTGAATTTCCGTTGGCAGGGCTTCTGCCAACAAAGACTGTGATGACGGATCAGCGGATACGACTCGGGTATGTGGAGGTGACGCTGAAGGCAGACTCGCTGTGGGGTAAGGCAGGCACCGTTCTGCGGGGCCATGAGTTCCACTATGGCAAGCTCATGTCTGATCCATCGCAGGTGGAATCTTCAGGCTGGAGTACGGTTTACGCGCGTCGGCGCCAGAATGGTCTGTTGGAGACGGACGAAGGTTTTCAATCAGACAATAACCGGATTTTGGCAAGTTTTGTCCACCTCCATCTGGCGAGTCAGCCAGAGGCCTTGGACCACTTTGTTGCCCTCTGTTTACAGGCCCGTTAAAAAATAAATAATATTGGTCATTGACATTCGGGTCGCAAAGCCTCAAAGTACACAACGCGACTACATCAGTAGTAGCGTATCCGGGCTTCCTATCTTGTGTTATGGTGGAGGACTCCGCATAACTCAGTTATATGACACAAGATAAGGTTACACACTATGGATATCTACGTTGGCAATCTGCCTTACGATGCTTCAGACAGTGATCTGCAGCAGCTCTTCTCGAAATATGGAACCGTCGCATCCGCACGCGTGGTCGCTGACCGCGCAACGGGTCGTGCTAAGGGTTTCGGATTTGTCGAGATGCCTGACCGCGCGGAGGCTGAAAAGGCCATCGCTGGAACAAACGGCGCCGACATGAATGGTCGTCCGCTGCGCGTGAACGAATCCCAACCTAAGCCCCGCGAAGAGCGTGGCGGCGGCGGAGGCGGTGGCGGACGCTGGTAGTACTAGCTCTCGCTTAGCAAATGCAAAAACCTGTCGCAGCGATGCGGCAGGTTTTTTTATTTAAGATGGCCATTCAAGGGTTTGGTGTGATAGAATTTCCAACCATTCCATTATTCATCTCAAGTTGTTTATTCGTGCCTTTCGCGCTTTTCGGATGCTAAAAAAGTTAAATTAAAGGAAAAATCATGAAACGCATTCATTTCTCATTAATCTTTGCTTCGATTCTTGCTTCAACCTCTTGGTCGCAACCTGCCGACGGTGTGACGGGTACGCTGGAACACCAGGTCTTGGCCTTAGGGAGCGGACGCGTTGCGCTTTTTGAAAAAGACGGCACGATTCTGCGCACGGCCAAGACCGGCAACAATGCTGATGCCTGGTATCTGGAGAATGGAAATATTCTTTTTGCAGATGGCAAAGTTACCGAAGTGGATAAAGAGGGTAAGATCGTCTGGGAGTATAAGCCTGACTGCAAACGCGCTGACGGTGCGATGTCCTGTCAGCGTCTCCCCAATGGGAATACGGTTGTCGGTGAAAATGGCACTGAACAGGTGACAGAGGTTGACAAGGCGGGCAAGGTCGTCTTCACGCTGAAGATCAAGCCTCAAGCGAAGAAGAATCCCCATCATGTCATGCGGATGTGCCGTAAACTTGAGAATGGTAATTATCTGGTCTGCCACTCGGGTGATGGAGTTGTCCGTGAATACACACCAGACGGAACGGTCGTGTTTGAATATCAGTGCAAGGGGATCGCCTTTGCGGCGGTTCGTCTTCCTAACAAAAACACGATGATCTCCTCGCTGAATCAAGTTCAGGAGGTGTCACCGAAGGGCGAAGTCGTCTGGGAGTTTAAGGCTACAGATCTTCCGGATCTGAGCATCCGCAACATGACAGGCATCCATGTGCTGAAGAATGGCAATATGGTTATTGGCAACTACTCAGCGTATGATAAAAAGACCAAGATGGGGGTTGGCATGTTCGAGATCACCCGCGAAAAGAAGCTGGTATGGACGTATGTCTCTCCTGAGTTTAAGGATTCGAGCATGATGGCAGTCCAGAAACTGGATGGCGACTTTAATCCCCTGCGATAAAAATGAATTTTCGACTTTCTTTTCTGGTGATCAGTCTCGTTGCGATCTCACTGGAGGCCGCGCCGACCTTTCGGGTTGATCGGGAGTACCCGAACCTGGGACTCAAGTGCCGAGTGATCGGGGGAGGGGATCCTGAACCGTTGCCTCAGCCTAAGGTGTACACGTATACGTTTACGCAAGGAGCGGAAGCAATCCGCAAAGATCTCTTTGATGGACGCGAACTCTGGTATGGTGCGCAGCATGCAGGTCAATGGTGCGATGAAAGTGGTAACACCTTCATCATCGCACGCGTCCTACAAAAGTTACCTGCGTTTAATACCGGCCACATGAAACATGTTCCTCGGGAAGCGGTCATAAAGGCACTTGCCGAGTCGGCTAATCAAATTGATCCGGAGAAGAATGACGATCTTCTGGGGTGGATCAAGGATTTTACGGACGAGGCACCACAGGAGCTGGAACCCCTTAAAGTGTCAGGCATGGGGCTTGCGCAAGCCCTCTTTGTGAAGATGGCCTCGGAGAAGAGTCCGGTTGTTTATCTCTTCCGTGTCAAGACGCGTCTGCCCAACGGGACTGCGACCAAATCAGGATGGTATGCGGCGATCCTGAAGATTGCGGACAAGACACCGGCATCAAAAGTAAGAAAAGATTTTGAAGCCAATTTTTTGACAGCAGTCACGGCTGCGAACCGTTCGACCTTATTTGCAGGAGGTTCGCTTCAGTCTAAGTCAACAGGCGGACTTGGAAAGCCCGCCTTTCCTCCCCATCCGAGCCGAGATGCCGCCAAGAAAAGTATTGAGAATTCAAAAGGCTGGTGGTTTGCGGAGACTGCCGAGTATGTCTTTCTTTCCGACATTCGGAGTTCAACCGGGAAGCGAATTGTCACGGACCTGCAGAAGGAGCTTCCGCAGTTTCGTGCAGCGTGCGAAAAAATGATTCCGCCGGCGGAGACAATTTCTGAAGTCAGCGTGGTTCGCATTTTCGAAGAACGTGCGGACTATCAAAAATATGTGGGCAAGGAGCATGAGTGGAGCGCGGGACTCTGGTCACCGTCTCAGCGTGAATTGGTGATCTGTTCGCAAGAGAAGGAGTTAGAGATAACGATGCAGATCATCCGGCATGAAGCGTTTCATCAGTACCTTTTTTACGCGTCAGGGATGAAGGCGCATGCTGTTTGGTTCAATGAAGGGCATGCGACCTTTTTAGAAGAGTCTAAACCCTTGCGTACGGGCAAAGGAATCGACATTCCAGAATCGGGCCGCATCAAGTACGTCGTTGAACATCTGGAGCTTGTGGCCATGAATCTGGACAAGGTCCTGGGAGGTTCATATCAGACCTTTTATAGTGGCTCGCAGGAGGAGCGCTCACTGAATTATTCAACAGCCTGTGCGCTTGTCTACTTTTTGCGCAAAGGGGTTCCGACGAGCAAGCTGACGCCTTATGCCAAAATTCTGGAAACGTATCAAGCCGCTCTCTTGGAGACAGGGGATGGGGCAAAGGCAACGCAGAGAGCATTTCAAGATATCGACCGGACGAAGTTCAAAGCAGACTTTATCAAGTTCTGGAAGTTCGGCCGCGGAGCAGCCCGGAAATATAATCCTTCGTGAGGTCGAGCCAGCCTCGCTCACGGCGGCGCATGACAGCGCGTTGCTGAGGTGTCGCGTCATCCGCCCCTGTCAGATGGTCAAAACCATGCGCAAGATAGAGCGCGAGTTCCTGCTGTCGGGTCCACCCTTTTTTACGCGGAATCGTACAGGCACGCTCAACATTGATAAAGAGTTCACCGATTAAGCCTTCAGGTTCGCCAGGTGTGGTGTCATAACGCTGGGTGATGACATCGGTTGGACCCTCATGCTGCATGATCGCCTGATTGATGGGGACAATTGTCGCATCAGACAGAAGATGGATCGTCACCTCCTGCCACAGCTCGTCTGGTGTCCGTTTCTGCGCGAGCAAGCCAAACGCTTGCGCAAGCCGTTTAACAGCTTTTGTGTCAGTCGAATAAGTCCGTTGATGGTTAAGAACTGTGATTTTCATGATCAGCGTGTTATGTCTTCGTAAAGCAATTAAAATAACATTCTTTCGCTATGCTTGGCAATCGGGTTCTTCGTATAATTTTATGGATTTTAACCACAGAGGGCACTGAGACACAGAGATTCAAAGAACAAAGCGTTTCACTCCATCGATTACCGTTGGCGTATTAAAATTGATTAATAATCCAGCTC
>CAIZQW010000020.1 GCA_903935195.1 uncultured bacterium
GTATGTTCTTTACCGATAAATTAGTCGGCATGGGCGCCCAGATTGTGTTGTGCGATCCGCACCGCTGTATGGTTCAAGGTCCAACCCGATTATCTGGCGAGAAAATGGAAAGCCCCGATATTCGCGCCGGCATGGCTTTGGTCATCGCCTCATTATCAGCCAATGGAACGTCCATCATCCGCAATGTCAATCAAATTGACCGCGGTTACGAACAGGTGGATAAAAAGCTTCAAAAGTTGGGCGCCAAAATAGAACGACAAAAAGAAGAATAGAGTAGAGAGCGGCGACTAACCGCCCCCTCTCACACCACCGGACATGCGGGTCCGCATCCGGCGGTTCATCAAGCAGTACGTAGTTTTAGATACCGACTTCTAATACTCTTCAGCCCTAAGTTATGAAAATATTCATTGCTTAGGGCTTCTTTTATCACAGGTGAGGTGGACATTCTCCAAGGACTTTTACCTAATGCACCTAGTCCTGCCCGCCACTTCGGAACTCCCAATCTTACCAACTCTCGAAATCGGGTCGTTCCTCTCTTCCATCGTTTCCAGATCATTTGTCTCAGTCTCCGTCTAATCCATCCGTCCAGTTTTTCATAAACA
The DNA here is from genome assembly GCA_903935195.1 of uncultured bacterium. Classification (GTDB taxonomy): domain Bacteria; phylum Verrucomicrobiota; class Kiritimatiellia; order RFP12; family UBA1067; genus CAIZQW01. Next base: position 603 of record CAIZQW010000020.1, read on the forward strand.
CTCGGCGTATTCGCCTGCCGGTAGTATCCTATCCAACCCACTATGTAGGTGTTTATTTCCTGGATAATCTCTTCCAACTTGCCTGATCGGGTACGCTTGGTCAAGCGGCGGAGCTTGTCACGGAATCTTTCCAGACTCCGGCCAGCTACTCGTATGAGTATTTCCCCTTTGTATTTATAGAAACTGAACCCTAGAAACTTTACCCGTTGTGCTTTTTCAACTTTGCTCTTTTTCGGGTTGACTTTTAACTTCAACTTCTTTTCTAGAAATTCTTTCACGCTTTCCATAACTCGTTCGCCCGCCCGCTGCGTTTTGACATAGATATTGCAGTCATCCGCGTAACGAACAAATTTATGTCCCCGCGTCTCCAGTTCCTTATCCAGATCGTCCAACATGATGTTCGATAATAATGGCGATAACGGCCCACCTTGCGGAGTGCCTTCCTCCGTATCCACCACCACTCCATTTATCATCACACCGCTGTTCAGATAAGCTCGGATCAGCTTCAACACTCGTTTGTCTTTCACCTCTCGCGCCACTCTTGCCATGAGTAGGTCGTGGTTCACTTGATCAAAGAATTTCTCAAGATCAATATCCACCACCCATTCGTTCCCTGCTTGCACATATTCTTGTGCCTTCAGGATGGCATCGTGTGCACTTCGTCCAGGTCGAAACCCATAACTATTCGGTGAAAACTTGCGCTCGAATATGGGCGTGAGCACCTGTGCGATCGCCTGCTGGAGTAGTCGATCGATCACTGTCGGTATCCCTAATAACCGCACCCCACCATCTGGTTTGGGTATTTCTACCCGCCTCACCGGGGTTGGTTTATAGGCTCCGCTTTCGAGTGCTGCCCTGATCTCCAACCAGTGTTCCTTCAGGTACGCCCGTAGGTCTTTCACCGTCATCCCGTCTGTGCCCGGCGCGCCTCGGTTGCTCTCTACTCGCTTTAACGCTGTGAACAGGTTCTCTCTTGCCCAAACCTGTTCCCACAACTCTACGTTGGATTTTCCTTCGTCTCGCGTTGGGGACGGCTCGGCCCTCGGGTCAGTCTCAGGAAGTTTCACTTCCCAACCCTGTCCCGCAGTACCCCTATCTGGGGAAGGCTGCCTTCCTTGTTCGTCCCTCAAGCTGCTCAATTTACTCATCCTTTCTCGATGTTCGGCCCTTCCCGTCGCGACGGCTCTGGTACTACGGCCTCGGCTGACTCCTGCCACCTCAATCTGATTTCTCAACCAGGTTTACCGTCTCCGGCTTGGCAACAGGTCTCCCCAGGTAAGAACGTTGACTTTCCCTGCACACTTGTCCAATTTACTGTTTCGGCCATTGGTCGCATCGGGCTTCGTTGTCCTATGCCAACTCGCCCAGCCTCACAGCCTCTTATTGGCTTCATGTTCTTCAAGTCGCAGGTTTGCCTCCGGCTTCCTCCAGACCTCGCTTCACAGCAACGCCCTTGCCTTTGGCTAATGGTTGGTGCGACCAACCTCCATATGGGACTTTCACCCACCAATCAACGCCCATGCTGGGCGCACATAGCAAAGGCCAGGCTTGAATATAAGCCTGGCCTTTTTGTTTAAAATATTTTAATCTTGCAAGGGCCGGTTCAACATCAGCCAGTACATCCCCAGCGTGTGCATGGACTGCACGAACTTGGCAAAATCCACA
>CAIZQW010000021.1 GCA_903935195.1 uncultured bacterium
GCCACGTTTACCCATGGTGTAGACATTCTCATATTTCCCATTGGCCTTCACGCGGTCTTCCCAGTATTTGTAGATGTGCTCTTTATTGACCGTATAGTCCCAAGGTTCCCCAGGATATTCGCGATCCCACTCCGCGCCTCTGATATTGTTGCGCAGCATCGGTTCGATGTGCGAGGAGCCCATGACAATGGCATAGTCATCCGCCACAACCTTGTTCTGCTCGTAACAGTTGAAGGGGATTGTACCACCATCGCCATCGTGCATGGCTGGCCAGAGATGGTTGGCTCGGAGGCGCAACAGCAGTTCAAAAATCTTGGCGTGTGTCCTGGGACCGAGTCCGTGTCCCTCTTCAGGCGCGAAATTCTTCATCGCCCAGGGGCGGAGTCCCCACATCTCATCATTGATGAAGATGCCGCGATATTTGACCGCAGGTGGTCCGACGCGCAACCGCTCCGAAGAAACATAAAGCGCCTTGCGATGAAGGGGTGTCACATCCGCCCACCAGTACCACGGCGAGACGCCGATGCGCTTGGCGAGTTCATAAACCCCGTAGGCGGTACCGCGGCGGTCACTGCCGGCAATCACCAGCGCCTGCTTCACGCCCGGCAAAGGATCGGACACCCCCACAATGACATACGACTCCCACAACCCCTGCACGTCCTTCACATCAATCTTGTTCTCCTTGACCAGGCGATCAATCAACGGACTCTTGCCCAGTGTACCCACCAGCACGACCTGTTCCGCAAGCTTGTCTGAAGCGTTCTTGAGCGCGGGTTTTTGTCCTGTGACACGTTCAATATCCGCGATGAAGTCCGTCGCGGCAATCTGCGCAACCTTAAAGTCATTTGACTCCACAACCACATCCGCTATCCCCGTCGCTGTTACCAACGGGAAATAAGCTGCCACAACCTCTTCGCTAACATAGGGTTCGACCGTCTCGAAGGCGAACGTTTTCCCTGTGATGAGCCCAGCAAGGACACCAAAAACAATCAGGGTGGAATGTATCGTGTGATTTAATTTTTTCATACCATAACCTTCTGGTTTCATTAATTAACCGCAAAGACCACAAAGATCGGAAAGATCAACTTCTTAGCACGTTCTTCTGTACTCCAATTCCTACCTGTTTTCTTTGTGTTCTATGCGTTCCCTGCGGTAAAAATTCTCAATCCAATAAATTCTCCTCGCCGAAGCGAAGCTGTCGGGAATCCCAAAAATCCTGTAAATCCTGTCGGAAAAAATCTCCTCTGCGCCTCAGCGCCTCTGCGGGATAAAGTTATTCTTCTGTTTATTCCTGTTTCCCTGTTGAAGGCGCAGCCACAGCACGCGCTTCCCGGCGTTGGGCATGGGCCTTAATGAGCGCCTTGGCTTTTTTCAAATGTTCGGGCCATTCAAAGGTCGGTGCAATTGACGGATCATAACCCGCCATGTGGTCCGTGAGGCGCGTGGCCGGCTTGGTATAGGTTAATTTCGTATCGCCGTAGACCTCGCGGCAGATCGCAGCAAGGCCTGGATCATACTCGATCAACTGGGAACGCAGATGCACATGATTATGGTCGTGGTCATTCACGCGGTTGTCATCGAACCACGACTGCACGCCCTCGGCAAAGTATTCGTGATGATTCAACGAGGCATATTTGCCCTTCCAGAGGCCAGCCTTCATAGCTGCCTCATAGGTGGCTTTCAGCCGCGCGTCAAAGGTCGGGTCCACATTCAACATGCCGCGCAAGTGCATATTGTGGGCAAACTCATGGATGAGGATACACTCCTTCACATACGGGTCTCCGGGATAGCCGAGTACGTTCTCCTCAGCAACCGTGCACAGGGGATCCGTCTCGCTGCCGCCGAGTCCGCGGGCCCGTGCATCCCAAAACTCCTTTCCTGTAAGTTCGGGGAAATCCTTTTCCGGCTCGTTAGCCATGTAGGCGAATTCCGGCAGGTCTGTCGTGTATTCCGTGGTGGCCTCGACGCACATGCGCGCGCCGCTCTTGATCATGGCGGTGCGTACATCCGGACGTTTTTCAAGCATCTTATCTACTAAGAACGCCGCTTCCTTGAGAGCGTAAGGATTAACCTTGGCCGAGGCCACGATCGGGAACCCGTGTGCGTAAACGCGTTGTGTATAGAACGCAGGGATGCCATCCGTTGCTTTCGGATCGAAGCGAAACCCTTGTATGGGCACTTCGTTTGTGACCACTTGGCTACGGTCAGGTCCGACGATTTCAAAGCAATGGCCCAGGGTGGTCGTAATAATGGTGTCTTTGCCGGGCTCGACAGTGCCGTTTGGAATCCGTTCCGTAGCGGACTTAAGCCAGAAGACCGAAATCTTCTGCTCACTGCCATTGATAATCTGAAGCTTCGGGCGCCGTGCTGACGACTCCTCGCTGGAGTCGCTCCCCCATGCGGGCATAAGTAACCCAACGATGGTGACAAGAACAAGGGAAACGGCATGAAAGGTGTGCTTTTCTATTTTCACAAGATTATTTATTCATGTTTGATGGATAAGGATTGACCGTGGAGGTCGCCATCTCAAAAGTCTGAGGCGGACGGAAGTCCGGCATGCCCTTGTACTTGATGTGACGCCTGCCCCAGTAACTGCCATAATACTGGCCATTGGTGTCCACCCAGTTGGTAACCTTGAGCAGGGCCTCAGGTGTCAGGGTGATCTGCTTGTGAACCTCGGCCAACTTTTCAGCGCGCGTAGCCTGCGCGGGATCAGCCAGTTTCACCTTGCCCTTGCTGAGCATCGCCACGAGGACGCTGGCATGGGACCCCAGTGAACGCGCAGGCAGATAGGTGACATTCCCTGTCTTGGGATGATTCTCCCCGATGACCGGTCCGAGCACTTTACGCCGGTCCGGAATCAGACTCTCATACGAGACATTAAAGCGCTCGGTCATTTCTCCACTCAGATCCAGTTTGCTTTTGGGATTCTCTCCGCTGTGGCACTTGATGCAGTGGGTATTCCAGACGGGCTGGACATCTTGTACATAGTCCAGCGCACGATGACCATCCTTCTCGCCTGGCTGGGGCCCCGGCAGAGAGGGAGCTCGTTTCAATGCAAGAGGCGTGGCATACTGGCTCCCTGCAGCCACAGCCGATTGCGGTGTCTCATGGCAGCCAATGCACGAGCGGATTTCACCAGGCATGTAATTCACATAGGTTCGCTCCGTCTGCACGGCCATGTAATGTTCATCCAGGATCTGGAAGAAGATACTTCGGTCAGCCGGCACGAGAAAGTTTGCAGAGCCATCCGCTTCCACGGGGACGACGCCATGCTGGACCTTCAACCCGAGATGCGTATCCTTGGTGATCACGGCATGCTGCTGATCATACAGGTCGCCGTCATAATAACGCCGGGCGGTCCAGGGACGC
>CAIZQW010000022.1 GCA_903935195.1 uncultured bacterium
CAATCCTTGCCCCGGGAACAAACTGATGAGTAACTTTTTCTCAAAGAGGCGCAGAGAGTTTTTTGAATCGACAAAGCTCGCGACAAAGCTCGCGACAAAGAATTTTTTTCGTTATTTTCGCTTATTTCGGATGCTAAAACTTGAAGTTATAGGGAAGGAGCTTGTGCCTTATAAACGTACAATTTTACTGGCTCTGGTCATCCTTGTCCTGATCGGGGTCTCGTTCTGGCTGTATGGTCCTGCGATTGACGCCTGGACCGACCGTGTGATCCAGCAGGCCTCCTCCCATCCCTGGCAAGCGGCTGGCTGGCTCACTGCTCTGCTGGGCTCAGACATCCTCCTCCCGGTCCCCTCCAGCCTGGCAAGCGTGGCGTGTGGCCTGGCATTGGGCTTCTGGGGCGGCCTGGCCGCCTCGTTCGTAGGCATGACCATCAGCACAATCCTCGGTTACCTGCTGGGCTTTGCCGCCTCCGGTAAGGCCACGCGCTGGCTGGGTGAGCGGGAGAAGGCGATGATGGCTTCCTTTTATGACCGTTACGGACTCTGGATGCTGTTGGCCCTCCGCCCAGTGCCGATGCTGGCCGAAACCTCCGTGCTCTTTAGCGGGGTGGCCCGTCAACCCTTCCTGCACGTGATGGGGGTGGCATCGCTGGGCAACCTGACGGTTTCAGCGGTCTATGCCGCGATAGGGACCTGGGGCCAAGCGACAGACTCCTTCTTCCCGGCCTTTGGCGCCGCAATCGTGGTTTCCGGCCTTCTTATGCTGGTGTGTAAAAAAAAGGGCATACAAGGCTAAAAGGGTGAAAAAACTCCTTTTCAGGGGTTCACGGATTGACATTACCCCCTAATTGGGGTAACTTATAAGCTCGTTTTTTTTATAAAAATAGGTTTCTTTTTGTTCTGGATTTAAGGAGAAGAGACGGAATTAAAAATTCGTGTTTCGTGGACCAAAAGAGATAGACCTACAGTTTTAAACTAAGGAGAAATAGAACATGGCTAAGAAAATCATGGTTGACGGTAATCAAGCCGCAGCCGAAGTCGCATTCGCATGCAGTGAAGTCGCTGCTATCTATCCGATCACCCCCTCCTCGCCCATGGGCGAATGGTCCGATGAGTGGTCCGCCAAGGGTGTAAAGAATCTCTGGGGTTCCGTGCCACACGTAATCGAGTTGCAGTCCGAAGGCGGCGCAGCTGGTGCAGTGCATGGCGCGTTGACCACGGGTGCGCTCACCACCACCTTTACCGCTTCCCAGGGATTGCTCCTGATGATCCCGAACATGTATAAGATCGCTGGCGAACTGACGCCGACCGTCTTCCATGTCACGGCTCGCGCCCTTGCAATGCAGGGTCTCTCGATCTTCGGTGACCATGGCGACGTCATGGCCTGCCGTCAGACCGGTTTTGCTATGTTGGCCTCGAACAGCGTTCAGGAAGTCATGGACATGGCGACCATCGCCCATGCCGCGACCCTCGAATCCCGCATTCCTTTCCTTCATTTCTTTGACGGTTTCCGTACCTCCCATGAAGTGCAGAAGATTGACCAGGTCGAACAAGAGACCATCCGTGCCATGATTGACGACGATCTCGTCGCTGCTCATCGCGCTCGCGCGCTGAACCCCGAGAAGCCTGTCATCCGTGGAACTGCCCAGAATCCGGACGTCTATTTCCAGGGCCGTGAAACAGTCAACCCCTTCTACACGGTGACCGCTGAGATCGTCCAGAAGCAGATGGACAAGTTCGCCAAGCTGACGGGCCGTCAGTACAAGCTCTTTGATTACGTCGGCGCAGCAGATGCTGAACACGTCATCGTCATCATCGGTTCTGGCGCTGAAGCGGTTCATGAGACCGTCGAAGAGCTCAATAAGAAGGGCGAGAAGGTCGGCGTGATCAAGGTTCGCCTCTATCGTCCGTTCGACGCAAAGTCCTTTGCCCTCGCGCTTCCGAAGACGGTCAAGACCTTGACAGTCCTCGATCGCACGAAAGAGCCCGGCTCCATTGGCGAGCCCCTCTATGTGGATGTCCGCACCACCATGGGCGAGATCATGCAGTACAAGCTTGCTGACATCAAGTCCTGGATCCCGACTTTCGGTGGTCGTTATGGTTTGGGCTCCAAGGAGTTCACCCCGGCGATGGTCAAGGCTGTCTTTGACAACGCCAAGACCGCAGAGCCGATGAACCACTTCTGCGTGGGTATCAACGATGACCTCACCGGCCTGAGCCTCAAGGTTCAGCCCTTCACCCTCGCGGATGAAGGTCGCAAAGAGTGCATGTTCTACGGTCTCGGCTCAGATGGTACCGTCGGCGCGAACAAGAACTCGATCAAGATCATCGGTGACGACACCGAGAACTTTGCGCAAGGCTACTTCGTTTATGACTCAAAGAAGGCTGGCGCCATCACGGTTTCGCATCTCCGTTTCGGTCCCCAGCTGATCCGCAGCACCTACCTCTGCACCAAGCCTGACTTTGTGGCTTGCCATAACTTCTCCTTCCTAGAGAAGTATGACATGCTCGCGAACATCAAGCCCGGCGGCACCTTCCTGCTCGCATCGCCCTACGAGGCGAATGAAGTCTGGGACAAGATGCCTGACCAGATCGAACAGCAGATCATTGATAAGAAGCTCAACTTCTATGTGGTCAACGCACTCAAGCTCGACCATGAGTTGGCACTCGGCGGACGCATCAACACCATCATGCAGACCGCGTTCTTCAAGATCTCCGGTATCCTTCCTCCAGATGAGGCGATCAACGCGCTGAAGAAGGCAGCAAAGAAGAGCTATGGAAGCAAGGGCGAGGCAGTCGTCAAGAAGAACTGGGACGCTATCGACGCCGCTTCTGACGCGGTGAAGAAGGTCAGCTATCCCTCCAAACCCGCTGGCAAGATCAAGATGCCGAAGGTTGTGTCGGATGAAGCCCCAGCCTTTGTCAAGAGTGTCACGGCTGAGATTATGGCTCAGCGTGGCGATGCGATCCCCGTCTCCAAGATGCCTAACGATGGTACCTGGCCGACAGCGACCACGCAGTGGGAAAAGCGCAATATCGCCACCGAGATTCCTGTTTGGGATCCCGACACCTGTATCCAGTGCACGCAGTGCTCGTTGGTCTGTCCCCATGCCGCAATCCGTGGCAAGGTTTACGAACCAGCCAAGCTCAGCAGCGCACCTGCGACCTTTAAGTCAACCGATGCCAAGGGTGTGATCGGCAAGGCCTTCCCGGGCATGAAGTTCACGATCCAGTGCGCTCCGGAAGATTGCACAGGTTGCGGACTCTGTGTCGCGCGTTGCCCGGCTAAAAATAAGGCTGATGCAACGAAGAAGGCGATCAACATGCATGATCAGCTTCCGCTCCGTACAACGGAAGCGGCGAATTTCCACTTCTTCCTCTCCCTGCCGGAAGCCGATGGTTCGAAGATCAGCTCGACCACGATCCAGGGCAGCCAGCTGAAGCGTCCGCTCTTCGAGTTCTCGGGCGCCTGCGCAGGATGCGGTGAAACGCCTTACATCAAGCTGCTCACGCAGTTGGTCGGCGATCGGTTGCTCATCGGTAACGCCACGGGCTGCTCGTCAATCTATGGCGGTAACCTGCCGACCACGCCGTACTGCCAGCGCGAAGATGGACGCGGACCCGCCTGGGCCAACTCCCTCTTCGAGGACAATGCCGAGTTCGCGTTCGGTATGCGCCTGACCGCTGACAAACTCAATGTCTATGCGCTCGAACTTGTTGATCAGTTGATTGCGAGCGAGAAGGCTCCGGCTGCTCTCAAGGACGTCGCACAGAAGATCAAGGGTGTTGATCAAAAGGCACCTGAAGGTGTTGAAGCGATGCGCGTGCTCGTGGCTGAACTGAAGAAGCAGATCGGCGCTTGCGGTTGCAACGGTCCGATCGGCAAGAACCTGATGGGCGTCGCGGATTATCTGATCCGTAAGTCTGTCTGGGCGGTCGGCGGTGACGGCTGGGCATATGATATCGGTTACGGCGGTCTGGATCACGTGCTCGCTTCGGGCCGTAATATTAAGATCCTCGTGCTCGATACCGAAGTCTACTCCAACACCGGCGGACAGGCATCAAAGTCCACGCCGCTCGGCGCGATCGCGAAGTTCGCCGCCTCCGGTAAGGGCCAGATGAAGAAGAACCTCGGCATGATCTCCATGACCTACAAGAACATCTATGTCGCGCAGGTCAGCATGGGCGCCAATGCGGCTGCAACGGTCAAGGCCTTTGCAGAGGCAGAAGCGTATGACGGTCCGGCGTTGATCATTGCGTACTCGCACTGCATCGCGCATGGTATCGACATGGTCGCTGGTCTTGACCACCAGAAGATCGCTGTCGAGACCGGTCACTTCCCGCTGTATCGCTACAATCCGGAACTCAAGGCCGAAGGCAAGAATCCGTTGCAGCTGGACAGCAAGGCGCCGACCCAGTCCTTCGCGGAGACCGCGCTCAAGGAGAACCGCTTCAAGCAGCTCCTGTCGCTCAATCCGAATGGCGAAGCGATGCTGAAGCAGGCGGAGGGTCTCTTCAGGGACAACTTCACCATGCTGCAGAACCTGGCGAATATGCCCCAGTCATAAGGCGTAGCCCTTATAAAAGAACAAGCCCCGCGAGCATCCGTGCTCTGCGGGGCTTTTTTTGTTTTTAGCCGAGCGCTTCCGTGAAGAACGTCTGGCGCCAGCCTGTGACAAAGGGATGTTCAGCAGTGTCGCCTTGATCCTGGAGGTTCAGGAAGGTTTCGAGCTCCGTGCGCGCGGTGATGAGCGCAGGGTCGATGTTGTAGGCGGTGCAGGCGGTGCTGAGTTGAGCGAGGATGCGGGTGGCGCGGTTCTTGACGCTCGGTTTTGTCCCCTCGCCAGCTGGACGCGGGCACTCGGCTTCCGGGATAGCCAGTCCTCTTGAAATGGCCGCGAGGAGGTCATCCATCACGTCGCTAGGCATGGTGCGCGGCATATCGGGTATAGCTGTCAATGTCTCGAGCGAGCAGGGATTGCGTTTTGCCAGTGTGACCAGCAGGCTGTCTGGCAGGACGTGGCCGCGTGGCCAGTCGCGTTTACGGGCCTCCTCTTCACGCCAAGCTGCGAGTTCGCGTAACACGGCAAGCTCACCTGAGTTTAAGCGTAGACTTCCCTTGATCCGCAAATACATGAGACGCGGGTCGCGATCTTGAAAGAACGCGGGGTCATCCAGCCGTTTCATCTCCTCTGTAAGCCACTCCCGTACCATGTCGCTGGCACAGGCCGCACGGAGCCGGTCGCGTAAGTCGAGCAAATGAAGCACATCGTCGGCAGCATAGCGGAGTTGGTTGGGGCGCAGGGGACGCTGTAGCCAGTTGGAACGGGTCTCCTCTTTGGCGAGGTCAATGCCACACACGTCGCGTAACAGGGCCTGTAAGGAGGTGGTGGCCCCACGGCCAGCAAAGCCTGAGGCGATGCGTGTATCAAAGATTGACCGTGGTATTGCGCCTGTTGCGCGTGCAAGAATGCCGAGATCCTGAGGTGCGTCATGCAGGACCTTGGTCACGGACGGTGATGCCATGACCGGACCTAAGGCGCTCAGGTCCTTGATGCTCAAAGGGTCGACAAGCCAGCACGAGCCGTCCCGAACAGCCAGCTGGATCAGTCCGAGAATCGGATAAAAGGTGCGTTCCCAGAAGAACTCGGTGTCGACTGCAACAGCTTCTGCGGTTAGAAGGAGGGCTGAAACCTCCTCGAGCCGGGCCGCTGTTGTAATCAGTTCTGCTTGGGCCCCTCTATTTATTTGCTCGTCCATGACGCTCCGTTTTCCCTTAGTTTTCAGGCAAAACGTCAATACGGGACGTGTGCCTGTTTATCTAATAAGGCGTAGTGTTGCATATTTTATCGGTGCACGCGAGACCAATTTCGCAAAAAACGGTTGCATCAAGCGCTGTGAAAATGGTAAAGTTTAAATATGAAATCTACACATTATGTAATTATACTGCTTCTGTCCATGGTCTGTTTCGTTTTGAGCGTCTCGCTTGTCCTGACGTTTAAGGTTAATCAGGGCTTACAAGCGGAGTTGCAGGCGAACCAGCAGCGCTTGAACAGTGGCATCTTGGGTCCGCAAGGACAACAGATTGGAAACAATCTGCTTCAGGATATGGCAACTGCGGCTAACAGTAACGTGGGTATGCGTCAACTGCTCGCGAAGTACGGGTATCAGATTCAGCCGGCAACGAACGCCGTCCCAGCTGCTGTCAACACAGCGCCAGCAAGCGTTGGTCAAGGCTCTGTTGAAGCCTCAAAGTAGGGAACAGAAACGAGCTCAAATAAGGAATCCCGCATGAATAAGACAGAGTCCTCAGACAACACATTTTCTCCCTTTTGGCCTTTATGTCTCATGGCGTTTAGCCTTGTGATCATTCTTGGCTGGCAATTGACCATAGGGGCCCAGCAATATATTGCCTCGGTCCGGTTGGCCGATCAGCAAGTGCTTATGGCTAAGCAAGCGGCGCAGACCGAAAGCAAGCTCCAATCCATGATGACGGATCTTCTGCTCTTAGCCAAGACAGATGAAGAGGCAAAGACCATTGTTGCCAAATATAACATCAAAATGAACGCGGAAAAGCCGAAAACGGTTGCGCCCGCGAAATAATGATGTTGGGGCTTTCCTCATTCTTAAAGGGTGTTCCCCTTTATCTGGACGCATGCTTTTGTAGTCAAAAAGGATAGCATCTGACTGAAAAATCAGGTATATTCTTGATTATTCTTCGATGCAGAACTGGCGGAAACGCAACGACGAGTTGCGTGTGGGTTGACACCACAAGGGACTGTATCGTTTAGCTGCCGACCGCCTGGGCGAACTGTGAAATGTCAGTAGAGACAAGGAGCACGCCCAGCATGAAGCGTTCGGTAGCATGTGAAACAGCCTGGCAAGGCTTCCATTCCGCTGTCTGGCAACACGCCATTGACGTCCGTGATTTTATCCAACAGCATGTGACCCCGTATTCGGGTGATGAGTCCTTTCTTTCCGTGCCGACCCCCCGTACGCAGGCCTTGAACCTGAAGTTTCAGGAGCTCCTACGCCAGGAGGCTGCAAAAGGGGGCGTTCTTGATGTGAATGTCAATGTGGTCTCCTCGCTCCTGACGTATGAACCAGGGTATCTGGATCGCGAGAATGAGCTGATTGTGGGACTGCAGACTGAGAAGCCACTCTGCCGTGGCGTTAATCCTTTCGGAGGTCTGCGCCTGGCGCGTCAGGCCTGCGAGGCTTATGGTTACACGCTCGGGGAAGAGGTGGAACGGGCGTGCGCCTATCGTACAACACACAATGACGGCGTGTTTCATGTCTATAATGAAACCATGTTGCTGTTAAGGAAGTATGGGTATATCACAGGACTCCCTGATGCATACGGCCGCGGACGTATCATTGGTGATTATCG
>CAIZQW010000023.1 GCA_903935195.1 uncultured bacterium
GCTGACGAGAAGATTACTCCTCTGTGATGACCGAGTCGACCTCATCCGTTGTCGTCAATCCGCGCAAGGCCTTCTTGTATCCATCATAGCGCATATCACGGAAGCCACGTGCCTCAACGGCCTTCTGAATTTCGAGCAAGGATCTGTTTTCTGCAATCATGGCCCGCACATCTTCGTCAAACATAAAGACTTCATGGATGGCGATTCGGCCATAGTACCCAATGCCGTTGCAGTAATCACATCCGACAGGCCTGTAGAGATAGACCTCCGTGCCAGGCTCACATTCAAAGAGGCGCTGAACCTGTAGTTCAGTGAGGAGGTATCGTTCCCGGCAGTGAGGACAGAGCCTCCGGACGAGACGTTGTCCCATGACCCCCACAATCGAGGGCGCGACGAGGAAGGGCTCGACACCTATTTGGATCAGACGTCCTACAGCTTGGAGTGCATTGTTGGTGTGCATCGTCGTCAGAACGAGATGTCCTGTCAACGCTGCTTGCGAGGCAATCGTTGCTGTCTCCATGTCTCGAATCTCACCGATCAGCATGACGTCAGGATCTTGTCTCAAAAAGGCACGTAGGGCAGAGGCAAAGGTCACCCCGGTTGGTATATTGACCTGTACCTGATTCACCCCTTCCAGGCGAAACTCGATCGGATCTTCAATGGTCACAATATTGATGTTGTCGTGGTTAATTCGCTTCAAGGCTGTGTACAAAGTCGTTGTTTTTCCAGAGCCCGTTGGCCCTGTAACAAAGAATACACCATTGGGGGAGTTGATGATTTTCTTGATGATGGAGTAGGTGTGCCACGAGAGACCAATCTCTTCTAACTCTGGAATCTCCTTGAAGGCGCTCTGTCCCAAGATACGGAGGACGATCTTTTCGCCATGGATCGTGGGAATGGAAGAAAAGCGCAAGTCAACAGCACGGCCATCAACTTCGATGCTCACGCGTCCGTCTTGCGGCTTCCGAACTTCAGAGATATCGCAGCCAGCCATCAGTTTTATTCGGTTTGACAAAGGTGGGAGGATGTTTTTGTCCAAACGGAATCGTTCTTGCATTTCACCATCAATGCGAAGGCGGATACGCACTTTATCTTCAGAGGGTTCAATGTGAATGTCACTCGCCCGGTCATGTACAGCCAGCAAGATGATTTCACGGACAAAGTCAATCATCTCCTTAAGCTCGCTCAACATCTTCAAATGGCTTTCAGCCACATATTTTTCCTGCTCGAGCATCGATATCCGACGGAAACTGTCCTGCATGTTAAATGTCGCATCAATCTGATCCATGATCAGGGATGGAAAAGCAAAGACAGGACTGACATTCATCTGTAGCACACTCTCAATGTGCGAAATAAGCATGACGTCCTCTGGATGTGCCATGACGACGGTGACAACATCATCATTGGGCATCTTCATCAAGGGCAGAACCGAATTTTGTCGCAAGAAGTCTTTTGATAACTTCTGCGCCAGCGTAGCGTCCACCAAGGTCTTGATAGGGTTTGCATACGCAACGCCGATATGGTCTGCCCAGGCGCGTCCGATCAAATCTGTCTTGGCGGGAGTGATAAACGCCAAATAGCAAACCGCCTGAAAAGGGTCAGCTCGGAATCGCGAGTGCAGGGAGGCCGCATCTGTCGAAGCAATGACCTTTTCCCTGACGAGTCTGTCAACGAGAAGTTTATCGCCTTTCATGACTTTTTCTCCTTCCCCTTACGTTTCTTTTCTTGGATTAAACGGTTAATGTCGGTTTGGGACATTTGCTTGGTTTTGGGGACATCAAACGCATTGTCTTTATCAATGTCTTCCAGCATCTGCTTTAAATTCAGTTTCATGTTGACTCCTTATCCCTCTGTTGAAATAAAAGCAAAAAAACGTTACGTTAATCCTCCAAGATCTCTCGAATCAACTCGCGCATCTCTTCAGCCGGTGTGTCTTTTCCGGATGTAAGCGCAGGCACCAGCTTCAATGCACTTTTCAACGGTCTGGCTGTCCGCTACACCTGTAAGGATTACAATGCGCGCATCGGGATGAGTCTCGAGCAGTTCTTCCACCACAAGATCGCCAGACTTATACGGCATATTGATATCCAACAGCAAGATGTCTGGGAGGGTTTCCGCATATTTTTCTAAGACGTCTTTGCCGTTATCCACCTCGCCTACAACAGTTCCGGGCAACCCTTCCACAATCGCTCGAAGGACTGCCCGCACATGATATTCATCGTCCGCAACCAACACCTTTAAAACATTCATCCTTAACCTCCACGTAAAAAAGATTCTTAAAAAGGGACGAAAACAAGGAATATTTAAATCCCATGTTTTAAATCTATCACTTTTTGGAATGCCTGTCGAGTGATTTTTATTGAGTCAGGCGCGTTGCGTCTTCGATCCCCCCGGCCTCGCGCCGGGGGTGAAGGAAGTTGGAGGGTTCGTCATGTCCCACTCCCAGCGTTTGCCTCCACCGACGCAAGGTCGGTGGGCGGCCAGAGGTCAATGAGTTTGGGATGCGACCTTGTCACTTCACTGCTGAGCGTGCACTGCCACAACCGTCTGCTTGAGATACTCCTCTTCAAGGGAATTGCCTTGGCTGATGGTCAGTAAACCACACTGGGAAAGGAGGAGTGGAACCATGCGCTTGTTCAGTTCCAAGGCAGAGATCGCCTGTTCAGCACAGGGGCAGATGCCAAAGCTTCATAGCAATCCTTTAGTAGGTAATTTTGAAGTCGATGACTGTTGAGGAAACGCCAAACTGGCGTGTCAGCAGATTAGCCAACGAACGGACACCCGTGATTTCCGTTGCATAGTGTCCTGCAAAGACAGCGTTCATTTTGAGATTTTCGGCCTGGGTGTATCCTTGCAATGAGGGTTCGCCAGTTAGAAAGGCGTCTAATCCGAGCTCCTGTGCATCGGCAATCATCTCAGCAGCGCCTCCCGAAACAATCCCGATCGTGCGAATCTTTTTTGGACCGAAGGCAAGCGCCCGATAGTCAGGGGAGATTGTTGTTCCGACAGTGGCACAGAACGCCTCGAAGGTGATCGTCTTAGGTAAGACACCTGTGACCCCAATCGTGTTCCCATGGTACTGAAAAGCCGGCTTCACCTGCTGGAGTTTGAGCAGCTTGGCGAGCTGGGCATTGTTGCCATGTTTTGGATGCGCATCAAGGGGAAGATGTGAGGCGTAGACAGCGATATTATTTGTGATTGCAAAAGAGGCCAACTCGTAATTGAGCCCTGTCAGCCGCTTTAAGGAGTCTCCCCAGCTCAAACCATGATGACAGAGTACAAAGTCTGCGCCTTCATCTTTAGCGGCTTGAAGTAGCCGGAGCGAGGCATCCACGCCGACAACAATGGAAGAGACCGCACCCCGATTCTCAATCTGGAGTCCGTTATTCGATGAATCAGTGAAGGACTGATTTTGAAGGGTACGGTCCAGAAATTGAGTAATGCGCTGTAAGGGGATGCTCATAGAATTTCTTAAAAGGCTGTTGGAGGAGGGGGTGGGGGTGGAACTGAGGTTGAGGGGGTTCCTGTTTTTCCGTGAGGTGTCTTTAGCGGGGTTGAGGGTACGCCAGAGGAGGGTACGCCGGCAAAGACCTTATTTAACAACTCTTTGGCCTTTGCATCACGCATTAACCGTTCGTCGCTCCCCATGACGGCAATGATGACACGCCGGTTATTACGTTTGCAGGTGACCACGATAGACCAGCCTGCGATATTGGTGAATCCTGTTTTGAATCCGTCACAGCCGTCAACATGATCCTTTAAGAATGGGTTATGTGTCCGCATGTCGATTTGCTGTTTGGTTCCTTCCCGCAGCGAACGTTCTGCGGTAGAGGTGTACTTGAAAACATCAGGGTACTTGCAGAGCTGGCGTCCGAGAATCGCCATATCGCGGGCCGTTGAACGGTCATGCTCTTTGTCGGCACTCGTGGTCAATCCATTCGGGGTAATGAAGTTGGAGCTCTTCATGCCGATCTGCTTGGCCCGGGCATTCATTAATTCGCAGAACGCTTCGGTCGTTCCGGCCACATGCTCTGCGAGCGCAACAGCGGCATCGTTTGCGGACTGAATCATCAAGGCATAGAGCAAATCTTCGACGCTGAAGGTCTCCCGTGGGTCAAGGTAGACCTGCGAGCCACCTGTCTTACAGGCTTTTGTGGATATTTTAACCTGGTCCGTGAGCTTGACGCTGCCATCAGCGATCTTCTCTTGGATGACCAAGAGGGTCATCATCTTGAGGGTGCTGGCAGGATAACAGGTTGCATCGGCGTTATCCTCAAAGAGCACCGCACCAGAGTCCGCATCAACAATGATGGCGCCAATATAGGGGGTCTTGGAAATACATCCTTTGACCTTTTGCGGAGCAGCAGGGGCACTTTTTTTGGCTGAGCTGGTCTTCTTAGATGTCGTGGCGGAAAAGGCGGACTGAGAGGTCAGTAGGCAGACGAGGAGCGTGGTGAGAATCAGTTTCATGCGA
>CAIZQW010000024.1 GCA_903935195.1 uncultured bacterium
GGTCGCGTGGTTGAGGGCGATGCTATTGATGCCAGTACGCTGGTGAACCTGGCATCGTCTGTCAAGGACGGGACATTGTCGTGGGAGGTTCCCCAAGGCCAATGGAAGGTCATGGTCTTTACCTGGCGCTTCGATGGCGTTGGAAGCGGACAGGCGAAGTACATCTCTGTTGATGGAGCCAGTCCAGATTGTGTCGAGTGGTTTATCAAGACGGTCTACCAACCCCATTTCGATCGTTTCAAAGAGGATTTCGGCAAGACCATCGTGGGTTACTTCTATGATGAGCCGGAGACCCAAGGGGACTGGGGCAGCGATGTGCCAAAACTGATTGAGGAACGCAAGCTGGATTTGGCGAAACTGTTGGTTGGCTACAAATTCAAGCTGGCGGGGGATGAGCAGATCGCTGCGTTCCAGACCTACTTGAATGTTTTTGCTGATTCATGGGGTCGCACGATGTATGGTGGCATGTCCAAATGGTGCCAGGAACGCAAGGTATATTCCATGGGACACTTTATGGAGCATGACAAATGTTTTTTCAGCCGGGGGATGTCCGGCGGTAACATGATGCAGTTGCTGAAGTACAGCGACATGGGCGGTATTGACTTGGTCTGTAATCAGCTTTATCCGGGACAGCGTCCTATGGGGGCTTATCAGATGGCGAAGATCGCGAGCTCGATTTCGCACACCTACAACAAAGCCGATGACATTGCCTTTTGTGAAATTTATGGTGGATACGGACAGAAGGTAACTTATCCACAAATGAAGTGGCTGGCGGACTGGCATCAGGTTCGTGGCGTTAACTTCTTGATTCCCCACTCCTTTAATCCGCGTGCGCCCTTTGATGGTGATTATCCTCCCTATTTCAACAATGGCGGCTTCGAGCCCCGTTGGCCCCTCTATCGCGTCTGGGCTGACTACACCAGTCGACTGAGCCTTATGTTGACAGGCGGACGACATGTCTGTCCTATTGCTTTCCTGCATGTTGGCCAGAGCATTCAATCCGGCAAAACCGTTCGTCCCGAAGAGATGACCAGTACGCTCCAAGATGCGCTCTTCGATTGTGACTGGGTGAACTATGACGCGTTCGAGAATGACGCGACCCTTTTAGGCAAAGAAATCAAACTTCATAAGGAGACCTATCCGATCCTCGTGGTCCCGCCAGTAGAGGTCATCCCGTATGCGTCGCTCGAAAAAGCCAAGGCCTTCTTTGATAAGGGTGGCGTGGTGGTGGGATATGGTTTCCTGCCGACAAAGTCTGCTACGCTTGGCAAAAAGTCGTCGGATATTGCCGCTTTGTGTAAGGCTATCTGGGGTGACTCGCCCGTTGCTGGCAGCAAGGCGTGTCAGACGAACCCGCAAGGGGGACGCGCCTATTTCCTGCCTGAGAAGCCTACAGTGGCCGAGATCACGGCAGCGTTGACCCAGGATGCCGGGATAGCGACTACCCTGCAGGTGGTCAAAGGGGATACCGGCAATTGGTTGCATGTGTTGCATCGTGTGAAGGCTGACTGCGATACATTCCTTGTCTGCAACCAGAATCACACGGGGGATGTGCGGTCATTAACCTTCCGTATTGATGCTGCGGGTGAACCCGAGTGCTGGGATGCTCTGCGAAATGAGCTGACCTCCCTTCCGTACAAACGGCTCGGCCCGAAACAGGTTGAGGTGGATCTCTCGCTTGAGCCTTCCGAAAGTGTCGTGCTGGTTTTTCAGAAGGAGAAGCGTCAACTGCCGCGCCGTCTGGATGGCACACTCAAGCCCCTGTGTGAGCCGATCCGCGTGGTACGCGGGGAGACTCCAGCCTCGTTGATCATTCCCAGCGCGCCAGTTGAGCCCCCGGCTGTGACGAATAGTGTCACCGCCAATGGCAAGCCGGCGAAGAAGAAACGTGTGGCTGTCAGTCCTGTGAAGAGCGATCCCTTTGTGGGGGTCTGCGACCTTCCTGCCACCGTGAAGCTGGATCAGTCTCGCGTCTTTATCGAGATGGATGAGCTTAAGCCTGAAGAGGCTGCTCGCGTGACAATCAACGGCAAATATGCTGGCGGGTTCATTGGTAAACCCTTCCGCCTGGAGGTGACGCAACATCTGGTCGCCGGGCAAAACAAGGTGATCATTGAGCCTTTCGCCCCCAAAAACGTGGTCTTCACGGTTTATTCAAAGTAGTCACTTGCCTTTTTAAGCACTCTTCAATAGAATTTACACATTCAAACAAAAGGAAGCATCTATGAGCAACACATTCAAGGTTGGTTTTTTCAGCATCGGACTCGATACCTACTGGGCACAGTTTAAAGATCTCAAGCCCAATTTGCTGGGGTATCATGCGCAGCTTTTGAAGGAACTTAAAAGCTACGGCGCAACGGTAGTTGATGGTGGCCTTGTGGACAATCCGGAGAAGGCGCGTATCGCGGGTAAGTTTTTCCGGGCAGAAGGCGCTGAGATCATCTTCCTCTTCATCTCGACCTACGCGCTCTCCTCCACTGTACTTCCTGTGGTGCAGGAGGCGGGGCTTCCTGTTGTGGTGCTCAATATCCAGCCTGTGGCACAACTTGATTACGAGAAGTTTAATGCCCTGGGCGACCGTGGCTTGATGACAGGGGTCTGGCTCGAGCATTGTCAGTCCTGCAGCGCCCCTGAGATCGCCTGTGCCTTCAACCGTGCGGGTATTGATTACCATCTGATCACGGGCCATCTTCAGGATCCTGACGTCTGGCGTGAACTCCGCGAGTGGACCGATGCCGCGAAGGTTCGGGCTGCGATGCGCGAGAACCGGCTCGGTGTACTGGGTCACTATTATTGCGGCATGTTGGATGTGTACAGCGACCTCTGTCAGCAATCCGCAGTGTTTGGAACCCATATCGAATTGCTGGAAATGTGCGAACTGCATGCGCTTCGCGAGGCCGCTACACAGAAGCAGGTGGCTGAGAAGCAGGCGGAGTTCGCCAAGCGTTTCGACATCGCGCCTGCCTGCGAAGCCTCTGAGCTTGAGCGCGCCGCGCGTACGGCTGTTGCACTTGAAGCGCTGGTAGCCAAGCACCGCCTCGGTTCGATGGCCTACTATTACGAGGGCCAGCCCGGGAATGCCTATGAAAACATTGTGACCTCGATTATTGCTGGCAATACCTTGCTGACGGGGCAGCATGTGCCTGTCGCGGGCGAGTGCGAGGTCAAGAACGCCCAGGCGATGAAGATCATGGATCTCTTCGGGGCAGGGGGTTCCTTCTCCGAGTTTTATCTGAGCGATTTCAAGGATGACGTGGTGTATTTGGGCCATGACGGACCCGCTCACTTCGCCATTGCCGAAGGCCGCGTGGGGTTGGTCCCTGTTCCGGTCTACCATGGCAAGCCCGGTAAGGGGCTCTCGATCCAGATGACGGTCAAGCATGGTCCTGTGACCCTGCTCTCCGTGGTTCAGCGTGGGGATGGCAAACTGCTCCTGCTGGTTGCAGAGGGCGAGTCGGTGATCGGTCCGGTCCTGATGATCGGGAATACCAACAGCCGCTATCGTTTTTCGATTGGCGCGAAGGCCTTCATGAACGAATGGAGCAAGGCAGGACCTGCGCATCACTGCGCGATCGGCGTCGGACATATTGCCGGTAAAATTGAAAAGCTGGCATCCTTGCTCAAGATTGAAGTCCAGAAGGTTTGCTAAGAATTTGCAAAAGCTGTTTTTTGGCGTTGACTTTGAAGAGCCCAGTGTGTTAATCTTACGCCCGTTTTCGTTTGACGAAGAAGGCCACAAAACGAAGCACTATTCCAGCATAGCGCAGTGGTAGCGCAGTTGGCTGTTAACCAATTGGTCGCAGGTTCGAATCCTGCTGCTGGAGCCATTTTCACCCCTGTAAGTCGTTGATTTACAGGGGTTTTTGCTTTTCTGGAGATTCGGCCGATTTTCCGTAAAACAGCGTGAACTGGGTGTGTTTTGGTGAACGAAAACAAAAACAAACACCAAAACAGACGGGGGTAAAACAGTCGCCAAGTGCTTGCATTTATTGGGTAAAACCGCTTTAGTGTTCTCACTTTACCCGCCTAAAAACCTGTTTTGGTTCTGTTTTGGTTTTGTTTTGGTTTTTCAAGGGGGTCGGCCCGACCGCCTCGAAACAGCTGATTTAGAGCAGTGAAAACGCGTTTCGATCAATGCTGGCAAGGTCACAGCGCATTTCAGCCTTCGAGAAAATCAATAGTAGTCAATACTGGAGGGCTTGGCCTTATGTTGACACGCCCGAAGAGATTTTGCTACCCTTTCAACGGTGGCGGAAGCAGGGCGGCCATTCGCAATGCTGCTTCCAGTTGCCCGGGGATGATGGAGTGTCCCTGGGTATCGTTTTTTTTGTTCCCGTGACACGGTGTCAGAAAAACTCTTGAGCATACTGACTGTTGTTTGCCAGACATATCGGCACGGTTGACTTATTCGGGCGTTTATTCTAATCTTCTCCCCAGCGAGATCGGAGTCCGGCTGTCATGGCTGGAAAGGACCCCCGTATATCGGGGTAAGGTACCCTCCGGTTTCGCTTTAAGAATCCGTTCTTGCAACCTCTTGGCAATTGTAGCCTATGAGCCGATGCAGGTGCGGATTTTTCGTTTGTCGCACGTTGACGAGGCAAGTTAGTTTTGTTACGCTCATTTCAGTCCGAAGTGGGAAGTGTGTCTGTAAAGACCTCTTCTAATCTACCTTCGGGCTTTTTCTTTGAGGGGCTCGGTGAGTTTCCTCCGCGCTTGGCTTGCGGTAAGGTTTTTCGCTGAGCTCCTCAACTTTTTTCTGTTTGTCGCACGTTGACGCGGCAGTTTAGTTTTGCTAACGTAATTCCAAACGCGGCAACAACATCTTCCTTGCGGACCTGGGGTTGATGCTGTAGGGAGTCGGGCGGTTATTCGGCAGCTCGATTTTCATCCGCGTCACTTTTAAAGCGGAGTCGGGACGACCATTCCGCAATGTTGCCTCCAGTTGCCCAGGGATGATGGAGTGTCCCTGGGTAACCATTTTCACCCATATGAACGATACGTTGTCCGTACGAGGCAAAGCCAATGTTTTAAATTGTGCGCATATCGTATGAGTTCAGATATGCATTCGATTACTCGTGTGTTGTTGTCGTCTTCGTGTGCATTAAACCTGAGACTGTCGAAAAGAAAATAGAGATCTCCATACTCGAAATTTGGTGGAAACATAGTTAGGGTGAAGCTATTTTTTGCAAAATCTTCCTCCCAAGTTTTATTAATCAACGGGCTCCTACCAATCAATTGTGAAATCCCAAACACGGGTCTGCCATTGTTCCAGCGTAATGATGTATCGCTGCTAAAGGATATATCCCCATGATAGCGAGCTTGCGCTTTCAGTTGCGGGATCGCTTGATTAAGCATTACATCGCAACCATTCTTTGGCCCGAAGTCTATGTTATAACTGGGCTCTTCTTTAAAAAGAAACCAATGGATAAATGTGTCGTGACATTTGTGCAAACGTGTTTACCCCTCTCCTGTATCGCCCTCTTGTATCTTGAATCTGTTCGAGTATCCTTCCGTCCTTTGATTTCCATGCAACACGCCCATTATACAGGAGCTGCCATGCAGTACCCCGCCAGAGACGGAGACTTTTCTTAATAGTCCTGTGTCATGCTATGCCCGTCATGCATCTTTGAACAAGTCGTTGGCATACGTATGGAAGGCCTCGGCGGATTCAAATTGTCCATAGCCGAAATAGAAAGGATCCTTGTCGGCCTTTTGGTCAGCAAGGCTCCAGAACACCCAGCGCTTTGTGGAAGTAAGCATGTCAAGCCGATCAACTGACCATGGGATGCTGATATAGTTTGCCGAAAACTCTGACTCAACAAGGATGAGTCTCACCTCACTCACAGTGTTGTATTGTTCAATCGAAGTCCCTTCGATAATCAACTGAGGAAGACGCGGTCGCTCTTCCGTCACATTCATTTCCGGAACTATGCCTACAAGTTCCCGATCCTCAAGCCAGGCTAGTGAGAAATTAACGAAAACTGTTGTAGTATGCGATTCTTTGTCAATAACAACTGCTGCAGAGACTGTTTTACACTCACTGCGCGGACGTGCTTCAAAGCAGAGAATTGCATTCGGCATTATTTCCTGAAAGCCTTTGAGCCAAGCGGAGTCGTCGGTCACTACAGGTGTCGCATTCGTCATTATCATACCAGCATCCTCATTTTTAAGTGTTTGGGAAATCACCCTCTCGCATCTTGAATTTGTTTGAGGGTCTTGCCGTCCTTTGTTTTCCACATCTTTCTGCCGTTACATTGCCCACCAATCATGCAAGCGCCGGCGAGAGAAGGGGAGTTAAATTCATAGTCTTGCTGCAGTTCGTAAGCTCCGCCTTTGTCCACAAGAACACTTTGCTTAACCAGGCGATCGCGCGTATTTTTAACGAGTGTGCGGATCTTTGCCGTAGTCTTAGCCGCTTGCGAACCCTTTTGTACGATAAACCCTTTTGTTGATTCATACCCAAAAGCGGTGATTCCTCTAGCACTTATTGAAAACTCCACTGTTGTTTGTGTTTTCTTTGGAGGAAGCGAGAAATAGTCAGCCCCCAGAATGGGAAGGCACAAAAGAATGTCGTTTAGATAGCCTTCCGCCTCGGCTTTTTGAGATTCTTTCAACGTCGGCAATGTCGGCGAATTACCGTTATCCAAAGTACATTTTTTTGCGTTTGCTGCAAGTGTATGCAAACGAGACTCAAGATGTTGAACATGGGCCTTGTTCATCCCATTTCCCTGCGCCGTGAAAATAATTGCGTATGACCAAAAATCCTTGTTCTTAATATGCGCCTCAAGACGAGGGCCAGCAGGATCAGCTTCTCCGACATAAAGCGTTATATCTGAGGTATCGTCATTTGCACCAACGAGAATGTACACGCCCGTCCGTTTGTACTCGTCCCGGTTCTTAAATTCGTGGAACAGTATCCGAGGCACAACAAGCCCTGTTAAGGTATGTCCAGATATTTCAATAACCCGGAGACCCATCGGTTCACCGTTAGGGAGGAATAGCGTAATGGAGACAGGTGTCATAAGATAATTTCCTTTCGACACAAAATAATTGAAAGTTCTGAGGGGGTTACAAGGGGATCGTCCGATTTACTATAAACTTTGGCACAACTCCCCGATGTGCTGTTTCCATTTAGGCGCGTACTCGGCATCCCGCGAATGCAGACACCGTCTGAAAAAGTCGCGTAATTGATTAGGCCTAGGTTCGCCGTTAGTGAATACACGCGAGAAAAATTTCTCAAAATCCTTCAGTTGAACGGGTACGATGTCGAGTCTTGTCCGCACATCGTCAGCGTTATACCAGGTTCCTACCCGGAAGGTTTCCGCTGTGTTTGTGTCAACCCGGATCGCAATAAAAAGTCCGTAAATGGGTTTGCTGCACTGATAGGATTGTGTGGCAACATGCCTTCTGACGGGCTCCCCTTCGCATGCCTCCTGTCTTGAGCTTTCAGTGAGCGTCACTTCTACAACCACCGCAAAATCCTCGAATTCAAAAATCATGTCTGGCCCGTTTCCTGGCGCTGTGCTGACCGGTTTAAAATCAACATCGACCGGAAACCGTCTAGCTTCATGTGGTGGATTAATTAAATTGTCCAAAGCGAGAAACGCTCTCCATAACACCCATTCAAAGTACGCTGGTTTTTCATCTGAAGGTATAGCTAGGGCAATTTTATCATCATCGCAAGGAGTGTTCATTTCCAGACGCTTCTTTCCAGTGCAGAGTAGTCGCATATATGCTGCAATTTCTTCCCATTCCGTACGTTGTCTAGCAGCGTATTGTTCTTCCAGTGAACACGTTAAGAGCGCATCAGCTTTAAAACATGCCTGTCTGATAAGGGCTACAGAGCTAGTGGGGGTCAGATCGTCGGCAAAAGGAATGCCCTTCTCGCTCAATTTTCTCTTCAGCGATGCGAAAACTTTGCGCGCCTCAGAGCTGTCATCCGTTGGTAATGAACATCCTTTCGTGAGCATTCCAATATAGGTGTT
Organism: uncultured bacterium; assembly: GCA_903935195.1. Lineage (GTDB taxonomy): Bacteria > Verrucomicrobiota > Kiritimatiellia > RFP12 > UBA1067 > CAIZQW01. Next base: position 7,986 of record CAIZQW010000024.1, read on the forward strand.
GTCATCTTTAGGGATACTCCAAGGCTTAGACAGTAGGCGTGCGAGTTCTTCTTTGTGCTCAACCACCGCAATCCCCTTACCGTCAGTGCAAAAAATGCCTGTCGCTTTGAGGTATCGGAAGTTTGTGTCGGCGTAATCACTAGGAGTCCCCTCAACATAGCCATTTTTCTTTGCCGCCATTTTTATAAAGAGAGAGTCGAATTTCCTTTTCTTCTTTTCCTTTTTGCGGCGCTCGCGAATTTTAAGCAAGGTATCGCACAACTTTGAAACTGGTGTTGATGCGTTTGTGAATTGTAAAACACCCGCCATTTCATAGAAATAAATAACACTAGACCCTGTGCGTCGTTTCAATTCTAAGGCAACAGCTATGATGTATCGAAATGGGGCAAACTTCTTAAAGGTGTAGTCGGTCTCGATGGTTGACGGAAGAACACATCCCGCAAGAGCGCGCAGGAAACATTCTTGCTGTGCAGCAATAGCGAGAGGCTCCGCAGAGGCTAGGCGCTTGCCCGCATCTGTCACGCCAAAGGGGGTGTCAGAAGATTCGGGGAAAAGGAATCCCATTTTGACAAGGCCACTTCTCCATTTACGGCCAAGATCGGAAGCATCAGCTGATTCGCGGAGAATATCAACAATGCCGTTCTTTTGCAAGAATCGAGCGAAAGCAATCTCGTGATCCCTTCCTTTTTTTGGGCAAGCCTCAGGTGATTCGACAAGAGCCCTCAAGGCTTCGTGCATGCGCAGTGGATTACGGATTGTTGTGTTGCCAAATAGCCACGGACGGTTTTTCATTGTTACTCTCCAACAAAAAGATACTCCTGGACTGAATTACGATTGTCGTCAACTTTATGTCCCTGATTGCCAAACGAATATTTGTAATCAATTGGGAAAACGCGAACCTTTTTCTTGTATTTCCTTAGGAGGTCGAGGATCTCCGCTTGAGTAGGGAGACTGTTTGATGAATAGGAAACAACTAGTATATGTCGCTGGAACTTTTCAAAAAGCTTCTCAAAAGCTTCAGATGAGCCTGACTTAGAGGAAAAAGGCGTGGGGTAGGATTTGAATTTCTTTGTGACAGTATTTGTCTGAATCTCTACTCCTTCCCAATTTCTTGCCAAACCTTCGACAAAATGATATCTCCTTACATACTCATTGTCCGAAAAAGGAGAATAATATGGCGGGTCAATATACACAAGTCCCGGAGTGTTATTTTCGAAGCTCATAGCATCGCCCATCCGAGAGGAATTCGCTAGGCCGTTATCAAATACGGCGTTGTTTATCGCTTTTACCGCTAAACGAAAATGATCCGCGAGAGAAAGTGTCAGGTCTTTTCGCCCGTCATTATAACGTTCGCCAACGTACGTGAAAATGCCTCTAGGACGTTTTTTTACGCAAGCGCGAATTAAAGCACTAAGCGCAATCGCTTTTTTATATTCGTTCCTCATCCTGCCGGTCGTTGTTCTCAAAATGTCTATAAGCTGATTATCTTCATCAGAGAAATAGATCCCTTTAAAGGTGTCAGCAACAAAGCTATCCTCTGCTTTACCAGACAAAAGACGTTCAGTTTCATGGGGTAAAAGACAGACTGAGTTGTTCTCGATCACAGCCTTTGTAAGAGCAGTTGACATGGCCATGTAGTCATTACTATACACCTGCTTACCGCAACATTTAAAAAAATAACTTACAACTCCAGAACCCGCAAACAGATCTATTACTTGCTTAAACTTCATCTGTGACGTTACTGCTAAGATTTCAGGTAAAAGTTTTGCTTTTGACCCCATAAAACGCGTGGGCGGGAAATTTTGTACTTGTTCAGGTACTGGTAAAATAAGATTGATTCGAAAAACTTCAGAAGGGGAGACAGTGACAATAATATCCTCTCCCGTGCGGGTTGTTCCCCGACATGAGATATGTCTCTTGGTTTGTATAACGTCTACTTTGTATCCAGCATATTGCTCACGTACAACCGGATGATTTGAATTGGTTAAAATCACATGGCAATGCTTTTCCTCAAGTTTCCTGACCTCTTGCGCTAGTTCCTCATGGTCATTCAGATAAAATTGTTCTTTTGTGTATCGTTTAAAGTCAGAGTTTTCTGATATAGGCAGATACGGAGGATCCAAAAAAATGAGGTCGCTTTCATTAACGTGCTGCTGGAGAACTGTTTTATAGTCCCCTAAAACAATACGTGCTTTTGCTAATAATTCCGCCGCTCGCAGAAGATTTTCCCTTTCAAAGAAGTGAGGTTTCTTATATTTCCCGTAAGGGACGTTGAACTGCCCCTTTTTATTCACGCGGTATAAACCATTAAAGCACGTTCTGTTTAGATACAGAGTTCTTGCAGCGGCAAGTGAAGGGCTCAAAGTTGACCAGTCCAAAGCTCGAACTTGGTAAAAACATTTTTCTGTATTTTCTAGTGTCTTGAGCTCTGCGATTACTTGATCAACACTTAACACGAGTTGATTGTAGAAATTGATAAGTTCTGGGTTACTATCTGCAATAACGGCTTTTTTCGGTTGTAAGGCGAAGAAAAGTGCCCCACCTCCGAAGAAAGGTTCTATGTATGTACCAAAGGACTTTGGAATACGCTCGAACAACTCATCAAGAAGTTGAGTTTTGCCACCAACCCACTTGAGTGGCGGCCGGATAACTTTATGCAAAGATCTCACCATAAGGCGTTAAAACCGTTTTATAGTCATTTTTCAAGGTTAGAATGAATCAAACAAAGCGAAACAGAGTTAGAATGTTCACTTGAATGTCAGTAGTTTAACATTGTTTTGGTTATTCAGCAAGGGCAGGGTTCTGGAACAACATTTACGAAACACTTTCTTTATTTCCAACGATTTACAACTTATTTTACAATTATAGGAGGAATATTTCATTCGTTTCGGTATAATTTACCCCGTAGCGTAAGCTCCGCTTACTGAAAGGTATCCACAAATAATTTCGGAGGTTAATAGGCATGAAGAGAGCAGTTGGCAGTTGGATTACGGCAAGAGGACTTAAAAAATTTGATCATGTTGTTTTAAGAGATGCATTGTTGACGGATAAAGCCAAATTGGA
>CAIZQW010000025.1 GCA_903935195.1 uncultured bacterium
GTGGCGTCACATGACGACGCTCTGTTTTGCCGAGTTGTCTGCAGCGCAGCGTTTTGTGAAGGGATTGAACCAGCGTGGCCTTGATGTGAGTGCCCAGACCTACAAGAAGGACTGCCCGCCGGTCGTCCTCTTCAAGCTGCCGCTCACGGCGGATCGCGCCATGATTGATTTCGTCATCGGCCTGGCCGATGACCTGTTGAAAGGAATGGCATGAGAACGGTCAAGTTTGGACTGATCGGGTGCGGGCTGATGGGGCGCGAGTTCGGGAGCGCTGCGGCGCGCTGGTGCCATCTCACCGAGATGGACGTGCGACCGGAAATTGTCGCGGTGTGTGACACGAATCCAGCCTTAACCACCTGGTTCACGGAACACTTCGCTTCAATAAAACAAGTGACTGCGGAGTACCGGGTGCTGTTAGCCAACCCGGAGGTGGAGGCGGTCTATATTGCGGTGCCGCACCATCTGCATGCGGAGTTATACTGCGCGGCGATCAAGGCCGGCAAGCATCTGATGGGGGAGAAACCGTTCGGGATCGACCAAGAGGCGAATCGCCAGATTATGGAGTGCATCGGACAGCATCCCGAGGTGTTTGTACGGTGCAGTTCGGAGTCGCCCTTCTTTCCTGCCATGCAGCAGATCGGCACCCTGATTGAACAGGAGGCGTTTGGACGGCTGATCGAAGTCAACAGTGGCTTTCTGCACTCCAGCGATATGGATATCAATAAGCCCATCAACTGGAAGCGGCTGCTCAAATTCAATGGCGAATATGGTTGCATGGGCGATCTGGGCATGCACGCCTGCCACATGCCCTTCCGCGCGGGCTGGGTGCCGAAGAATGTTCGGGCTGTGCTCTCGAACCTTGTGCCGGAACGTCCGGATGGCAAGGGTGGGAAAGCCTTGTGCGAGACGTGGGATAATGCGACCTTGCTCTGCACGGCGTCGGACCGTGACGGTGGCGAGTTCCCGCTGACGATCAAGACCCAGCGCATTGCCCCTGGCCACAAGAATACCTGGTACCTCGAAATTCTGGGGATGAAAGGTTCGGCCCGGTGGAGCAGTAAGCAGGTTAACACACTGGAAATCATGACCTACACGGGCGGACAGCAAGCGTGGCAAGTGATTGACATGGGCCACGAAATGGCCTTCACTTCTTTAACCGGCGGTATTTTTGAGGCGGGTTTTTCTGATTCCATCCTTCAAATGTGGGCAGCCTTCCTGTATGAGCTGGTACACCAGAAGCCACTTAAACGTTTTGCCGGCTGTGTCACGCCGCAGGAAGCGGCTACAAGTCACCGGCTATTCACAGCAGCCTTGCAGTCGCAGCGCGAGAGACAGGTTGTCGAATTATCATGAAAAATTTAGACCCTAAAGAGCAGTTTGTGATCGGGCTGGATCTCGGCACCAGTGTCATCAAAGGGGTATTGATGGCGGCGGACGGCCATCTATGCAAAGAGGTCTCACGTGAAAATCAGTTCCGGCAGACGCAGGACGGCTGGATCGAGCTCGATCCGGAACTGCATTACCGTAATGTCTGCGGCGTGATCCGGGAATTGGCCGCAGAGGCACCCTCGGCCATTGCCGGCGTGGCGATGGCGGCGGCGTCAGGGAACACGCTCTTGACGGATGGCTCAGGACACCCGCTGCGGCCGATCATCAACTGGATGGACCGCCGGGCGGAGGGCGTCCCCCTCGCGGCGCTGGCCGGGCTGACAGCGGAGTCCGTCGCCCAGGTTTCAGGCTGGCCGTGCGTCACAAGCTTTCCACTAGCGCAACTGGCCTGGCTCAAGGAGCATGAGCCTGAAACGTATCGTGCAGCCGCGCATTACGGGATGGACACCGACTGGCTGCTCTATCGTCTGACAGGCCTGTGGCGCATGGACACCTCCACGGCCACCACCTCCCATCTGCTGGATCAGGTTCATGGCTGCTTCCATCAGCCCTTCTTGAAGCGGCTGGAGATTTCAGAGGCGTGCCTGTCACCGCTTATGGAGTCAGGGGTCGCGCTCGGCCCCTTGACTGCGCAGGCCCGCCAGGACACGGGGCTTGGCTGCAGTACGCGGGTCGTTTCAGGATCGTTCGACCATCCGGCCGCCGCCCGTGCCGCGGGCGTGCTGCGGCCTGGACAGCTCATGCTCTCCTGCGGTACCTCCTGGGTCGGCTTCGTGCCGCATGCCTCGCGCGAGGTTATCCTGAAGGCGAAGCTCCTGTGCGATCCCTTCCTGTCAGCCAGCGACGGTCCCTGGGCGGGCATGTTCTCCGTGCCGTGTATCGGCCGGACGATCGATTGGTATGTCACA
>CAIZQW010000026.1 GCA_903935195.1 uncultured bacterium
GCTCGTCCCTCCCCTGAGGCGAGACGCCTCAGCCACTTTTTGCATCGCATGCCCTACGAAAGGATGCGACTGGGAGCTTCGCAAGGCAAGGTGGCAGAGCCGTCTCGGCTCTGTAAGCTATGCAAAGGCTGCATGGCTTTATCGCCGAGTCCAACATCCAGATGGAAACGCGCAAAGGTGCGACCGTCCATCCGTGCGTCTACCGGATAACGCGCACCGCCATAAGGTGCCCCCTCGAGGTCCATCATCGGTTGTCCGATCAGGAACGTAAAGTAATCCTGCAGGTTAATAGCAGCCGCGATCTGTAACAGGTCCAGAATGCGTTGACTGGTGGAAGTGCCTGCCTCAAATGAAGAAAGACTTTGGAGGGACAGATCGATATCACGCGTGGTTCTTGCTACGGCCATCCGAAGTTCCATTGCGTATCCGCCTTTAAGTATCCAGGGAACCGTTGAGTTGTGGAATAGCCTACAGAGCAGGCGATCAAACGCCACTTGCTTTCGGAGGCGAGGAACATCAACACCCTGCGTATCAGCTTGGTTTTTGAGTCGTGCCTCAAGTGCTGTTCGAAAGGCCGCGGCGTTAACGTACTTTTGTGGTTCGGTCATTTTTGCGCCTCCGCCATGTTTCTGATGATCGTCATGATTGCTTGGGGTTCACTGCGCACCTTGATATCGTTCCTCGTTATCAGTCCCTTTGCCAGGGCCTCCTGAAGAGCCTGTTTGATCAGGTCGGGCGAAACGGTTCCAGCTTCTATGAGGTCGATCAAAGTACGCAACGGGGAGGTACAGCGGCAACCGTATATTTCCTGAATATCGTCCACCGGAAGATCGCCTTTATGAAGGATGAGAATGGCAGGCTTTTGGCTTTTTTTGAGAAACGATCGGGGAACGGTGATGTGAAGTTTCGTCGGCATAATATCGGACAACTCATGAATCCGCAGAGCCGTATCATGTGAATAGACCCCCTGAGGTATATCGGCACGGTTTCTCGACCAAAGAGACCAAAGGACAAGCTGTGAGTGCTCCGATTCAGGGAAATGCGCTAGGCGGTAGATGCCACGGCAGTGCTTGATCCAGTTCCCGGCGTTTATATGGTAGCGGAAGTTATTCTCCGTGTAGCCGGCCTTCTTGGCCTGCTTGGTCGTAAAAAAACCAGCCTGTGGTTCAGCTACGCGGTAAATCTGGTCTTTATTTGTTTTTGATGGCTCTATCACGGAGGAAACCTCTAATAATTAGAAGTATTATGCTTTATTTGTCATCCTAAGACAAGGAGTAAATGAAATAAAATTGATTCTGCGGATCCGGTTGACACCCCGCCTGAAGGCGGAACTCCGAACGGTGGACGCTCGTCCTCGGCGCATGTTTGTTCCGCGAATTATCTCCACCGCATATTGCTGCGGGCGAAGGAGAGGAAGGCGCCAAGGCTGAGCATGAAACGCTTCCAACTGTCAGGAGATTTCCAAAGCATGGTGATGTAGCCCCAGACAATCCGATTGCGCATGAAGTGGCGCTTGTAAAACTCAATAAACAGCTTTTGCAGCCGCTCCTCTGTTAACCCCTCAGGGACATAAAGGAAGTGCATGCAATCCATGCGATTCCAATCTTCGTTGAAGGTGCCGGACTTGCGGATATCCGCATAGAGTGGCGTCCCAGGGAAGGGTGTGAACTTGGCCACGTTGATATCATCAATGGGCAGTGAGTGAACATACTTCATGCTGCGACGGATGGAGGCTTCGGTCTCGCCCGGCAACCCGATCATCACAAGACCCTTCACGCGGATCCCGGCTTTCTTGATCTCGCAGATGGCCTTCCGGAGTCGGTCCAAATCACCGTGATTACGATGGCGGGCCAGCAGTTCGGGATCCCCGGTTTCAATGCCGAGGCTGATCATCCAGCAGCCTGCCTTTTTTAATGCGGTGAGCATCTCAGGATCCACGCGGTCCGGACGCGCAGCGCAATTAAAGGTCAACCCCAGCGGCGCTTCGCTCAGCCGTTTCGAGAGCTCCAAAATGCGTCCGCGGTCCAAGGTGAACTGATCATCATAGAAATTAAGATGCCGGACACCAAACCGGTCGCGCATGTACTTCATGTGCTCATAGACATATTGAGCGGAGTTGGCGCGGAAGGTCGAACCAAAGACGGAACGGTCACAGTAACTGCAGGCGCAGGGGCATCCCCGGCTGGAGGTAAAGCTGGCATTGGGCGTCTTCGGATAGTTGAAGATGGGCAACGCATAACGTTCGGGATACTCGGGCAACTTCTCATACGCGGGGAACGGCAGGGTATCCAAGACGAGCGCGGGCGTGCGGCGTCCGCCACATGTGACAACTCCCGCCTCACGGTAGATCAAGCCTGCGCGATCGTGCGTGTCGCCACTCATCAGGACGCGAAGGGTCTCTTCCCCTTCGCCCCAGACGCCATAATCAAATTGCGGATATTGTTCCAGGACAGCCTCGCGTAAGGCGGAAACATGCACGCCACCCAGGACGGTCGTGATTTTTGGAAACCAGGATTTAACCCGCTGGGCAAGGTCGGCGCCATCCAGGAATGAAGAGGTCGTACAACTAAATCCCACAAAGCCTGGACGGGTCTCGGCGATAAACTCTTCAAGTGCGGACTCGCGTTCCGGCTCGGCATTGAAATCCAGGATATCCGTCTGAAAACCATGCTTCTCCAACCATGCGGCAATCGAGGCCAAGCCAAGCGGCGGCATGAGGTTTGCTTTGCGTGCAATATCCGTGGCAGC
>CAIZQW010000027.1 GCA_903935195.1 uncultured bacterium
ATGATCACACTCATAGAATAATCAATATAGGAGGAGCTCATTTCCTCTTCGATATTGATGTTTTTCAGGCCTTGTTCTTGAACGGGGAGCGGTACGATCTCATCACTCATTTTTAGTATCTTTCTGGAAAGTCAAAATTGAGTCAAAATAATACACTTTTTTGGCTTAAAAAGCCACTCTTAAAACATGAAAAATGCTTATTTTTAAGCACCTTTTTTTGGGGACAGGACTTGACCTCGTCAGGGGATTATGAGATTGTTTTCTGCGAGGACGGGACTCCAAACGCTTAGTCATGTATAGTTGTTTGCGGAGCACCTCAATAGCGATCTTAGCGAAAAAGTATTTTTCATAAGCGTTTCGATGGTAGTAACAGATTAAATGGAGGAAAATTATGGTTAATTTTACGTTGCACAATCCGGTTAAGCTTGTCTTTGGCAAGGGGATGATCGCGGAACTCAAAAACCTCATTCCTGGCGGAACAAAGGTTCTGATGACGTATGGGGGAGGCTCCATTAAGAAAAATGGTGTTTATGACCAGGTTCGTCAGGCGCTGGCTGGCTATGACGTGGTTGAATTTGGCGGAATTGAAGCAAATCCGCGCTATGAGACCTGCATGAAGGCTGCTGAACTGGCCAAAAAGGAGAAGGTTGGGTTCCTCTTGGCGGTCGGTGGCGGGTCAGTTCTGGACGGGACCAAGTTTATTGCCGTCGCAGCGACCTACACGGCCGGGGATCCCTGGGAGATCATGGAGGGGCGTGTGCCGGTCAAGGCGGCCTTGCCGTTGGGTGCAGTCATGACCCTTCCTGCAACAGGTTCGGAGATGAACACCTATTCTGTGATTTCCAGAGATTCCATCGGAGAGAAGCTGGCATTTGGTTCAGACCATGTCTATCCGAAGTTCTCGATTTTAGATCCGGAAACGACCTTCTCTCTGCCTCTTCGACAGACTGAAAATGGCATTGTGGATACCTGGGTGCATGTCATGGAACAATACATGAATGATGTCGAGTGCTCTGCGCTCACCTCGCGTCTCGCAGAGTCCGTCCTCAAGACGTTAGTGGAAATGGCCCCCAAGGTCATTGCTAAGCCCACGGATTACAACGTGCGTGCTGAGCTGATGTGGTGTGCGACGGTCGGTCTCAATGGGTGGCTGGGTCTTGGCGCTGCAGCGCAGGACTGGGCTACTCACATGATTGGACACGAATTAACAGCGCTCTATGGTTTGGATCATGCGCGTACACTGGCCGTCATTATGCCGGCTGTCCATCGTTTTCAGCTCAAGCGCAAACAAGCGCGCCTCGCCCAGTTCGGGACGCGTGTCTTCCACCTCGTCGAGGGCGATGAAGCCACACGTGCCGCTCAGGCCATTGACCGCATGGAGGCTTTCTTTCAGTCCATGGAGGTGCCGACGCGTTTGTTAGCGTATGGGATTGATGCTGCGGTGGCTGGCAAGCAAGTTGCAGAACGCCTCTCCAAACGCGGACGAAAACTGGGCGAGTATGAAGATATCGGCCCCGTAGAAGTCGAAGCGATTATGAACTTAGCGAAGTAAAGATGATTGAAACAACGCATATTTCTGAACATGCGGCGGAGGTTGCGCCAGATGGTTCAAGGGTACGGCCGTTGCTGAGGTGCGCGGGTGGGAGCATGGCGCACTTTTCTCTGGAGCCGGAAAAAATCTCCCTGCCGGTCGTTCACAAGACCGTGGATGAGTTGTGGTATGTTATTTCTGGGAGGGGTGAATTGTGGCGCAGGTGTGAGGGTGAGGAGTCCATTGTCCCGCTAAACAGCGGCATTTGCTTCTCAATTTTAGCTGGCACGGCCTTCCAATTTAGGGCGGTCGGCGCAGAGGCGTTAGAGATCGTTGCGGTGACCCTGCCGCCATGGTCTGGGGCGGAAGAAGCCCAGCAATCCCAAGGTTGCCAGACATGGGGGATGCCATGAAACTTCTCTTTCTCGGCACAGGCACCTCGGTTGGTATCCCGATGATCGGATGCCATTGTCCAGTCTGTACATCGCCGGATAAGCGTAATGTGCGGCGCCGCAGTAGCCTCTACGTCTCGACCGACGAGGTTGCCTTCGTGATTGACACACCACCCGATTTCCGTCAGCAGATGCTCGATTTTCACATTGAGCGTTGTGATGCCGTGCTCTTCACACATGCCCACGCGGATCACATTTTCGGCTTTGACGACATTCGCCGTTTTAATACGATCCACCAGCGCGTCCTGCCTGCCTATGCGGAAGCTGAGACGCTGACGGATATCCGGAGGATCTTTAACTACATTGACGACAAGCCATCGCACCTCGGCCTCTACCGTGCGCTGATTGATTTTCGTGAAGTGAGCGGGCCGTTCCAAATCGGGGATGTTAAGATTCTTCCTGTTCAGGTCGAGCATGGCGTGGCGATGACGGGATACGTGTTGGAACATCAAGGCAAGCGTGTCGGCTACGTGCCCGACTGCCACAGTTTGTCGCCGGAGACAGTCGCTGCCTTGAAGGGCGTTGACATCATGATCCTCGATTGTTTGCGTTACCGTGCACATCCTGCGCACTTGAGTGTGGAGGAATCGCTCGCCTATATTGACCAGATTCAGCCCAAGCAAGCCCTTCTCATACACCTCTGTCACGACATTGATCACGCGACGCTGGAGGCGACGTTGCCCTCTCATATTCGTGTGAGTTATGATGGGCTCGTCGTGTAGCATCTGCCAAAGTAGAGGGAGCATTCTGCTCCCGTCCAAGTCTCGACTCGCCATCCAAAGCATTCCCGCCGCTTCAGTCCCTTTGCCTCCCATATTAGGCCACAGTTGGCCTAACCACGGAAAGCCTACTAAGAGACAACCTCCGCCCCAAACTTTTCTTAAAATGGCGTTCATCCTAAATCTGTAATTGACAACCAGTATAAAAAAGGTATATCCTGTATACCATGGATTTTGAATTCGATCCACATAAAAGCGCGACCAACAAAGAAAAGCACGGCATTGACTTTGCCGAGGCCCAGAAACTTTGGGAAGACAGGGACCGCCTCCTTGTTCCGGCAAGAATGCAGAATGAAGCACGCTTTATGTTGATCGGCAAAATCGGACAGAAACACTGGTCGGTCATATTCACTTACAGAGGCGAAACGATCCGAATTATATCTGTTCGTCGCGCAAGGGAGGAGGAAGCAAATGCATACGAAAACTGAACCTTTTGATAAAGCGTTTGATAAGGGAGAAGACGTTTCAAAATATCTGGACTTTTCAAGGGCAACCCGCCCTGGGAGAGAGCAAAAACGGGTTAATGTTGACTTCCCTGTCTGGATGATTCAGTCCCTGGATAAAGAAGCCCAGCGGCTCGGTGTGCCGAGACAAGCAGTGATTAAAGTGTGGCTTGCTGAACGGCTGCAAGTCGGTGTGCACGCTTAAATGTTCTCGAATCATGGCCTTGAGACAATGGGGATACCCGTGTCTCAGTCTGACGTTGGCGAGGCAATTACTCATTGATGCGCGGGCATTTGGGGAGTTCGCCGCCGCTCATCTGGTAACGCTGGCGCGAGACGGGGATGCTCTTCGAATACAAAATCCACTTCATGGCCCAATTGTGCGGATGATATTTGCCGCGACCTCTGCGAATTTTACCATGTGTTTCCATTTCGACAATCACGTCATGAATATGTTCGCGTGATTTTTCCTTATCACGTCGCAGAAGAATAATGCGCCTGACCACAAAGCCGAGTGGGAAAAAGAAAACAAGGAGAACAAATAATATGGCCAGTATTTCTTCAAGTTGCATAGTGATAAAATCCTAAACCTTGTACGCTGGAGCCGTATCCGCGTAGGCGGATGCCCACTGCCAACTGCTACTGCCAACTGCCACTGAGCCGCCTCGGGCGGCGCGCATCACTACTCCAGCTTGAACTCGATGGTGAGTTCATCGTGCTCATTGAGGAAGGCGACGGTGAGGCCTCGGATCGGGTCGCACTTAGCTGCTGCCCTGAGGACGGTGGCGTCAAAGAGCTCGCTCCCCGAGGATTGAATGATCCGATAACTGGCGATCTTGCCATTGGAATCCAGGCGAATGAGGAGCTTGGCCGGGCGTGAACCGGCTTCACTTGCGCCGGGTTGCTCCCAAGCCTCGTAAAGCGCGGTCCGGACCAGTCCGACACAACGCGAAAGCTCGTTTGCTGGGAGTTGGTTACGCGAACCGATCTTGGCCCCGGCGGCGAGCGCATCGGCGATCTCCTTGGAGCTGAGTTTCTTGTCGGTGACGCGTTTAAGCTTGGTGAAATCTTCTTTAGGCTTATCAAGGGGCTTAGCCACCCGCTCACCCTTTTTGAACTCCTTTTTCTCTGGTTCTTTCTTCTTCTCCGGCTCTTTCTTCTCTGGTTCTTTTTTCTTTTCGGGCTCCTTCTTTTTCTTTTCCAGAACCACGGCATCCTTGATCGGATCAGGGAGTTTGTTGGGTTTGATCGGTTTGATAGGATCTTCAGGATCTTCTACTTTTTTAGGGGGCTGTTTATCAGGCTGTTTGATGGGCTCGATTAAATTCTCATTGAGTACGACAGTGAACTCAACAGGTATTTCGAGCGGTTGCTTTCGGAAAGCGGGCAGGAGCGGGACGACGATTGCACAAAGCAGAACCAAGCCGTGCAGCGTGCACGACCAACGGAGTGAAAAGGGTGTGATGGGGCCAGGCATGAAAGACGTTAAAAAAAGGGGTGGGGGTTTATTCAGCAAGCGTAACAAGGGCCATCTTGGTGATTTTAACTTTGTAGAGCAGTTTGACAACTGTCATGACCTTGCCGTAGTCGAGGCGTTCATCGGCGCGCACAAGCACGGCGGTCTCGGCATCGTCTGCCGCAAGATTGCCTAAGGTCTTCTCAAGATCATCGTGGGAGATGGTCCGATTATTCAGAAAG
>CAIZQW010000028.1 GCA_903935195.1 uncultured bacterium
CCCCAGCAGATGAAGCCAACTTTTCAACATCACACAGGAGATCTCGCAACCCACTAAAGAGGCTTGCGGCAACAGCCAAACGACGAACAGGCGTGTTCTGTGGACGCAGGTTGTGGAAGCGCCAGTTGACCTCCCCCTCCGGTAACTCCCCTGCCTGCTTCCAAGAAAGATCCCAGAGCATGCGAACCATCTGCCGTCCCTCTTCGTCCACGGCGCTCTCGGGTTCGGGTAGTAACCGCCCAGCTGCCAGCAACTTGGCAAAGGCGACATCCCGTGAAAGCCCCCTGAGCTGGGCAGCAGGCACCAAGCGAGCCAAGCCACGAAAGGCTTGTTGGTTATGTTTATACCCGAGCGCAGCCATAAACTCTTCATAAAAGAGCTGATGCCGATCCCTTGACTCCTGAAGACGTGCACGGATTCGTTCAGCTTTCGCCTGTAGACGATAGTGCCCAGCAGCCTGCAAAATGTCCCGAACCCTGTCTGGATCATTCTTTAAAAACGCTTCGCAGGGACGTGGCGTCCCTGGCAGGACACTATGGGGATAGGCCTTGAGGTCTATGTCCTCTAAAGAAATATCACGGCGCGCCGTGATGGGTTCCCCAAGACAGAGAGAGAGAACCCTTGCGGGCAAACTCTTAGGTGTCGTGCCTCCAAACCACGTGACATGAGCAACCACGTGTTCGTAAGCCTTGTCCGTGCTATGTTTGTGAAGATCCCAATCGGCTGGATGCACATGGATTTCAACATCGCCCCTGACATGGCGTCCTCCAGGCTGGATCAGCAAGGTGGCATTCAAAAAATCAGGACCCGCCTCCAGATTCCAAACCCCTGGATCCAGCACCGTCACGGTTTCATTGTTGGGGAGGGGGAAAACTGCAGGCCGATACCGCGCATCAAACCAGAGGCACTGCAAATGCCGTTCGCTCCAATGGAAACCAGCATGATACCCCACGTGGCGTTCCTGCAATTCCGCTTCGTGTCCTGACACCCAGCGTTCATACGCGGACGCGTATGGAAAATAGAGATTCATAAACGACCCCTCCGAGTGTGCGAATCCTCTGCACACCCCTATTATGAATGACATGACCCATCATGCCATCTATTATTCTTTTGTAATTTCGTCGAATGTAATAACGACCTGATCACATTCAGACGGGAAAAGTGTACGCATATCCAGATAAACTGCGCCATCATGGAGTCGCGAGACAACGGGCACTTTGGCCTCGCGCAGGCTGCGTGCGAAGGCTGCCGCATCTTCAGCATCAATCCGGACCGCATAAGAGGGAAGCGTCTGTCCTGGCAACGAACCGCCTCCGAGAAAAGCCTCATGCGGAACAACTGTGACACCGACAACACGCATGACTGTCCGTAGACGCGGAGCGAGAGCCTCGGCCTGCTGCCTCAGTTCCTCCGGAGAGCGCGCCAACATAAAATAGAGAGGATGCTCCTGAATCAGCTTTGCCGGATTCTTAAAGAGCCGTAGCGTCGCCTCTAAGGCGGCAAGCGTCAGCTTACAGACACGCAAGGCACGATAAAGGGGATGCTTACGAATGCGATCAATGACGCTGGCCTTGCCAAGAATGAGTCCGCCTTGAGGCCCGCCGATGAGCTTGTCCGTGCTCGACAAGACAATGTCAGCGCCTGCTGCTAGACTCTCGGCGATGGTCATTTCATGCGTGAGCCCAAACTGTTCGAGACCAATCATCGCACCACAGCCGAGATCATCCAGCGCCAAAAGTCCGCGCGCATGCGCACACTCAGCCAGCTCGTCTATTTTCACCTCATGCGTAAAGCCGACAATATCATAGTTGCTCTTATGCACCTTCAGCAACAGCGCTGTCTCGGGCGTGACAGCCCGTTCATAATCCCGGAGATGCGTTTTGTTCGTTGTGCCGACCTCGCGCATAAGGCAACGGCTCTCCGTCATAATATCCGGAAGCCGGAAAGCCCCGCCGATCTCAATGAGTTCCCCGCGAGAAACAATAACCTCTTTGCCGGTCGCCAAGGCGCGCAGCGCCAGCATGGTCGCACCTGCGTTGTTATTCACCAACAATACATCCTCAGCACCAGTCAGACTACAGATCAGATCCTTGATCACATGTTCGCGGTGGAGACGTGCGCCATCCGATAAATCCATTTGAAGATTGCAACACCCCGCAACTGAGGCCACGGCCTGACGAGCTTTCTCCGGCATCATGGCACGGCCAAGGCCCGTGTGGAGGAGAATACCCGTTGCATTAATGGCAGGCTTTAAACGAGGCTCATCCTGGCGCTTCAGCCCCTCCTCCACTTCCTTTAAAATATCCTCCGGAGTAAGAGCGACGCCCTCTTCTTTTCCGGTGAGCAGTTGGCTCCTCGAACCATCAATGATCGTCTGGATAAGCGCCACTACTTCACCATGCCCATAGCACTCGAGCAACTGCTTGGCTTCACCCATTTCAAGCATACGACTGACTGATGGTAACCGACGAATGGTCTCTTTATTCATAGCGCACCTCGATTCAACGGACAACTGGTCTCTGCCCCCATGTAATCACCTGTGGCTGCATACGCCCGAGCGCGACATCCGCCGCAACTGGAACGGAAGTCACACTGCCCGCAGAAACCCGCATACTCATCCGGCTTAGAAAGATCTTTAAAAACCTTTGACGCTCTATAGGCCTCCACAAAATCGAAGTCGTTGTCCCGTACATTTCCGCTCGGAACATCGAGGAATCCACAGGGCTGAAGCACACCCGTATGGGAGATAAAGACAAAGCCCTTGCCTCCCATACACCCTGCTGGAGGGGTTCCTGGCTTACCCAGCGCATGCCAGATACGAACAGCCTGCGGCGCGCAGGTCTCGCGGACATGGATAGGACCCTTTGCATCCATCTCAAAGGCCCATCGCAATACTGTCTCCGTCTCCGCTGGCGAGAGTGCCACGTCAGACAAATTCTTTCCACGTCCGACAGGTACAAGGAAAAAGAGATCAAGGGTCTTTGCGCCAGTCGCCATGGCCAGTTCACGGATCGCAGGCAACTCAGCCTGATTCAATTTCGAAACCGTACAGTTCACCTGAAAGGGCATGCCGACTGTACGCGCGACTTTCATCGCCTGGGTCACCATCTCGAAGGCTCCCTCTACCCCGCGGAAGGCATCATGCATGGCAGGTGTCGCACCATCCAGACTGAAACTGCACGCCATCACCCCTGCTTCTTTCAATGCCAACAGAGCGGATTCGGTCACGAGTATCCCACAAGGTGCCATGACCGAGCGGATACCACGGGCCGTTGCACGTCGCACGAGATCAAGGATATCCGGCCGTGCCATCGGTTCCCCGCCTGTCCAGATGATCATCAGGTTTGCGGGCAACGAGTCAATAACACGCTTACACTCCTCTGTTGTGAGTTCTCCTTCATACGGCACATCACACGCCCCTGCTCTGCAATGCTTGCAGGCAAGCGGACAGCGCCGAGTGACCTCCCAAGCAATCACGCGCGGGTTGTTCGCTGACACTGTTGTTGTAGATGGATGAGGCATAAAGAGGGCTTCCGACTTCGCGAAGGCTACGGCGGACAAGCAGGTTTCAAGGGGTTTTAATCTCTTCGTCTGTGAGATAACAGGCGGGATCCACACCCCAGAGGTCGCCTGTGGCGGCTTCGGCGCGGGCCCGGAAGTTTCCACCACAGACATCGAGAAAGCGACAGGTGACACAGCGACCGGTGACCAATTCCTTTCGCCTTCTCAGGTTGGCAAGAAGGGATCCTGGAGGCGGATTGCCCCAGATTTCACTAAAGGGTTTTTCGAGGACGTTCCCCACCGGCTGATTACGCCAGAACTGGTCGGGATAGACCGTGCCGTCCCAACTGATGCAGGCGATCCCAAGTCCCGTGCTGTTCCCGCCATTCATCTTGAGCAATGTCATGACATCTTCGGCCAGCGGATTCTTCTCACGCACCATCCGCAAATAGAGATAGGGTCCGTCACAATGATTATCCACGGTAAGAACCTCTACAGGGAACCCGCGCTCATGCATGTTCTTTGTCCGATTGATAATAAGATCCACAGTTGCCCGACGCACGTCAGCCGGCAGGTCATGTGAGGCAAGCTCCGCCCCACGTCCGCAATAGACCAGATGATAAAGGCAGAGACGAGGGATCCGTTCGGCTTCCATCAAATCAAAAATCGCAGGAATGTCTTTGATATTATCCTGCGTCATGGTGACACGTAGACCGACCTTAATGCCTGCTGCTTGACAATTTCGGATCCCCACCAGAGAACGCTGAAAAGCCCCCTTGCAGTTGCGGAAACGGTCGTGAACCTCCTCCATGCCATCCAAGCTGATCCCCACATAAGAGACGCCGATCTCCTTGATCTGGGCTGCGAGCTTTTCGTCTATCAATGTTCCATTTGTTGAAAAGACCACGCGTAGCCCCTTAGCAGCTGCATGGCGCGCAAGGGTCAGAATGTCTGGGCGAACAAAGGGCTCTCCTCCTGAAAAAAGGAGCACGGGAGATCCAAAAGCAGCAAGATCATCAATCACACGCAACGCATCTGCCGTCGAAAGATCCGTACCGCAATTCTGACCGACGGAGGCATAGCAGTGCGTACAGGTCAAATTACACTTGGAGGTCACATTCCAGACAACCACCGGCTTCTTATCCTTCGAAAACTGAAGCAAGTGGCTCGGGAGTTTCGACGAGTGCCGACCATAGCGTAACGGATCAGAGACTTCGACCTTATTTAAATAGAGTTTTGAAATGCCAATCATTCGTTAAAAACGGAAACCCCGTCCTCCTTCACATTTTTAAAAGCTTATCAAAAAGAGGGGGCTGAAGCAAACAGCGTTTCAGCATTACGGTAGGTCAGACTCGCGATCGCGGACTCATCCGTCTTTCGGACAGTCGCTAAGCAGGCTGCAACATGTCGGACAAAGGCGGGCTCATTGGCTTTTCCCCTGTGCGGGACAGGCGCAAGAAAGGGAGAGTCCGTCTCGATCATCAAACGCTCGTCGGGGACAAAGGTTGCACTCTCCCTCAGCATATCTGCACTCTTGAAGGTGACAATACCGCTAAAGCTGATCGCCAGCTGCCTATCCAGCAATTGGCTGGCAAAGTGCTTATCGCCTGTAAAGCAATGAACGACCCCTCTTAAACCCTTTCCGTGCCAAGGCGTCTCATCCAGAATACGCAGGGTAGTCTCGTCCGCTTCCCGCGTGTGGATGATCACAGGCTTTTTCCACTCATCTCCCAACCTCAATTGGGCGGCAAAGAGCGCAGCTTGCGCATCAGCGGTCTCGGGGTGATAATGAAAATCAAGCCCCATCTCCCCCACCGCAACAACACTCAAATCCTTTGCCAACAAGCGAAGGGTTTGGACAAGGGTTTCTGGGTCCGCATCTTTGGTTTGATCCCTGTCGAAGCCCAAAGCTAAACGTGCCTGAGCGGGGAATGCCTTTGCTACGGCAATGGCACCACTGTTTAAATCAGCACTTCCGCCGACTGCCAGGAGTTGTGTAACGCCAGCCTCAAGGGCACGCTTCATGACCATGGCGTGCTCCGCTGGCGACGTATTGCCGTAAAAATGGGCATGGGTGTCGAAGTAGGTCATACCCAGTTACTCGGCAAAAAACTTTCTGAGCGCAGACTCATGAGCCTCAATTGCCTCACACAGACGGAACTGCACGCGGGCACGATTCAAATTCTGTTCAGGATACTGTGTCTTGAAATAGACACTTCCTGACAGATAATCTTCAAAGAAACGAAGCCCCAGTTCGAAGGTGATGAGACGAATCGCATCATAGAGATAATTGCGCTCCGCAGCCGTCAAAAATTCGGCGGCATGTTTCATATAGCCCGAGGCAAACGCCTTACAAAGTTCCAAACTGAAGACGACCTTTTCCAAATTGGGCTCCTCTTCACCTGCAGGATTACAGATGGAGCGAATCGCATCGCCAAAGTCTGAATGAAAGAGCCCGGGGCTAACAGTGTCCAGATCAATAATCGAGGTCCCCTTCCCCGTATAATCATCAATCATAATGTTATTGATCTTGGGGTCGCCATGCATAACACGCATGCAGATCTCCCCACGCGCGAGTGCATCCTGGAACAGAGGGACGATCGGACGCCGTTGTTCAATAAACGCAACGAGCGACGCCCCATCAGGAGCAGCCTTCACGCGGGACTGCGCTTCGGCCTCCAGCCGAACGACATCGTATTTCTGGAGATAACTCGGAGTGATATGAAACCCCGGGAGTGGATCAATCAGCGCGTCAGAGGCCATGTCTGAGACTGTTCGATGGAAATGGCCGAGCACAATGCCGCATTCATGCGCATGGGCGCTGTCACGCACCTTGTCAAAGGCCGTGGCAGAGGCGATCTTCGTAATCATACGCCACACATTGCCTGATGCATCCTTGATGAAATCATTGCCTTCCCTCGTCGGGATAATCTTCGGCATCTGCCAGATCCGATCACTCTCACTGGATTCGAACTCCAACTTCGGATGCACATGCGCGGTCAGACGACGCAGATTCAACATGATGTTCTCTGGCTTCTTGAAGACGCGCTGATTGATACGCTGCAACACCAGCTGTTCCTCGGCAAACGCTGTTCGGCAAACCACCAGGTAGGTATCATTCACATTGCCGCATCCTAATGTCTGAACAACGACAGGATACCCTGCAACATCAAACATCTTCACCAAACGACGAAGTTCTTGTTCTGATTTTTCAACACTCTTCACACGCAAAACTCCCTCTGTTTTACACGCGCACCCAGGCGCGAAGTTGATTTCGGACACCCTCAGCTGTCTCTCCTCCACACGACGTCACCTTCTCACAGGCCACCAGTATATTCTGCGTCTTCTCATGGCTAACCTCGTCAAGCTTACTGATGAAAATACGCGTATGGCCTGTGCGATACGCTGAACGTTCGCTGACATCCAGCTCCTCAAAAAGCTTTTCTCCCGGACGAATTCCAACAAACTGAATGGGGACATCTTCATAGGGCCGTAGTCCAGCCAAGGCGATCATCTCCTCAGCCAGATCAACGATCCGTATGGGCTCGCCCATATCCAGCACAAAGATCTCGCCCCCGTGCGCAAGTGTTGCGGCCTGCAACACCAAGGACACCGCCTCTGAAATCGTCATGAAATAACGACGCATCTCTGGATGCGTTACCGTCACCGGTTCACCGCGCTGGATCTGCTCACGGAAGAGAGGAACAACCGAACCCGAAGAATCCAACACATTCCCAAAACGCACAGCTGAGAAGCAGGTCTTCTCTTGGCGATTTAAATCTTGGAGTGCCATTTCAGCCAACCGCTTTGTTACCCCCATCACAGAGACAGGATTTACGGCTTTGTCTGTCGACACCAAGACAAAACGTTCCACCCCCACCTCCAAAGCCAACTCCCCCAGCAGGCGGGTTCCGAGCACGTTATTTTTGATAGCCTCACCTGGATTCTGTTCAGCCAGGGGCACATGTTTATACGCCGCTGCATGCAGAATCAGTTGCGGACGGAACTGAGAAAAGAGCTCCCTCATGCGAGCACGATCCGTCACATCGCCTAAAGCAGAGATGATTGGCACGGAGGACCCTAACTTCCGGAGCTCACGATCAATCTCGTAGAGCGCACGCTCGGAGTTCTCAACTAAAATCACTTGCTCCGGTCCTGTTTGCAAGACTTGACGGACCAGCTCACTTCCAATACTGCCCCCTGCCCCAGTGATCAAGACACGTTTCTGCTGGAACAACGCGATCACCGCGTTGCTGTCCACTTCCTTCTCCTCACGCCCCAGCAAGTCACTAACATCAATATTTCGTATCTTCGAGGCGGTCACACTCCCGTTGATCAGCTCGAAATACCCTGGGACAATGCGTGCAGGCAGGTGTGACGCTTCACACAACATGACAATTCTTCGGATAACACTGCGGGAGACACGCGCCATCGACACGATGACCTCATCCACCTTCATCGCTACCGCGACGTCTGGCAGTTGCTCAATCGTTCCTAAGACAGGATACCCTTGTATCCGTGCATGTTGCTTAGCCGGATCGTCATCCAAAAATCCGACCACCACCATCTCCTTCAGATTCTTACTTCGAAGTTCGCGCGCCATCAAGTTGCCTGCCGATCCCGCACCAACCAGCAACACACGCCGACGCTTCCCTGGAATGAAAGCAGCGCCAAAGGCTCCTTCAACAGCCAAGCGCCACAGCAGACGCACACACAGCAAACCACCCGTCACCAGAAAAGCGTTAAAGATCGTGATGCTGTAGGGCGGACGGCAACTGTACGGATCTGTCATGAAATACCGAAGCACCAGAAAGATGGCCGACGAAACAGCGACCGCTCCTAGAAAACGCGGACTATCGTGTACACTGATATAGCGCCACAGCACCTTATAACAGCGAAAGAGGATGAGCGTCGTCAATTGAATGGCCCAAACAGGGATGAAGACAAAGGCAACCTGTTTCCAACCGACTAAGGGTGTTCCAAAATCATATCGAAGCAAAAAAGCAAACAGATAGGCAAAGGCCATGACAAAACTGTCAACCAGGAACGCCCCAAACAGTTGCCCATAGAAAACACTCGATGATTTTAGTGTCGCATTCATAAAGAATGAACTTATTTAAGCATAAGAAGAGGGATATTACAGCCTTGTTTTTCGCAAAACTTCAAAAAACTGAAAAAGTCCTTTTGAACCCTTGACATTGAACGGATGCCCGTGATATAACTATGCCGTTTTTCTGCACGTCAGTGCGGGCGCTTAGCTCAGTTGGTTAGAGCATTACCTTCACACGGTAGGGGTCACAGGTTCGAGTCCTGTAGCGCCCACCATTTTAGAAAACAGCGTTAAGTAGTTGAAAATAAATACTTAACGCTGTTTTTTTGTGTATAAATTCTATGTCTTGACTATGGTAAAGCAGTGGTTTATACTGTTAGACGTAAATGGAGGTAATGACATGAGCCTATTTAAACAAAAAGCGTCGGTGAACTGGTGGATCAAGATTCTTGACGCGGCGGGTAATGTGCGGAGGGTGTCCAGCGGTATGTGGACGGCAGCGTGAAAGTGTAGTGAATATGGCAGTTTGAAAATGCGGACGTAAAAAGGGGGTTCCGTGCGTTACGGAACCCCGTGCGATTTATACGTCGGTGACGCGGTCTTTCATTCGGTAACTGGCGCCTTCGATGAGGACCGTCTCTGCGTGGTGCAGGACACGGTCGAGGACGGCCGAGGTCAGCGTGGCGTCGTTGTTGAAGATGTCCGGCCAGTGCTTGTAGGTTCTGTTGGTCGTGATCACCGTGGAACCTTGTTCGTAGCGCTGGCTGAACACCTGGAAAAGCAGATCCGCGCCGAGTTTGTCGATCGGCAGGTATCCGAGTTCGTCGACCACCAGCAGCGCCGGGCGCGTGTAACGGCCCAGTTCCGTGCGCAAGCGCTGCGCGGCCTGCGCCGCCGCGAGGGTGTTGACGATATCGACGGCAGTCGTGAAGAGTACGGTGTGCCCCTTTTCGCAGGCGTGGCGGCCGAGCGCCGTGGCCAGGTGGGTCTTGCCCATGCCGACGCCCCCGATGAAGATGACGTTGGTATGGTCTTCGAGGAAGGCCATCCGGAAAAGGTTCTGGATCTGGGCGCGGTTGATTTTCTTGGGCCAGCTCCAGTTGAAGCCGGCCAGGTCTTTGCGCAGGGGGAAGCGCGCCTCCCTGATGCGGCGGGCGATCCCGTTGACCTCGCGGCGCTGGCATTCCCCCTCCAGCAGCCGGTCGAGATAGTCCTGGTGGGGCCACGCTTCTAGCGCGGCGCGTCCGGTCAGAGCGGCCAGGTTTTCAAGGGCGTAGATGAGTTGCAGTGATTTGAGCATTTCGTCGGTTTTCATCGGATGTCGTTTCCTTTTTCGTAAATGGAGAGGTCGGTTTCAGGGAGGTCCAGTTCGAGGAGGTCGGCCCCCCGTGTCACATGGAGGATGCCCGGTTCGGGCTTCAGGCGCCCGCGCTGTTCGAGCAGGTTGGTCACGTATTCGGAGCTGTAGGCGCTGAACTCTATGGCGTCACGTATCGCACGCGCGGTTTTTTCCTGTCCGTAGATTTCGGCGAGCGCGGCGATGCGCCGCACGTGCTCGAAGGCGTTGGCGCGGCGTTCGGAGAGCTGCCGGTAGTACTCGGCGGACTCGCCGCACAGCGACAGGAAGCATTTCAGGGTGTGCTGGTCACGCGCTTGCCGCCGCTGGCGCACGAGTTCGCAGCCGTGGTCGGGGTCGGTGATGTCGCAGCCGCGCCCGTAAGTCCGGGCATGCGTCGCGATGAGCTCGCGGTCGCGGCTGTAGATCAGCACGCGTCCGATGGAGGCGCGCAGACTCACGCGTGTGCCGGCGTGACGGGCCGGGACCGAATAGCGGTTGCCGTCGAAGTGCACGCGGAAGAGTGACGTGGCGACGGCATCGCGTTCAGCCCCGGTGTCGTAGACGCCTGAGGCGGGCAGAGGCTGCAAACACTCTCCGGCGAACAGTTCATCGGGTCTGCGCCGGGTGGCGGCGTGCAGGCGGCGATTAGCCACCTGGTCGGCCCAGGCCCGTCCGGCGGCCTGCACGGCCGCGAGCGAGGTCAGTTCCAGTCCGGCGAGGAAGTTTTTTTTCACATAGCCGACGCCGTTTTCGACGCGCCCTTTCTCGTTGGCGCGCCGCGGCTGGCAGGCGCGGATCTCGAAGCCGTAATGCGCCGCGAAGTCGAGATAACGCGGGTGATACACGGCCGGCATCCCGCGCGGATGCGAGAGCACCGCGCTCTTCAGGTTGTCGACCATCACCCGCCGGGGGACTCCGCCGAAGCGCAGGAAGGCGTTCTGGTGGCACTCCAGGAACTGCTCCTGCCGCTCCAGCAGGGTGAACTCCAGGTACATCATGCGGCTGTGGCAGAGCACCATCACGAAGAAGCTCAGGCGCCGCCGGGCGCCGTCCACCAGGAGTGTGCCCGCGTTGCCCCAGTCGACCTGCGCGCATTCCCCCGGGCCGAAGGCCAATGACAAGTACGCCTCGTGGCGCGGCGGGCGCAACTGGCGGACCATATTTTTGAGTATGCCGTAGCCGCCGGTGTAACCGTCCTCTCGCAATTTATTCAGAAGCTGCGTGGCACTGTAGGGGTGTTCCGCCAGATGGCGCACTATCGACTGACGGTGGGCGTCCAGCTTGCCTGTCTTCGCGGGTGAACGTCGCGGCTGGTAGGCCGCCTGCCCCTGCCAGAGGCGGACCGTCCGCTCGTCCAGGCCGCAGTCCGAGGCGATCTGGGACGGCGTCAGCCCCTGTCGTGTCAGCGCGCCGATCTTGGCGTACGTCTCGTAGTTGATCATACGCGGGCCTCCGGCAGTTCCAGCACCTGGTACAGCGGCTTGCGGTACGCCACGAGATCGGCCCGCACCAGCCCCTCGCGGATCTCCGGGACGCGGCTGGACGGCACGCCGATAAGTCCCGCGATGCTTTCGTCGCCGTAATAACTCAGCCCGTCCGCGTCGCCCACGACGACCAGAACCAGGTACAGCGCCAGCTCCTCCGTCCGGCACCGCCTGCAGAACCCGCCACTCACTAACCGGTGGCCTATCCAGCTGAACTGCGCGGGCACCTGCCGCGTCCGCTCTTCACACAGCACATGTTTCCTTGTATGCATGATGACTCCGTCCTTTCGGGTCGATCCCGGGGCCTTTCCCCAGTATCGCCAGCCCGAGAGTTTGCATCTTCGCCATCACAGGGACGATCTCGTCTTGTAACGTATCCGTTAACATGGCTATAAATCCAACGAAGATAGGATCTTGCGACAGACAGAAATCTTGTAGCGGTACGGTATATGGCCCAGCTATGGCAGCATCAGGCGAGCTGCGGCTTAGCCCTTGACAACCCGCAACGCTTTCCCCCGCAGGATCTTGCGGCATGGCAGGCAACGGCGCAAGGGTTATGCAGGATGCCGGGGGCTGCGCAGTTAAGACGCATTCAACCCCCTCGGCGGCAACGTCTTGCGCCAACAAGAGATCTTGTAACGCAGTCTTTTTCCGGCGCCAGTACCCGGGATGGGTCTTGCGCCAAGCGCGGACACGGGCGGTCTGGCAAGCCCCGCAGTGATAATTCCGGTTCTCCGGTTTCGCGAGCCAGCGGTGCCGACTGGACTCTCTGCTGGCTGCCTGGCACACAGCCTTTGAGCAATATTTCTGGTGGTAGGCGTTCTGCCGATTGGGCATATATATCTCGCCGCAAAAAAGACACTTGCGTCTTCGGTTCCGTTTCATGGACGGATATGATGACGCACAACTGCGCCCACACGCCACAGGTTTTTAGGAGGGAATAAAATTGACCTTGAAAACAACGGGGGAAGAAGATGATTTATTTTCTGGAAGGGAAGAAAATAAGACGAAGAAGAACTACACGTTCAGATTGCCATATTCACTACAGTTTCGTTTTGCCGCTCACACGGTACGCCGGACCGCGCGAAGGCGCAGGCTGTAGAGGGTGCATTGCTCATGGCCCGAGGCGGCCGGACGAATGCGGATACCCTACATCAGCTCATAGACGAGCTCTGCGGGAACGTGCAGGCTAAGCAGATGGCGCTGCAATCGGCTCTGGATACCTACGTCGCTTACGTCACGGCTACCCGAAAGAGCATATCCCCCAGGACCATGGAAAACAGGG
>CAIZQW010000029.1 GCA_903935195.1 uncultured bacterium
ATGTCGCCTCGCAGCTGGCGGTCTTCCCAGCCTTGCCTGCGGGCAGCAAATATGAGTTGGCCCTAGATGAGGCAGAGCACTCCGTCTTCACGGATCGCAGTCTTGCGGGTGAGAAGTATGCGCGCAATCCGAATCATCATCGCGTCATTCTCGCGCTCAGCACCGCATTCTGGGATACATACCTACGCAACAACCCAGTAGCCAAGACCTGGCTTGACGGAGAAGGTCCGAGGACCATTTTGGAGAGCAAGGATAAGTGGCAGAAGAAGTAGGCGCATCACCCGGAGAAGTGGCAGTTGGCAGTAGCAGTTGGCAGTAAAATCCCTAGAACAAAAAAGTGAGTAACTTTAGCCACAGATTTCACAGATCAACAAAGATTAAATCAGCATCTGCGTTCATCTGCGCCATCTGCGGATAAGAACTTTGAAGTGATAAGACGGTTGCACTATTTTTTCATTTTATCGAGCATCAGCCGTGTGTCGGTCATACTCTTCAGTGCGGCGGGGCCGACAGTCCAGCCATCCTGATTGACTTTGAGCTTGTAGGTTTTTACGCCGTCATTGAACTCTTTTTCCGTGAGCTTGGCATCTTTCTTGATCCAGCTCTCACGGTTCATGGTGTTCATGCCTTCCGTGGCCTTGCGCTGATAATCGAAGAGTCCGGTTGTGGCAACCCGGAAACACTCCTCTGCTGCATCCTTCACTTCGCCGGAAGGGCTGTGTCCAGCCTGCGTGACAAAAGGCTTTGCAGTGAAAGGCCCCTTATTCATGGCTTGATAAAACTTCCTAAAAAAATCAATGCGGTTCATCGGCGATTCTGGCGTGCTGAGAGCCGTGTCCTTCAGTCCGCAGGAGAGTGTCCAGATAATACTGGCAGTATCCTTATCAGGCGCATCCTCCCAGCTGCCACCGCTATGCGACGAGACGCCGATGACAGACTTCGGGTGTTTATTTGCAAAGCGATGGGAGTACTGGGAGCCCCCAGAAAAACCATGAAGGAACATCTTGGTGTGAAGCTTGAACTCTTTACTGAGTTCCTTATGGATATTCAGCAACTGCTGATCACTCTCACCCCCTAGACCTTGATAGTAAGGGCCTGCTATAGGAAAGCTCGGGCCAACCACAATGACATTAGGGTATTTTTCTACCCAACTGCTAAGCCCTGAAGCCCCTTTACCATTACCTTTAGCCCCATGGACACCCACGACAAGCCAGTAGGTCTTGTTCTTGTCAACTGTCTCAGGGGTGTAAAGCCAGTAGTCGCGCCCCATCTTGCACTGCCGCTTTTCCTCTTTAGCAAAGAGAGGCAAAGCCAGAAGAAGTGCTAACAGGAGTACCTTTTTCATTTTACGTCTTTCTTGGGATAGAGCAACGGGAAATTCTCAGGTTTTATCGTTTGATACCGATAGAGGTCCTCATAGCTATAATCTTCCCCCCTGTAGGGCTTGACAGGTTCAGGCTCACCTTTGAGCGTGGACAGCATGTCTGCGATCTTGATGCGGGTACGCTCAACTCCAAGAAAACATTCGCCCTCAAACCACGCCGCCCATTTGCCGTATTCCGCTTTATGCAGTTCAGGATAGATCGTGTCGAACACCTGAAGCTGACTCTCAACGTAGGAGATCGCCTTCGCTTTATCCCCAGACTCATATGCTGTCAAAGCCTGGCAGCCCGCCTTCAGTGCAGTAAGAGAAATGACATGGATCCGGATTTGCAGGAGCACGTGACTCTGGTAGAAATCCCGGCGATCGGCAGGAATCAACGGAACCAGCCGCTCGGCCTTCTTGAGCACCTTCGCCATGTGGGTCAAGCCCTCACTGCTTAACGCGAACAACTCCTCGCGCCGTTTCCGGACATCCTCGCTTAAAGGCTTGTTCTCATTAATAAGAGGTGTCGCCTTATTAAACATGAGGCGCATCCGTCCCTGCACATAGTTTTCACCCTTCAGCCCGGTGTCATTCATATAAGGACAGTTGAAATAGTCCTTGTAGACCTCGCTCACCCGCCCACTCAGCTCTGCCCCAAACTGGCGGGTGCTCCAGTCTTCGTAGAACGCCAGCATATTCTGCTCATCCGTTTTATCCACGTACGGCTTAGCATTCCACGCCAGCTTCATGGCGCAATCTGTGGAAAGTGGAACTGGCCTGACATCGCTGACGTTCACCAGAAAGAAGGCCGTAGCGCCTGCCTTCACAAAGCGTCCGACTTGATTATAAATACGCCCAGGGTTGACCATCTCAGTCAACTGATTGCACCTGCCGTTCAGCATGGCCGTGTGATAGTAAATGCCTTGCCCGGCTCTGACTTTACCGTTGTCCTGGATGATACCCTCCCCTTTGTCAGGCCATACCAATATCACGCCGTCAGGTAACTTAATGAGGCCTTGATGAACCATCTCTGCACCTTCGCTCCACATATTGGCGATGATATCGGCCTTTGGATTGACCTTCCGCACGAGCTCGACCTGTTTCGCAATGGCCTGGGTGATCACCTCGCCCCGCTTGACAGGATCGGTCATATCCTTCTCATTCGTCCAAAAGGGCTGATCGCCCTTGCCCCGATAACCGACAGACCAGACCACCTCATAGTTCTTATACGCATCAACACAGGTCTGCCAGTACTTCTCCATAATTTCAGGATGCTTGCTGTAGGAGAACGGGACGTCTTTCGGCCATTGGAAGGTGTTTAACCCGAGGACGAGGATATGGTGCATATTCAGGACAAGCCCGCGACGTGCCGCAAGTTCATTGCACCGTTCATCCGGGAAGGCGAAGGTCGCAGGCACAATCATATTGCCACGCAGACGAAGGAGCGTCTCGCAGATACGGTCCAGCGCTTCCAGCGAGAAGGCATTTTCGCGAAGAGGATCAGGCGAGAAACGCGCGAGGAGATCTTCATCGTTGATAAACCAGCCACGGTATTTAAAGGTCGGAGGACCCACCCTGGTGTCAAAGGTGGCAGGAATCTCGATTTGGCTCCGGGGAAGCGGCTCTTTGTCCACCCAGTAATACCAGGGGTCGACACCCAGAATCTCCTCTGAGAAGGCATACGCCGCATAGATGCTTCCGCGCATGTCTGAACCCGTGCCGACCAGCGCAGGGCGTCCGGCGCCATCCTTCTGGATGCGCAGGAAGAAACTTTCTCTTCCAGCGGGTTTCTGCCTGACAAGATCATCGCGCCAGGCCCCGGTCGATCCGAGATAGATGACCGGCCCCTTATAAGACGCTGGCACCTCTCTCACAATCACGGGACGCCGACTGAAGATTTTATACCAATCTGTTGCAACATCTTCCAAGGCCCGCTGAACCGCTTCCGGCTCACCCTCGGAGATCACCCACGGTGTGCTGGCATTGATCACGATGCCAGACGACGCTTTTTTCGTCACCTCGCCGCTAACAGGACTTTTACATCCAGCAAGCAGAAATAAAACACACATTAATGATCTGTCCAGTACCCGTTTGTCCATATTGTTACTCCTTTAAAAGATCCGCAATCGCCTTGCTCATGATTTCTCCGGTATACACAGAAGTCTCTGTATTTCTCATTCGTAGTGAAGCTGCCAATCGACCTCTGCTGTCGTGGCAGATGTAAGCGTCAAACAACGGAGTCCTGCTGCTAGGTGTAGCGTCACAGTAGACGTCGCCCCTTTCGCGTCTGCCTTCACAAAGCGTGTATCATTATCGGCAACAACCACCTTGAAGGGTTCCCCTCCGATCACACGGGCAGTGCCGGTTAAGGTTTTGTTCTGCGCATTCCAGGCGACATTTGACAAATCAACCCAGCCCTGCAAGAGATGGCGATCCGTACTCAGGACTTGCGGATTGGGCTGGACTTTACGCAGGGAGATTATGGCGCAGCAATTCGTCTTTAATGTGTATTCAAGACTGCTGGTCCCTGAAAGTTTACCGCGATAGGTGTCGGACCAAAATTCATATGCGTGATACGAAGCTTTCGGATCGAGCCCCACCGCATTTGCCGCACGTTCCCCGCTAAGCTTCGTCGCGACGACCGTCTCGTTTGTCCCTGTGTTATAGAAGACAATCTGATGCCAGTCAGAGGTCAGCTCCAAATCATAGACCTGCGGATCAACCCCACCTGTAAAAGCGTCCAGCGGACGAGCTGTCAGTGGCTCTGCATAATGGGGATAACTGCGCGAGACAATCCGTGTGATTTGCGGCGTGAAAAACGAGAAGGAGGTTGCCAGGTCCAGTCGTCCACTGGTGAGAAAATTCATGGTCACCAGCGACTCCTGCAACGGTTTACTCAAATTATGTAACGCCTTGGTATCCGAGTAGTAATTAAAGACCGTGCGGTTCTTATACCAACGCAAGCCACTGCGGGAGACCATCTCGGGGATGAAGAGATTCGAGTCATCCCACGTGCGCTGGGTGTCCACCACGCCTGCGGTCATGTCGAGGCAGGGACGCCCCGACTCGCCGATATTCCGCTCATCAATAAAGCCTTCGGGGCCCATGGCTTCGCGCATCAGTTCAAAGGCCCTGCGGTAAGCACTGTTACAGGTCGCCTTGCGATCATCAAAGCCTCCTTCAGGACGCCACGCGGTCTCCGGGTAGTCAATCTTAACACCCTGAATTCCATCGTCGCGCAGTTTCCGCCAGGTCTTTACAAAATAATCCGAATATCCCTTGTCCGTGTAATCATACGTCACATAGGGCTGATGATGCGGATGCTTGTTTTTGTTCTTATAATTGGGGACTTCCCGATC
>CAIZQW010000030.1 GCA_903935195.1 uncultured bacterium
AAGCCGATGTAACCTTCCGCGGGACGGTCCTTGACCGCGGACTTGTCCAACTCCAGGTCGTGGATCTGCTCGCCGTTCATTTCGACCTTCAGCCGCTTGCCCTGCAACGTGATCACATACCGGTTCCACTGGCCTGCCGGTTTCGCCATGTTCTTGGACGGCGCCGCCGCTCCGATCACCCCGCCGCAGTCATGGTTGCCGGGTTTCGCCAGGCCGTGCGTATCGAGAATCTGAATCTCAAAGCCGGTGTCTACCTGGCTCATCCGATCGCCCACGCGGAGGAACACGCCCGAGTTGCCACCCTTGTTGATCTTGAATTCCAGGTCCAGGATGAAGTCCTTGTATTTGCGGGCCGTGGTCAGATAAGCGTCGTACCGCTGCCAGCCACTCTCCCCTGGCCGCGGGTGCAGGGCGACCCCGCCGCCCTCCTCCACGATCCAGTTGCCGGTGGTCTGCCAACCGTTCAATGTCTTTCCATCGAACAACGGAACAAAGCCGTCCTTGTCGGCGCCGGCTTCGGCCGCCTGCGCGCCCACTGGCGCCGGATCAAAGAAGATGCCGCTGAGCGAAATCAAGGAGCCGCGCACCTTGTTGATCCTGAATTTTACCGACTTGTTATATTTATACACAAGGTATGCACCCCCTGAGAAATCATCCACAATCTTTACCGGGGCAACCTGGTTGAGCGTTTCGGCGTCCATCATCTCCACCGCCTGACAACACCCATTCTTGTTCCAGTCCACAAAATACAGCGCAACCTGATACTCCCTTTTCCCGTCAACACCAATGGTCACCGACATTGTCTCACCCCTGTTTGAATAACCCGCGGCTTTACGGTTGGAGCCGTTGTGCTTGTCCGGCGCCAGGGCCCTTTTGTGGGCAGTCTCCGCGGCCCACATCTGCGGATCAGGCATTCCGCTTTTCGGGAACGCCCTGAAATATTCAAGCGAGGTTACATACGACGGCAGAGCCTTCTCGTCATTCCGTATATCCAAAATGACTTCCTCACGCTCTCCCCTGATTAGACGCGTCGGCAGGGCCTTCCCGTCATTCCGGTCCCCTTTGTAGTTGCAGAGCACATAGCCGTCTTTGCCGTATACACCGCCCCAATCGCCTTGGGTGGTCTTGTCCAACTTCACGAACTGCGCATCATACTTCACGGGAGGCTCATCGTATTTCGGTGTTGTACCCCTGTAAGCTATGACGAAATCATATGTTCCCGGTTGAACGCCTGTGAAATAAACGAACTCCGCATCCTGACTCGCGCCGCTGATTCCATCAACAACCTGTCCTTTACCATTCCAGGCAAGCTTGCCATTCATAGTGATGGAGGTGATGCTTCGCTCGGTCTTGGGTATGCCGATGCGACCAACGGTTCCTGTGGGAGCCGTCACGGAGCAATGTCCTGAGACAAGGTCAAAGCTCGCACAGATATTGCCTGCCGGCGTCGGCATCTCTCCAGACACCTGTGTCAGCGTCCTGCCGGGATGCGGGAGAATGTCATATGTTTTGAAACCAGGCGTCGTTGATACAATGCCAAGCACCTCTTCGCTCAACCACTTCACCACGCCGGCGCCCCAGGGATGACACAGGCTCACAATGCCGCATTGGGCATTGGGAACCGCGTCATTCGGCCCAATCGCTTCATTCCATGACGGACGGTACACCTCGAACGTCGTGGTGCCGCCATAGTTGACCATGCCGCCCCACATATCCCTGACAGCGCTCAAGGCATCATCGTGCTTTCCTGTTAGCGCCATGGCTTGCAGGATAAAATATTGGTTGAAGGGCGACAGCGAAAGACGGTTCACCCGGTCGAGGAAGTGTTTCTTAAGAAGTGTATCCTTCTCTTTAGCGTTCAGGCTTCCTGTAGTGATGGCATCCGCCGCGGCGTGCAGTCCAAACACAGCAGACCAATCACCGGTCCTCCTGAGCTCGGCCATTTTGCCATCTGCATAGCCGTTATATTTGTCTCGCAAATCGACCCGTCCGTACTGACCCATGACCGCGGCAAACTCTTTCCAGGCGCGGATGGAGAGCATCTTGTAGGCATTCTGCGCTTCCTGCGCTCCCGAACCGCCCCTGAACCAGATTTCAAAGCACGCGCCTATTCGTTCATCATGGCCGTAGAACTTGAGTTTCGGATCCGTCCCGAAAACGGCATATGCATCGTCGAGTTTCTTGCTCACGTTGTCGATATACTTCAGCAGCGTCTCAGCATCGCCAGTGTAACGATAATAATCCAGCAGGCTCAACACCCAGTACAGCGAGTAGCTTCTGATACCGTTACTCTCCTGTGACGTGTTGTCGATGTTCTTCCTGATGAAGTCAAAATTGCCGAAGGCGGCAAGCGCCGCCGCCTGCGCGGTATGTGCATCGCCCGTCCACGACATGCGATCCCCGCGATCCACAAGTATGGCGCCAAAATAATCTCTGCACAGTGATGCTTTCACACCGTATGCCGACATGTACCAGATCTTGGTCAACAACGGATCACTGCAGGAAAATCTTCCCCTGTAGTTGGTCGGCTTCACCTGGCACACGGCCCGGATGCCCGTGATATGCCACGGCTTGGCGGGCGCCTTCACGTGAATCCATGCGAAGCGCACCCCTTCATAGAGCTCGGCGTTGAGCTCAAGCCGGTAGGTAGTGCCATGCTTGACCGGGGCTTTCGTTTTATCAGGGCCGGGCTGGTTGTACTCACTGATGCTCATCTCGACATCACCCGGGCAGTCGGCGCTGTCAAACTCAATCCAGGCAGGCAGCTCGGCACCGAAAACCATTCGAATCGAACCCGCCCCGTTGACGGTTACATTCGGATGGTCGGTCGTCAGCGAACCCAGGTTGTCGAAAGCCGCCTTGGTATCGCTTGAAACAGCGCTGGGCTTCTGCAGATAGATCTCGAGTCCATCGGTGGCCTTAGGCTTGGGCCAGCGGTAGGCAACCAGCGGATCGGGCGATTCCGGCACCGCCGGTCCGCTGAAACTTCCGGTGCTGATATAGGGATAGAGCTCGGCAATCGGCGAGGTCCCCCAGACAGGCTCGGCGGCATGCAGCGCAGCCAGCGGTGCCAGCAGTAGGGCGGTGAGGGTTGTGAGTTTGTTCATGTTAGTCTTTCCACTCTTGAGTAAGGTTTATCTCTTTACGGAGGCCGAAGGCCTATTGTTTCAGTATTTCAATTTTCCTTTTGGGGAAAGTCAGCGAATACGTCTTCCCGGCTGGCCCACTACCGGTCATCAGCGTCTTGCCGCCACTGAGCACTGTGACTTTCTGCTGATCGCCGACGCGCTCCACCACCAAATCCCAAGACTGGCCGAACGCCCGTATGTCCCGCAGCGCCATCCGCGGCCAGGCCTTGGGCAGCCACGGCGTGCATTCAAAAGAGTTGAGACCGGTGGGCACGATGCCGAACATGCCTTCGGTGAAGACGCGCGGATAGAGCGAGCCGGGGCAGAGCATGTCAATGGCATCCTCATCAGGATAAGGGCCCCTGGCTCCAAAAATCTGCGCCTTGACCACGCGGTGCGTCAGGTCAATCGCCTCCTCGGTTCGGCCGGCTTTGAATAACACCCGCAGCGCGTAGTAAGTCTCGCGTCCCCATTCCGTTGGGCGTGTGGACTCCGCGAGGATATCGGCGCCTTGCATTCGGTTAGGCCAGAGTTTATCGGAAACCATCGCATCGAGCGTGGCATTCTGCCGCTCGGTAATGTCCATCGCCAAAGGCAGAAGGATCCAACCGCGCAGCGTCGTGTTTCCCGTGTAGTAGCGGTAGGTCTTGAACCCTTCGACTTCCCCGCCGAAATAGGATTCGATGGCCTTGCGCAGGGCTGCGGCACGGGTGTCATAGATGTTGGCAACATCGGTCTTGCCCAGCGATTGCGCCAGACGCGCCGCGAGACGATAACCACCATAAGCAAGTGACGACGTGCTCAGGTTGGCCTTTCCGGTCGGGTAGCGACCTTCCATCTCATCGCTCTCCGAAGCGACGATGCCCTCGGCGGTGGTGTGTTTGAGCACCGACGCGGCGCACATCTCGATCAACGGCCACATTTCCTCCGCCGCCGCCTTATCGCCTTGAAAGAGGAGGAATTTGGACAGGCCATACAGAAGCATCGCGTCGTCGCCCCGCTCCCATTGGCCGACCTGCAAGGTCGGTTGCCAGAAGCAACCGGGGATGGCACCACCATGCTCCCGGCCATACTCCAACCAGACACGATACATGTTCATGCTTGCCTTGTTCAATTCCTCATCACCAAAAAACGGAAAAAGCGGACTGGAGTACTCCGGCGGATCATTTGCCCAGATGCCGGGCGAATAGGTCAGGCTGCCATTGTGGGTGATCACGCCCTTGATCGTCTCGATCGGAGATTCCAGCACGTGCAGCTTCTGCAGAGCAAAGGCATGGTCGAGCATTGGATCAGGTGTCTCCAACCGGCCCGGTCCGCGCCAGGACGCCTCAATCAAGGCTTGGCGCGCGCCACGCTCTGCCGCCACGTCCACAGCCAGGTCACGCGCAGCCGCCAAGCCGGCTTGTACGCAAGTGAAGAATGACAACACGCCTCCAGCTTTCACCTCAGCGGTTTTCACCTCTGGGCAACTCCAGACGATGGCAATATCCTTCCCCACGGGCTTTACTGTGCGGGCGGGCGCAACCGTCACGGCAACTCGTTTGCCCGTGGTATTTCGCACCTGCCACTCTTCAATCACCAAAGCCTTGGTCATCGAAGGATAGACGGTGCGGGTGACGACCACACCCCCGGCTTCGGGATAGGTCAAGGTCAGCATTCCGTCGAACGCGACCGAGGAGGGGAACTCGCTCTTCCAAGGCTGATCATTGACAAGCAGCTCAGGAGTCGCTTCGCGCCCGGCCACGAACAAGACCTGCTTCTTTTCGACTTCTTTCTGCAGGTTGAAGAATCGCGCGGTATAGGATAACCCGTTTGTACTATCGCATTGGACCTGCATCACGACCTTCCGTCCCTGCATGCACAGCACCACCGGTTCCTTGCCGCCGCAGGCATGCGTGATTCGACCCGGCTGATCCCGGACCCAGAAATCCGCCGTCGCCGGAACGGGAGCCGCAAGACCATCAGCTCTGACGGGAAATGCGGTCAGTAGCGCCTCCTTGCCCACGGTGACCGGCCACACCTTCATAGTGAGCGTTCCTGTTCCGGGAGCCTCGAAGGGTCCGGACGTCGGATTGGCGGTGTTGCGCGGCTTGCCGAAATAGTCCGTGCCAATCGTGATGGGAGAACCGTCCGGATTCTCAAAGGCGCAACCGGAAATGCTGGCTTTGCCCAAGCGTGCCGAGGTCACCGGTTGTGAGGGCCGTTCACTCCCCAGGGCTGTGGCCAAGGTCATGGTCAGATAGAAGCCGTCATTCTTCTCAACCAGCGCCAGCGCCGGATCCGAGCCGGGCCTGAGGATGGAATCTCTTTCATGCTTGGATGATTTCGTCCCCTGGAAAAACACATTTCCATCCATCCACATCGGCAGATGGGCCTGGTCATACTTCGCCAGACTGCCGCTGCGCATGAACAGGTTGTTGTAATAATGGCTGTCGCCGGACGGATTGTCGTGAAGTGCCACGATTTCGGTGGAATGGGCCTTGTGGAATGGAGTCTTGCGCCCGTCATGAAAGGTGGGATTCAGATCGATGCCCCCGGCGATGAGGTTGTGGGCATAGGCACCCCCTTGCGAATCGTCTTCAATCGCCTTAGTCGACAGGAAAATATTGTTATCGACCACAAACGGACCGTGGCTTACCTCGACGAATAAATCAGCAGCAGCATTGTCATGGCAGAGGTTGTTGGAGATCCGCGCCCCCTGGGTCATCCAGTCCAGCCATATACCGCGGCAGGTCCGGTAGATGTGGTTTCCGCTGATCGTGGTGTCGATGGGTCCGAGAAACTTGACGCCCGCGGTATCAGCCCCTTGAACCCAGTTGCGGACAGCAATATCGTGAATTTCGTTGCCGGAAATTACGGAAAAGGGGGCGCCGAGACTTCCATGGATGGCATTCTTCTCGCAGTGGGAGATGCGATTATTGCGGACGATGTGGCTGCCGATCTTCTCCTTGGACCAGCCATCACGAAGCGCCAGCTCGATGGACGTGACGAAGCCTGGAGCGCCGACGGGTGGAAACTCATCCTTGGGTAGCTCGTAACGCCCCAGCGTAACACCGGTGCACATGGAATAACGGATGTCGTTGTTCTCAATGATCCAGCCTTTGCTCCAGTGCGTGCCGATGAGGCCAATCTGCTCGGACATAGCCCCGGCCCAAGGCGTTGCCGCCTGCAGCATGGTGAAACCGCGCACGGTGATATAGTTAATCCCCGGTTTCGAGGGGTAGAAAACGCTCTGGCGTTTATTGATCTCA
Organism: uncultured bacterium; assembly: GCA_903935195.1. Classification (GTDB taxonomy): domain Bacteria; phylum Verrucomicrobiota; class Kiritimatiellia; order RFP12; family UBA1067; genus CAIZQW01. Next base: position 6,380 of record CAIZQW010000030.1, read on the forward strand.
ACATTCGTATGATTGGGATTCACGCCGCGAAACTGCGCCCATATTGTGGTGTTCCCACCTGGGACGGCGGAGTGACCAGTATCTGTACCCGTTCCGTCCACCCGGGCGAACCACAAGGCCTCCTTGGAAGGCGGCTTCAACACCGGATCCAATGAGAGCGATTCGGCAAACCAGTCGCCATTAAGATAGACCATTCCCGCGTGTCTTCCAGTCGGGTCACACCATTCACCTTGAATCCTGTCGCTGAACGGATTGTAGCCGTTGAAAAATGTATTGGGGATGACGACCTTCCAGGTGTCTTCGCCGACCTTCTCCCAGCCCTTCATGGACTCGGCACCCGTGATGACCACCTGTTCGCCGGGTGCCGCCTGATAGACGATGCGCTTGGCATCGGACTCCCCACCTCTCGGCGGATTGACGCGCTCGCGGTATACGCCGGCATGCACCGTGACGGTATCGCCAGGCTGGGCGAGGTCGGCGGCACGCTGGATCGTGCGTAAAGGCGCGGCCTGGGTGCCTGGATTGGCATCGCTTCCTGAGAGAGCGACGTGGTACTCGGTGGCAGGCAAAGCGCGCAAGGCCAGCGTGGTTGTGACGAGCATCAGGAGGATGCTGACTGGCTTGTTTTTCATAGATTTACTCGAGGTTTGGAGATGATGAAACACGAACGAACGGGACCCAGAGTCAATTTCACCTGGGTTATTGGTTGGTCATTTTCGATGGCGTTCGTAAATTCCGGCACGGTAACCGCCCCTGTGTGCGGATCCCACAACTCGGGGGTGAATTTCCCCCGCAAACGGACTGTGGACTCCGACTGGCGGTCATGCAGATTGGCAAAGAAAAAGATCTCGGCGTCATCCATCACCCGGTGGATGTAGCGCAGTTTCCCAGTGCCCATCATGTCCACGTCATAGACGTGGAGCGCCTTGTCCAGCGCCTTACGCAAGCTGGCCTCGTTGGGTGAATTCAAATAGATGGCACTGCCGCCCTGCGCGTTTTGCTGGACAATGAGGTTTTCGCTATGGGCCAGGTTAGGGCCGTCATTGTGATGGACTTCAAACTCGCTGATCGCAGGATGTCCCGCAGAAACGCCGTTAATCACTAAGCGAATCCGTGAGGCGGTGACGGGCTTGAACGTGTCCACCTTGGCGGCGCCGAGCGCGGTGCCTGTGGCACATGCAGTCCAGTTGCTACCGCTCCAGTATTGAATGCTGTATGCGGTCACTCGGTTCGTCTTCTCGCTGATGCGGGTCGAAGTGAACGTACAGTCCGTGTTGAAGTTCACTTCCAGCCACCACGCTTTCGCGTCTGCTTCCGAAGGCTCCCAATGCGTGTCCAATGCGCCGTCAATCGCCTTCATCGGCTCATAAGCGCCCGTCGCGCGCCATTCGGAATCGGCGGTAGCCAGGATCTGATTCTTCACCTGGGGGAACATCGCCTGGATGGTTGCCACGACGTCGGCGTCATGGCCGAACTCAGCGGATTTGTCCGGCAATTGACCGGTGGCAATCACCTTGCCGCCTTGATCGTAAAACGCCTTTATTTTTTTCAGGTTGCTCCAGCGGATGGTCTTGTGGCCGGGCAGGATCACCACCTTGTAAGCCTCGTGGTTGATTTTGTTGTTCAACTTGAGTGTGTCGGCTGCGACGGTGCACCGATCATCCAGGGTCTCGGGGTGAAGAAAGGTGAAATCGCGGCACACCTTGGTGGAGAGCAGTTCGCCAAGGTGGATGTAATCCGCCTCAGGGATGTCCACTCCGCCGATATAGGGCGTGAGCGGCCCGTCAAATCGGTATCCTGCCTGGAGGGTGGATATCGGATAGAGCACCGCGATATCGGCGACGTGTCGGCCCGGCGCCTGCAGGAGCACGTTGAGCCTTCCGATATAGGTGTTATAGGCGTAGAGTCCATCTGCATAGAGCGGATTGCGATACGAAAGTTCCGGCAGATAGTTGATCTTGTCGCGGTTATACCAGACACCATGCTGGACGAAATTATTGATGCCCTTGGCATATTGCTCCATCACGATGGCATACAGGCGGTCCCAGCTCAGATTCCCCATCGCGCCGTAGGTCTCGGTCATGACCTGGGCCTTGTCCCAGTTGTAGGCCACCGAGGAAACGATTTTGTAATAGCCTTCGGGGTCGTTGTTCCAGCCGATTTTGTCAATCCCCGGAACGTCCTGATGCCTGTAGGATTTCATCAGATCCCCGGAGATTCCGACCGGATTCTTGACGTTCTCCTGATCCTGGTGGCCGAGGAGCGGCACCCCGCCGTGCGCGGTGCACCAATCCTGGATGGTTTTCACGTAACCTGCGGCATACAACTCGGAGCGGAAGCCGAACAGACAATTCCTGGCAGCCTGGGTTTCCGGACCGATGTCATACCAGAGCGCCGGGTAATACGCAGTCGGACTGAACCCGTGGGCAGCCTGGAATTTTTCGTTGAAGCGGTCAGTCCATGTGCGGCCTTGGGCCCGATAGAGGGTAGGCTCATCGAAGAATGCGCCGCCGATGGTCGAGCCGAATTCCTTGCCGAACGTGTCGTAATAGGGTTGATAGACCATGTCGATGAACTTGGTCACGTGTTCCGGCTCGAGATAATCCACATTCGGGTCGCCATCCAGCACGCAGACGAACGTCATGAGCTTCCACGTACCAGCAGGGACATCCCATGAGAGGGTCCCGTTGCTTGACTTGGTTGTGAGGTCCACGCGTTCCAAGGTGGCGGTATTCATCGCCACGAGACTCATCAATTTGCCGGCAACCAGCGGTTTGGAATATACGGTTGGCCCGCTGACCGTCTCCTCGTGTTTATCAAGGCGCCGCAGCGTGGCGTCGGGATACTTGTTTTTAAAACGGGGTTTGCCATCGCCCATCATGGCGCCGGCGCTGCCGCTGGGGAACCCGTATTCGTCATAGATGGTGATGAACATGCCCAGTTCCTTGGCTTTTTTGACAGTCTCGCCATAGAGCTCAAAATAAGCCTTGCTGAGATATTCAGGCTTGAACTTGGGACCGAAGGGCAAAGGTGCCAGACCGCCATAACCGTCTCGATCGCGGCATCCTACCATTTGCTCCTCGATGCCTGCCGCAGTAACTTCGGTATTATTCCAGAACCATAACGGCCTCGACCTGAATTTGAGCGGTGGATTGACGAAGTCGCCTTTGATGTCAGCATGACATGGCACGGCAGTGGCGGCGACGCAGAGGAAGCCGATCAGGGAAAACAGTGAGATTGCTCGAGTATTCATGATTTGTTTGGATGTTCGTTGTTTCATTGCTACGGAGTTATATGACAACCCAGGCATCACTTTGTTATAATCAACTGCACGGGACCGAAGAGGCCGGAGGGATGAGGACCTGGGACAGGCACCTTCTGCGTGAGGCGGGTCACACGCTTTTCACGCGGAAGTTTTTCATCGCCTGCGATACGATTGGCCCAGAGGTTGGTAATATCAATCTTCAGCACGTTTTTGCCCGGTTTCAGAAGACCCGTCACATCAACCGTGTACGGGGGCTTCCAGAGAATCCCGAGATTCTTTCCGTTGAGCGTCACCTCTGCAACATTACGCAGTTCGCCCAGCGACAACTCAATCGGATCTTTGCCCTCCAGTTTCGCCGCCGGGACCTCAAACTCCTTCACGTAGGTCGCGGTGCCTGAGAAATACTTGATCCCGTCATCGGGCATCTCGGTCCACGAGACCAGCTTCTCGAAGGTGCAGGATTCCGGCGCGCCGCGCTTCGGCGGGAAGCGGACCTCCCAAGGACCCGTAATTTCAAAAGGCTGGAGCGGCTTAACCGGCTTCAC
>CAIZQW010000031.1 GCA_903935195.1 uncultured bacterium
CCGGATGTCCACAAGGTCGTAGGTGCCAGGAAGATCCATGATCATGCGCTTGAGCGCGGCCGGGTCGATCCGGTCGGGCAGACGGACCACGCGTTTTGGGGATGACAGAGATGCCCCGCCCGGCGCGACAGGTTGCGTCACGGGCAACCCCTGCTCGATCCATGCCTCGCTGCCACCAGCCATACTGGAGACCTTCTTAAAGCCCTTGCGCTCCAGAATGCCGATGCCCATGCTACTGCGGTAGGCTGAATTGCAGACTGTCACCACAGGCTCCTGCGGATCCAGCTTCGTCGCTGCGAGCTCCCCTAACATGTTGAGCGGCAGGTTGACCACATTACCGATGCGCAGTCCCATCCACTCGGTTGGAAGACGCACATCCACGATCACCGGCGCTGTGCCGTCCATCATCTGTTTATAAAGCACCTGCGGCAGGACTGGTTCATTCGCATAGACCGACTGACGCGCCGCGACCCAAGCTTCGTAACTCACCACGCTTGCTACATCGTAACCGACACGATGCAAACGGAAGAGCGCCTCCTTTACCTCTTCCGGTGATCCGCAAAGAATTGTCCGGCTGCCCCAGGGCACCATGATGCCCACCCAGGTTTCCAGACGTCCGCGCAACGCAATGTTTACCGCGTTAGGAATATGTCCTGTGGCAAAAAGCTTTGCATCGCGCAGATCAACCACATAGGACGCGTTGACATCCGTGAGCGTTTTGTCCAGTGCGGGAACCGGCGGCAATGCGCCGTTCCATTCCACGAGGGGCGGACCTTCGCGGTTCATCTTGGCATTATGTTTGAAATATTGGGGCGCTTCAGGCAGTCCCTCTAAAACAGCCGTGATAAAATCATTCTTGCCCGTGTGCTGGAGATAAGGATTGGTCGCGCGTTCCGCGCCGATGGTTGAAAAGGGTTCATCCCGCAAGTGCGCCCCGCAGAGGGATCCTGCGCCATGCGCCGGCAGGACGATTACACTGTTGTCGAGTTTAGCCAGTTTGTTCTTCCACGTGTCATAACTCATGCCTGCCAGAGTTGAGGCTGCCAGGGTTCCGCCCATTAGGTCTGGACGTCCGATAGAACCGACAAAGAGCGTGTCCCCTGTCAGGATCGCACGCGGCTTACTTTTGTCAGCACTGTCATAGACGAGCGCGCACATCCCATCAGGGGTGTGTCCTGGTGTCGCTAGAAACTGGAGTGTCACCTCGCCCCACGGTAGCGTCTGCTGGTCCGACATGGCCGCAATCGGATACTGGGCGCCGCTCTCCTTACTCTGATAGACCGGACAGCCCAACGCCTTGACTAGTTCACTGTGTCCCGCCACGAAATCCGCATGCGAATGGGTCAGGAAGAGTCCCTTGATGGTCCACCCCTCCTTCTTGGCCATCTCCAGATAGACTTGGATATCGCGGTCTGGATCCACCAGCAACGCCTCGCCCTTGCTGACCACGAAGTAGGAATAGTGTGAAAGCACCGCCAGATTGAGCTGCACGATTTTAACGCCCGCAAAATCATAGCTCTTCACAAACGTCTGCGTCGCCGCGCTATCGCCATGTGATGCAGCCTCAGCATCTTTAATTGCCGCGGCCTGTGCGCCAGAACCGATAAACAACACTACAAGCGCGGATATCTTTACAACCGATATCCGGATCAGTGACTTAACTCGACTACTCATAACGAATCCTCCGTACGTAAACAAATTGACGGTTTGCAGATAATCAAACAATACGTTTGTAGATTAGCACCCTGCATTTCAGATGTCAATATTCCGCAATACATTAACACACTAACATATTAACGCATTAACACACTTCTCTCCGCCATACCTGCCATCCGCCATACCTGGCACTAGCTATCCGCTATACATGCCATACATGCTATTAGCTATCCGCTATACATGCCATACATGCTATTAGCTATCCACCATCCCCAAGTTTAGAACTTTAGAAATTTAGAACTTTAGAACTTCTTCTTCCGACTTGACTTTAAAGCGCTTGCGGGTGGATACTAGAAGAAGTTATTAGTTTTTTTATTCCCTGTGAGGATTACTCATCGGGTTGGTGTGTGTGTACCCTTATGAAAGGTCTGTTATGAAAACAATTCGTTTTCTTCTGCCCCTGCTTAGCCTCTGCATCACCGTCCTGCTCAGTTCGCCTGCAGTCGCACAGACCAATGCGCAGGTCCTCGCCTGGAACAATTTAGGCATGCACTGCATGGACGACGATTTCTCGATCTTCGCCATTCTCCCACCCTACAACACGATTTTGGCGCAAGTCTTGGTGGGCACCAATGGTGTCGCCCGCCGGGTGGCCGGAACTGGCGGACTCCAGGTCAACTATTCGGGAATGATGGATGCTGCGGGATCGATCAACACCACATCCATTGGCAAAGGGAACTTCAAAGACTATGCATTCAAGATGCTTGGAGCCTTGCTCACCCCTGATCAGGGATTGGAATTAGCAGGCTCCTCGCCAGGAGCCTATATGCCTGGCCCACTGAATACCCCTCGATCCATGCATTACGAACCGTCGTCAGCCTGGTTTGTCGCCTGGGGGATTCCGATCACCCCCTTTGACAATGATTTGCAACTCAATTCCTATCCCCTGATGCACGTCACAGCCCGTGGCGGCGGCGTGACCAACGCATACACGGACATTGTCCTGCCAGTCTCCACCGAGATGGACTGCCGCCTCTGCCACGCTTCAGGATCCGCAGCCGCCGCACGCCCCTCGCCAGACTGGGAGTGGAATCCGATTTCCACGCGTGATTATCGCTTCAACATCCTGCGCCTCCACGACCAAGCGCGTTTTGCAACCATGTCCGCAGCCTACTCCAATTCCCTCGTCGCTGCAGGCTACAACGCCAAGGGACTCTATGTCTCCGCCTATAAAAACGAACGGCCCATCCTCTGCGCCATCTGCCATACCTCAGAAGCGGTGCCAGGATCTGGCCAGCGGAATGTTCCCCAGCTGACCACGGCTATTCACGGTCTCCATGCGACGGTCAACGATCCCAAGACCGGTATTCCCCTCGGCGATACCCTCAACAGGTCCGCCTGCTACCGCTGCCATCCAGGCGCGGAAACCCGTTGCTTACGCGGAGCCATGGGACGCTCGGTCTCCCCCACAGGAAACCTGTTGATCCAATGCCAGGACTGCCACGGCGCCATGGCGACTGTAGGGTCCCCGACCCGCACCGGCTGGTTTGAAGAGCCCAACTGCCAGGCATGCCACACCGGCGATGCGGTCAGTAACAGCGGGCAGATCCGCTACACCAACGTCTATGTCTCCAACACTGTGATGCGCGTCCCTGCCAACCGCCGCTTTGCGACCAATACCAATGCGCCGTTGCCCGGCCTCTCGCTCTTCCGCTTCTCCAAAGGCCATGGCGGACTCTACTGCTCCGCCTGCCACGGCTCCACCCATGCCGAGTTCCCCTCCGCCTTCGCCAACGACAATGTCGCCAGTATTCAACGTCAGGGCCATGTGGGGCAAATGTCCGAGTGTTCCGCGTGCCATGGCTCCAACCCGACCACCGTTACTGGGGGGCCCCATGGCATGCACCGCCTCGCCTGGACCGGCGGTGGCACGACCGGACACCGAGATTACGGCAAGTCGAATCCTGCCAGTTGCCAAGTCTGCCATGGCACCAGCTACAGAGGCTCCGTGCTCTCCCGCTCCTTCAAGAATCAGACACTTTCAAGTCAATTCTTCTGGCGTGGACGACGCATCGGGTGTTACGACTGTCACAACGGCGTGACCGATACCGGCGGGAAAGCGCGGACTGCGCCCACGGCCACGAGTCGCTCCGCCACGACCGCAGTCAACCAGCCTGTGGCGATGGCACTCACTGCCAATGCCCCTGTTCTGCGCATCGTCTCACAGCCGGATCACGGCATGGTCGGACTCAGCAGCAATACCGCAACCTATTATCCTGCCACAGGCTTTGTCGGCACCGAGACCTTCACCTTCTGTTCCGACAACGGATACCGCGAATCCAACCTCGCCACCGGCACGGTCACCGTCACCGACAGCGGGTCTGGCGCCTGCACCCTCAGTTCAAACGTTGCGTCCTTTGATGAGCTGAGTCACGTCGGCACGATACAGGTGAGCACGGGTACGGGAACTATCTGGAGTGCCTACAGCGAGACGCTCTGGCTGAGCATCATCTCTGCAGGCGGTTCAGGCAGCGGCTCGGTGCAGTACGCCGTAGAGCGCAACACCAACTTAGTCGCGCGCTTGGGGTTCCTCTCCATCGCTGGCAAGACCGTGAGCATCTATCAGGATGCCGCGCATCCCGATACCAATGGCGACGGCTTGAGCGATGACTGGCAGATTCACTACTTCCTCTCCGTCGACTCACCCAACGCCGTGCCGAGTCTGGATTATGATCACGACGGCCTGACCAACTTCCAGGAGTATCTGGCTGGCACGGATCCGACCGACCCCCTCAGCGCACTCACGATCACTGGTTTTGAGATGAACTGGGCCACCCAGACATTCCAATTGACCTTCCCCACGCGTGTTGAGCACGACTACCAGATCCAGCGCACCGCTGATCTGCTTAACCCAGAATGGAAGGGCTTTACCAATGCCGTCTTCGGCACCGGCTCTCTCCAGCCAGCCCTGGGTCCCCTCAGCACCAACAACCCCAACATGTTCTACCGCATCCAGCTGGTGCGGTAAAAAGCAGCGGGGAAGTCAGAAGACAGGAGTCAGACCGCCGTAGTCGGCAGAGCCCGTGCGAAGTCACGGGAGCAAGCGTATTCGCGATGCGGCAACTCAGAAGAAAAACTTTGTCGCGAGCTTTGTCGCGCCTGTCCGCCGTAGCCCGAAAGGCGAAGGTGGAAGCTTTGTCGATTCAGCATTTCGTGCTGCAAGTCCCAAGTCTCCCAACTAACAACTAACACACTAACACATTAACACACTAACCTGGCGCGGCGACTTGTCACGGCGTAGCCTTAGCGAAGCCGGAAGCCTTAGCGAAGCCGGCCACATTAACACACTTCTCCCTGCCATACCTGCCATCCGCAATACCTGGCACTAGCTATCCGCTATACATGCCATACATGCTATTAGCTATCCACCATCCCCCAACTTTAGAACTTCTTCCTCTTATCCAGATTGCTTTGTGGGCTGGGAAACTGTACAGTGTTCCCAATCTCAACACGCGCTCCCCCAGCGGCGCTGGATAAACGAGGGAGTAACTTAGAGAGGAATAATGGAATGGTGGAATCTTGGAATAGTAGAGCGTGGCCATCCAGAGCCAGTATTCCGTCTTTTTTCATCATTCCAACATTCCCTTATTCCAACATTCCAATGAAGTTACCGTAAAGGAGACCCCATGTTAAAGTCAATTGCCCGTGAAGCATTCTTCAACCAATTAGTAGACAAAGCAGAGCGTGCGAAATGCTTTATCTACGTGACCGGCCAGCAAATCACGTTGCAGACGAGCCGGCTCGAGCTCCCCCACCCTACGCTGACGCACACCGGCTGGGGATTAAACGAACAGCAAGTCTGGCTCGAATTTTACTGCTTCGGCAAAGGCAAGACCGAGCAGCAAGCAATGGAGAACCGCGAGCGTTTTCAAAAGCTCTTCGCCCACAAGGAAGAGATTGAACGCACCTTTGGTGAAAGCTTGATCTGGGACTTCGAGCCCACACGCATTAAGCAAAGCGTCATCTCCCGCACCCCCGAAGCCGCCAATCCGACTAATCTAGCCTTCTGGGGAACGATCCAAGACGACCTCGTCGCCCGCGCCATCCGCTTCGAAGCAGCACTTAAGCCCTTTTTGCAATAAGCGTGTCATATCCGCATTTAAGACTTTTCCGCAAAAACCGCTAAATGGAGGGTGGCTAACTAGGGGCCCGGCGGACCCGCACGGGTTCCATTCCGCCTC
>CAIZQW010000032.1 GCA_903935195.1 uncultured bacterium
GAGACGAAGCGCAGGGCTTAAGCACCCGAGCCCTCAGCTAGTCGTGAGACGATGCGCAGGGCTTACGCACCCGAGCCCGCAGCAAGTCGTGAGACGACGCGCAGGGCTTAAGCACCCGAGCCCACAGCGAGCCGTGAGACGAAGCGCAGGGCTTAAGCACCCGAGCCCGCAGCAAGTCGTGAGACGATGCGCAGGGCTTAATAACCCGAGCCCGCAGCAAGTCGTGAGACGATGCGCAGGGCTTAAGCACCCGAGCCCGCAGCGAGTCGTGAGACGATGCGCAGGGCTTAAGCACCCGAGCCCGCAGCGAGTCGTTAGACGATGCGCAGGGCTCAGGTCGTAGCACCTTTACCGGTCAAACTGGCCGTCGAAGGCGATGGCGCTGGGCGCGAAATCAACCTTCTTGACAAATTCGCAGGCTTCTTTGGCGCCATGGCAGCGGTCCATGCGGGAGTCTTCCCACTCGACCGACAGAGGCCCTGTATACCGAATGTCATTGAGCGCGACGATGATCTCTTCGAAGTTGATATCGCCGTGTCCCAATGAGCGGAAGTCCCAGAAGCGGCGCGGATCAGCAAATTCCGTATGACCGCCGAAGACGCCGACCGTGCCGTCGCCATGACCCCACCAGACATCTTTCATGTGGCAGTGGAAAATGCGATCTCTGAACGTACGAACAAACTTCACATAGTCGACACCTTGATAGCCAAAGTGCGACGGATCAAAGTTGAAGCCAAAGGCCGGATGCCCATCGAGTGCTTCGAGCGCGCGCTGCGCCGAGACAATGTCAAAGGCGATCTCTGTCGGATGTACTTCAAGGGCGAACTTGACGCCATTGTCAGCATAGACATCGAGAATCGGCTTCCAGGTCTTTGCAAACTCTTTGTAGCCGTTGGCGATCTGCCCCGGCGTGCAAGGCGGGAAGGAGTAGAGCAGGTGCCAGATCGGCGAACCGGTAAAGCCGTTGACCACCTTGATGCCCATGTTCTTGGCGGCCTTGGCGGCCTTCTTCTGCATCTCGATCGCCCACTTCTTGGCTGCCTTGGGGTCGCCCTTCAGCGCCTTCGGGGCAAAGATATAATGACGCTCGTCAATATTATCAGAGACCAACTGACCCGAGAGATGGTTAGAGATCGCAAAGCACTCTAAGCCGTTTTCCTTCAGAAGGCCGCGCTTGTCATCGCAATAGCCCTTGCTCTTCGAAGCAACATCTAAGTCCATGTGGTCGCCCCAGCAGGCGAGTTCGAGACCATCATAACCAAAACCCTTGGCCATCTTGCACAACTCTGCGAGGGGCAAATCTGCCCACTGCCCGGTAAACAACGTTACTTTTCTTGCCATCGTTACTCCTCCTTGCGTTCGTCAAAAACAGGATTCAACCTTGAACCCGCTCTTCCAAACAAATCATTGGTTTAAAAAGATACTCTACTTCAGCTATTCCTTCAAGCCTCTTTTTTCTCTGAAGAAGGCCTGAAACATCTCGCGGCACTCGCTCTCTAGCACGCCAGCCACAATCTCGGGCCGATGATTGAGCCCCTCATGGTTAAGAATCGAAAAAACTGAGTGCCCGCCACGCTTGGGATCTGAGAGCCCCCACACCACCAACGGAATCCGCGCCAGCACAATCGCGCCAGCACACATCGCGCACGGCTCTTTGGTCACATACAGAATGGTGTCGGTCAGTCGCCAGTCGCCGAGTGCCGCAGCCGCTTGGGTGATGGCCAAGATCTCGGCGTGTGCTGTCGGGTCTTTGAGCATCTCGGTCTGGTTATGGGCGCGGGCCAGCATCCGAGGCGAAACCTCAATAGAGTGCTGGGAGGGCCGCACAATAACACAGCCGGTCGGCACCTCGCCGGCCTCTGCTGCACGCTCAGCCTCACAAAGGGCGAGACGCATACACTGTTGATGAAAGTCAGTTGTCATGTTTTTCTTCACTGGAATAATGGAACATGGGAATGATGGAATAATGGGAAATGCCAACCTGCGCTTCAATCTTCC
>CAIZQW010000033.1 GCA_903935195.1 uncultured bacterium
ACCGTCGAAGCCAGGACGATTCTCGCCAACGAAACGCTGATCCTGTCGCCGCCGAACCATAGACAAGGGCAACCTTGAGGTTGGCTTCACTTGCCAGCACACGTGACACCGACTGAAAGATGTCTGGTTTATTTGAGAGGGAGTTCATAGGGGAAGTTCGTTAGTTCGTTAGTGCGTTAGTGTGTTAGTTGGGGAGTGAAGAAGTTCTAAAGTTCGAGATGGAGAAGTGTCAGTAAGTTGTAGAGTGTCAATAAGTGTCAGTAAGTCTTAAGAAATGAGGGGAACAAACGCGCGCCGAGGACGAGCACCCTGGTGCGAAGTCCGAACGCTCGTTTGAGGCCAGCGGAGCTGGAGCGAGGAGCGGTATTCCGCGAAGGAGCGGCAATGCGTGAATGAAAGAGGAATGAGAAAAGAGGAAAGAAGGAAGAGGGGAAGTTCTAAAATGCTAGCCTCCTTCGCGAATACGGCTACGGCGGCCAGGGAAGTTCTAAAGTTTTTGAATGCGAACATCGAACATTCAACATCGAACATCCAATAGGGAGAAGAGGCAACTACTGACAAGCAACCTCACGGACAGCATCACAGATGCGTTCTTTTGCTACATCCCACGTCAGCGGCTTAAGCATGAGTGGCATGGGTTCTAATTCTGCATCGTCAAAATAGACAAGGCTTCGTAAAACCATATACTCATTTGACGCTGGATATTTCGCACGATAAAAGCTAATAAGTTCCCGCAAGGAATGGTGCTCTAGCAAAAAGGCAACGTCCATAAAATCTTTCCGACTGCCTCGGTTGTTGACCGCTTCTAGTTTCATGGCTGCTATATCTTTAATCGATGCTAAGGTAATATTATCGCATACCACAGGAGGTTCTAGCCAGGCATACGGATAATAAACAATATCAACCTTAACCGACTCAACAAAAAAGGTTCGAATCGTTTTTGTTTTATGCTCGACCTGAACATGGCCACATCTTGAAAGCACTTCCTCTACGTCTAACGATGTATCCCACAAACCGAAGAAATCCAAATCAATTGATTTCCGATGTCCCAACTGAAGAGCCAACGCCGTCCCACCGACAAGGCGCGTTTCCAAAAGCTCAGCCTGGGCTTGGATATTTTTTAGAAGACCCAAGGTATGGGGGTCGACTGTGTGTAAGTGTAGCATCTGAATGCTTCCTTTTTCTCATGACCAAGACAAGCAACAAAAGCAAGCGTGCGGGGATCAAGTGTCCGTAGTTTTTTCGCAATGTCAACGATACCCTCTATCGTATAATACGTTTTCAACAGCATCCAATCACTCATCTGCCCCCGCCCCAAAACACGATTAATTATAAAACTCTTGTTAGCCTGAAGATCAAGCGTTTCTCGATCAACATCCCAAAAGACGGACGGGGTAAAATTGGCAATTTCTGGAGACATAGGGAGAAGTTCTAAAGTTCTAAAATGCTAAAGTTCTAAAGTTGGGGGAAGGGAAGACAGTTCTAAAGTGCTAAAGTTCGAGAGTTCTAAAGTTGAGATCAACGAATTAAACGAATTAAGCTAATTGAGAGTTGAGATGGGACACTGGCCTCCTTTTCCGATATCGATCATTTCGGTGATCTCAACGAAATGATCCTCTACAAGGTGGAAGAAGGGGCCAAGGAGGAAGTTTTTTAAAAGTGGTCGAGGGGTCGTAATTAGACATGGGACAATTGAAATGCAGTTCTAAAGTTCGAGAGTGCTAAAGTTCTAAAGTTGAGGGAGAAATGCGGGGGTTCCGAAGGCTGAACATGACCTGGATGTTTTCTTCGAGCTCCTTTTGACGCCTGGCTTTCTCAGGATCGATCAACAGCATACTTGCTCCAACAAACTCAACATACTCCTCCATGGTTAAGCGAGGAGGAACCGGAAATTCATTTTGACGTTCAAGGCCCATTATAAAACTCCCTGAAGTTGGGCAATCTTCTTCACAACTTTATCGTAAACAGCCTCGTTGGAAAAGCGTTTTGCAAGGGGAAACAAGTCTTGCGTAGTATCCAGCTTGTTGAGAATGGATAACCAGGCAATGTCCGGCACGTCTTTATCCTCTCTCACATGCGAGGCCTGACCCAGTGCAAAAAATTTCATTGCCATCAGATCCAACAGGGCTGGAATCTCAATCGTGACACCAAACAGCTGTACCGACTGGGCATTCCGGAGCAATTTGTTCAAAGTATCGGAATCTGTCTTTAGAAAGTCTATGCGTAACGAGGAGTCCGGACGACTGAACATGAGCACATTTTCTCCATCTGACACATTACTGAATCCTGCTTCCTTTAATAGTTTACGGCTCTTATCAACATCTTCAGCTGCTATCATGAAATCTACATCAAGCGTATTGCGTGTATACCCATAGTAATTAACAGCATACCCGCCAATCAGCAAGAACTTGATGCCTGATTGGCAAAGCGTCTGAGTCACACGCTGGATAATTTCTTGAAGATTCATAGCGGAGTGTTGGGGGGAGTGGAATGAGGAAAGAAGTTCTAAAGTTCGAGAGTTCTAAAGTTTTAAGAAGTGAAACTGGAAACTCGAAACTTGAAACAGGGAAGAGTTTGAGCTACGGGGACGAATCAAACCGCACGATATCCTTGGACAGCTAACCCGGGAAGCTTAAGCAAGTGCTTATCCGCTGTCACCAACAGACATGCATGAACCGCTGCCGATGCAGCAATGACAGCGTCCGGAAGCTTGAGCATTTTCTCCCTTCGGAGGTCTTGTATGCGTTCTTTCAGCTGGACGTCACCCGTACACACATCGATCACTGAAATCCGTGTCAGAAATGACTGGAAAAGTTGCTTGTCTTTTTCGGATAAACCAGGGAATGAGAGAAATCCTAATTCACAGATCACCGAGGTAGCAACATAAGTTGCCCCGTCCAGTGTATTGAGCAGTTCTACATTACCTGAGAGCAATTGAACGACTGCATTTGTATCCAAGAAAAAACGTTTACCATTCATTACGTAGTTTCCTTTGCTCTTTTACAGCATCACCACGCCAGTCGAGTTTTCCCGTAAAATCAGAAAAATCATAGGTTGTACTCTTCTGTTCGGTTGCGGGAAACAACAGAATCTCGATTGTCACGTTCCTGAACTCGGATGGGATCGGAATCCTGACCGATTTTCCTTTAGGACGTATGAATTCTCGTATAGCTTGCATAATTTTTTCCTTGTTTTAAAAGTGTGGGGGGGCTTGGGATCAATTTACTACTTACAAAATCACGGGAGATCTGTCCAGGGTTTAATTATTTTGTGACGGTGGGCAAGTATGGGGGCCACGCGCTCTTGCAAGGCAACCACGCATTTGACCTTTTCTGGATAGGACATACTCCGCCAAGCAGCCCTCTCTTTGCTCTTTTCATATACCGTAGCCTTTAAAGGTCTCATTTTGATGCTGTCCATAATGACCACCTTTCAAAACTTTAGAACTGACTCAAAACAGGGACTCGAAGAGGTTGCCGAGCCATTCGTAGAAGGCGCGCTCGCTTTGATCGAATTTCTTGCCGTTGGGTAGTGGAGGGAGGTACCAATCTTTCCACCCAACCGTTGGCTTTTCACCATCGGTATAGTCGCAGGGGGCGGCAATCGGGTCCATGCCTGCCTTTTGGAAGATCTTCATGGCACGGGGAATGTGCGAGGCGGAGGTTGTGAGAATGAGAGAGTTAGTTCTAAAGTTCGAAAGTTCTAAAGTTCTAAAGTTAGGGGAAGAAGCAGTGGCAGTTGGCAGTAGCAGTGGGCAGTTGGAAGAGGGGAAAGAAGTTCTAAAGTTTGCATCACTGATCACTTGTCTTGCGAGCTTCGCTTCTTCGGAGGTGTCGCGGGCGGTTGTGAACATGAAGATGCGGTTGGTGGGGAAGTTGACGAGGGACATGTATTCGTCGAGGAAGAGTTGCTTGATGGTGTTCGTAGCCTCCCCGGCCATGGAGATGATCAGTCGGCTCTCTGGAATAAGCTTGGCAACGCGAACGCCTTCAAAGAGTCGACGTTCAAAGACATAGTTTTCTTGGTAACGCACGGGTAGATCTGAGCTCTCGGGCATCCCCTGCCCCAAGACAACAATGTTTGCCCCGCGATACGCCTCACATTGCTCGGGTGTGGGTTCAAAGGATGGGTACCGGCGCTCAAGGTTGTAGAGATAGGTGCGGCCAAAGCCGTAGCCGGAGAGGAGGAACAAGAGTAAGGATAAAAGAGTAAAGAAGCGGCCCGTCTTTTTGTATTGCGTGAAACGAGTCAGGATAAAGCCCAGCAGGAGGCACTCGCAAACGAGTGGCAAGGGCATGAGAAACTGGGAGATTGTTTTTTTCAAGTAAAAAAGCATAGCAGGACAAAGATTGTGAGTTGTGAATGGTGAGTCGTGAATAGTGAATAGTGAGTTGTGAATCGTGAGTTGTGAATAGTGAATAGTGAGTTGTGAATCGTGAGTTGTGAATAGTGAATAGTGAACTTACTACTTACAATTTACTACTCACTACTTACTACTTACGAAACCCTTGCACCATGCTGCTTGATTCAACATCATTTTATGAAGCATTGAACTAACATGCGTGTATTGAGAAACTAACTCGTCCTTTTTATCTTGCTTGAGGTAATCACACGCAAACGCCGTTTCAAGCCAATGCACTGTCTCATCCGCTTCCCCATCGGAATCGGAAAGCTTACTGACAAAGTGCGCAGGATACCGTCTTTTTGCCCATGCTTCAGACATGTTAGCGCCAACTGATCGCGATGATCGCCGAATCTGATCGGTCAGAGAATACATTTCCTCCTTTGGAAATGACTTCGATATCTGAAAAATATGCTGCTGTAACTGAAATGCCAGTTTGTACACATCCAAATCACCTGCCCTCTGCGCTAACATCTGGCCCTCCTGTTGCCCCGTAAATTGTAAGTTGTGAGTTGTAACAACCACTATTCACTACTTACTATTCACTATTCACTATTTACTACTCACAATTCACCATTTACTATTCACCACTCACTACTTACACATCCGCGCCCCTAAAAATGAGATTCATTGGTTTAATGGTCTTGAGGAGTTCGTGGAGGGGATAGCCTTTGGTCATTTCGGTGAGGGCGTTGACATCTTTGGGGAAACATTTGCCGCCATAGCCCAATTTGCCGTCAGGTCCTGGCACGCGGGCGTGCATGTCGTTGATGTAGCCGCTCAAGAGGACACCTTGCAGCACGCGGTCGTAGTCGGCATTATTCTTTTTACAGTAGTCGTAGATTCCATTGAAGTAGGTGACCTTGACTGCGCCAAAAACGTTGTGCGCATATTTGGCAACTTCAGCTTCAAAGGAGGTCATCTCGACAGATTGCTTTCCAATAAAGATCTTTTTCAGCAATTCGGCCTCAGCCGTGAAGACCATGGGCTGGGAGCAGAAGTCGGCGTACGCGGTTCGCTCGGTCAAGAACTCCGGCATGAAGTAAACACGGCGCCCTGTCTCTTTGGAGAGCTTCTCGCTGGTCCCGGGAAGGATCGTGGTGCGAATAAAGATCGGACAGTCAGGTAAAGCCTTAATAATAGCTTCGAGCGGTCCAAGTTCTTGTGCGCCGTTGGCCTCGGTCGGGATATGGATGCTGATGAAGATGACCTCTGCGGCTGAAAGGTCGTCGTTCATGCCTTTGGGCGGATCTGAGACCAGTACCTTGACGCTGGGATTATAGGTCTCAACCCATTGCTTGAGGGCTCCACCAATGAAGCCGCAGCCGACTATACCAACAGTATGTGTATGCATAAGAAGATAGAGAATTGACAGTTCTAAAGTTCGAGGAGAAATGCGCGAATGCGGGAATGCGTTAATGTTCGAATGCGTTAATTGTAAATCGTGAATCGTGAATTGTGAATCATGACAATTTACTACTTACTACTCACCATTCACAACTCACTCTGACCTCTGAAGGTACCAATCAATCGTCTTAATGATGCCAGAGGCGAAGTTTTCTTGGGCTTGCCAGCCGAGTTCGGTTTCGAGTTTGGTGGCGTCGATGGCGTAACGCAGGTCGTGGCCCGGACGGTCGGTGACAAAGCTGATGAGCTCGGTATAGGACGCTTTGTTGGGCCGTGGCTTCTTGCCATCCAGGAGCGTGCAGATCTCACGCACAATCTCGAGGTTCGTCTTTTCGTTGCGACCGCCGACGTTGTAGGTCTCCCCTGCCCTGCCCTTGTGATAAATCAGATCAATCGCTTTGCAATGGTCGAGCACATAGAGCCAGTCGCGGATATTGGCGCCTTTGCCATAGACAGGAATCGGTTCTTGCGCGAGGCATTTGCGAATGATCGTGGGGATCAGCTTTTCGTTGTGCTGTTTGGGTCCATAGTTGTTGGAACAGTTGGAGGTGGTGACGTTCATCCCATATGTGTGATGGTAGGCGCGAACCAAGAAATCGGAGCTGGCTTTGCTCGCAGAGTAGGGACTGTTGGGGGCATACGGGGTGGTCTCGTGAAAGAGTCCGGTCTCGCCCAACGTGCCGTAGACCTCGTCTGTGGAGATGTGATGGAAACGGCACCCTTCGTAGCCTGGCTTGTACTTCTTCGGTCCATCCATCCACTGTTTGCGTGCGGCTTCGAGAAGATTGAAGGTGCCGGTGATATTGGTTTCAATAAAGGCACGGGGACCTGAGATGGAGTTGTCCACATGGCTTTCAGCGGCAAAGTGAATGACGCCGCGCACATCATGTTTGGCAAAGAGGTTTTGAAGGAGGGCAACATCGCAGATGTCCCCGTGAATAAAGCTGTAATTGGAGAGGTCGGCACACTCAGCGAGATTCTTTAGATCGCCTGCATAGGTCAATTTATCCAGATTGAGGATATGGTAGCCTGGATACTTTGTAGCGAAGTAGGGAACAAAGTTAGCGCCAATGAAACCAGCACCACCTGTGATCAATATCGTTTTCATAATTTTCTGGTTCTTCGTTTAAATTTGTGGATTTCAACCACAGAGGGCACTGAGACACAGAGATTCAAAGTACAAAGCGTTTCACTCCGTCGATTAACGTTGGCTTATAAAAATTGATTAATAGTCCAACTCGACAACCGGTAATCCGGATATACCTTTCCCATTCTCCTCTGTGCCTCTGTGTTCTCTGTGGTTAAATTTCTCAGTTAAACTCACGGACTTCGGCAAGAATCTTGAGGAGGTATTTTTTGTAATCCATGGAGTCTTTGAGTTCGTCGGCGAGGGCTTGCATCTGTCCTTCTGTGATGAAGCCCATCCGCAGGGCGATCTCCTCTAAGCAGGCGACCTTGAGCCCCTGACGCTTCTCCATGATCTGCACATACTGGGCAGCTTCCAGAAGGGCGTCTGGCGTACCGGCATCAAGCCAGGCATTTCCACGGCGCATGGGCATGGCATCCATGCGTCCCTCTTTGAGATAGAGGTTATTGAGATCCGTGATCTCGAGTTCACCCCGTGCAGAGGGCTTGAGCGCACGCGCTTTTTCGACGACGTCATTCGGGAAGCAGTAGAGTCCGACGGCGGCATAGTTCGATTTGGGCTGTTTAGGCTTCTCTTCAATGGAGAGTGCTTTAAAATCGCGGTTGAACTCGACAACGCCAAAGCGTTCGGGGTCGGTTACGTGATAGGCGAAGATCATGGCGCGGTTGTTCTCTTCATGCGCCTTCATCTGCTGCTTGAACTCTTTCATTTGACCGCCCAAGTAAAAGATGTTATCTCCGAGGATGAGCGTCACCGGATCTTTCCCGATAAAGTCAGCGCCAATCAAAAAGGCTTGCGCGATACCCTTGGGTTCGGGTTGAACGGCATATTGAAGGGAGATGCCGAGACGCTTGCCATCGCCCAGCAATCCCTTGATGTTGGGCGTGTCCTGTGGCGTGGAGATCACCAAATACTCCTTGATGCCAAAGAGCATCAGCAAGGAGAGCGGATAGTAGATCATCGGCTTGTCATAGACGGGTAGCAACTGCTTGGAGACCGTCTGTGTCGAAGGATAGAGCCGTGTGCCACTACCGCCTGCTAAAATAATACCTTTCATTTCTTTTCTCCCTTTAAACTTTTATCAACAGG
This sequence comes from uncultured bacterium, assembly GCA_903935195.1. Classification (GTDB taxonomy): domain Bacteria; phylum Verrucomicrobiota; class Kiritimatiellia; order RFP12; family UBA1067; genus CAIZQW01. The sequence continues at coordinate 8,046 of CAIZQW010000033.1, forward strand.
TCTGATCAATTTCATCGCGGAAGCGACAAAAATCTGCACGGTGGTCTACTGCAATGGAATACAAAATCGCAGGGTCCGTGGTCTCATATTCATGAACGATACGATTCCGGAAACGCACCATGTCCGAGTAAGGCATGGCTGACTTCAGAATTCCGAGTGCGACCAGACGCTCGATCGCTTCCGAAGCTGTTGCCACCGGTCCGGCGCCTTTGAGCGCAATAAGCCGTTCCGCAATGTCAATGATCACTTCGATCGCCACTTGAAGGACGCGCTCAGTCGCCGACTGAAGCAAATCATCTCCCTTAAAGTCCTCCAGTGACTTTCCTTCCAGATACCGCTCCAGTTTTCCGACATTTTTATCCAATAGGGCGAGTTTACGCTGTACGACTCCGTTTAATTTCATGCAACACCTCTTTCCAGGCGATACCTTCGCTGCCGCTCATAATGAACCATTTGGGTCTCGAACTCCCGGCAGGTCACAGAGTAAAAATTCAACCAGACCTCCTCGTCTCGATAAAAGAGTAACCGACCTTTCAACGCCTCAAAACGATACACAGGGTCTGCACCATTCAAAATGCCGAGGTCCACACGCACGTCACTTCCAATCTGGCTGGTCACACATTCTGCTATCTTAACGTAAAGCTCAACCTTGAGAGGCACGCTGAGATACACCGCAATATCTACATCGCTGTGCGGATTAACAACACCCTCTTTTGCAGAACCCATCAGCACGGCAAACTCGACTTCAGCAATCTTTTCTAAAGCATGGCCTAACGCGACAGGATCAAACTGAATCCTCTGCGTTTGTAGATCCAGATAATGTTTGGAAAGTGGCATGCGGGAAATTCTTTTCAAGTAACTAAATCAATAACTAGGGATTACGCGCCTGCGTGCCTGGAAGGAGGCGTACGCTTGCCGTTGAAGAGTTTTTTGAGTCGTGCATCGGATGAGCTTACTGCCCGGCACAAACCATCCGGTGCGATTTTTCGGGAAATATCACGAAGTGCAGAACGCTTTTCCTGCCATTCTTCCCAACCTATTTTAAGTGTTTGCGGTTTCATCTGAAACTTCTTTTTTTAAATTCTTAATCTCTTTTGCAATCTTAAAATCAGGCAGGCGAGCAACACGATCCACCTCATCCCAGTCTATCGACAATCTATCTGAAAGTCCAAGAGCGATAAGCGTTCTTGCGACAGCCTTATTTTCATTATTCTCAGAAGGATAATAGGCACTTAACACACGTTCAGCAACAACTAACTCAGGAGGCATTATTACGACAGGCCCTATTGGTGTTACAACCTCGCGACAAGGCGTTCTCGCTTCGTTCTCAAAAAGGCCTAACAAGTCCACGAAAAGGCCGGCAATCTGCCAACTGCGCGGTCCACCTGTTGCCCCGAGTGTGGCCATGACATCCTGAGCGAGACGGAGCGGAATGGGCCGGGCATTCAATCGGCAAAAATCAACATCCCCTGACATATAAGCACCTTCTGTGTAAAACTCCACAGCAGATCCTCCGACAACAACTAGATCCCACCCGGCCGCCTTAAATGCCTTTGTCACAAGCGCGGCAAGAAGCAATGCCTTTTTAAGAAGATCGTCTTCCTGTTCAATACTTTTTAGTTCGTCTATCATGGGGAAACTGTTTTCTGCGCAGGACTATTCACAGCGCCCTGTGCTTGCGCAAAGCGGGTGATGGTCTCGGCATAGATATGGGGCAAACCGGTGTCGAAATGTTTGCCATTCACGACCAGACCCTTGATGCCTTCCTTTTCGCGCAATGTCTCCAGCGCGGAGGTCAAGCCAATCTCGCCTTCACGGTTTGCTGCAGCGGCGGCACGTAGAAGATCGAAGATGATGGGACGGAGCACATAGATGCCATTGACGCAGAAGTAGGTTGGCTTGCCATGTCGTTCGACCTTGAGATAGGTCTGCGCATGGTCTTCTGTTGGCTTCTCCACAAGCTGATTCAGTTGAAGGGTCTCTTCGGAAACCCATTCGCCTGTGACGGTACCATAGTGTTTGGTCTTTTCGAGTGTCTCCTCATAGATCCCCACTACGCTTTGCGCATCACCGAAATCTTGAAACCGTTCAACGACTTGACGGGCAACGCTGCGAGGTTCGGAGGAGCAGAAGAGGTGATCGCCCAGCAGGAGCAGGAAGGGTTCGTTGGCGACAAACTTTTCAGCGAGCAGGACGGCATGGCCAAAGCCCTTGGCCTCTTTCTGGGGAATGTAGGTGATGCGTGAACTCAGCATTCTGAGTTTCTCAGCCTCTTCGCGCAATTGAGGCGGCAACTTGCTCAGCGTTTCGGCGCGGGCTTCTGTCTGGAAATAGGCCAGGAACCGCGCTTCATCTTCAGGCTGAATGATCAGCGCAATCTCTTCAATACCTGCTGAAACTGCCTCTTCCAGGATGACTTGGATGACGGGTTTTGCCACGCCGTCGGCTGTGACCACGGGCAGGAATGTTTTGGGGACAGCCTTGGTATAAGGAAACATACGGGTACCGAGGCCTGCGACAGGGATGACGGCTTTACGCACAGAGGCGGGCCGGGTGATATCGAGGTCGAAGCAGAACATACCGTACGTTGTCGAGAGATAGTTTTTCAGCGTCTGGCGATCAGCCACACTCTTGCAGATGAATTGGACAGAGCCATCGCCTTGGGAGCCAACACCCTTGCCACCATGGATGAAGGGGCGAACCTGTGGGTCTGTCAGGACCTTGTGAAGTTTCGGACTCTGAAGTTCGGAGCAACGAGGCATGAGATTTGCGTCAAAGAGTTTTTGTGCCTCTGACATCAAGGCGCCGAGTCTAGCAGCATCGCCGGCTTCAATGGCCTGCTGAGCGGCCTTGAGGATGCGCTGATTGTCAGGACCTAAGGTCTGTTGAACGGTCTCATCCGTGGCGTTCTTTGCAAACGGGAAGGCGGCATTGAGATCCGCCAATATTTTAACGGTGTCCTTCTTTCCATTGAGGTCAGCAATTAAAAGATAAAAATCTCCGCCAGGACGCAACGGCTTGACCCCCACGCGATCGCCATCAAAGGTCATCATCACTGGGATCTGCCCATACGCACATCCCTGATCCATCCGGCCGCACCGCGACGGCGTGGAGATTTCACCTTGATAGGCGGCCTCGATTTCACCGCGCGTGGTCAGGCCCAACTGATAGAGTTGGTTGAAGGCTCGTGCGACCAACACGCAAAAGGCAGCGGAGGAACTCAACCCTTTTTTGACGGGCAGGGTCGTCTTATAATTATCGATTTCAATGCCATCCACACCGTAAAAATCCAACATATAGGCGGCAACGCCTGCTGCATAGCTAAAGAAGCCGCCTTCGGAGGCTTCCCGTTGCAGGCAGGAGAGCTCCATGGGCACGCGATAGGTTTCAGTCACCTTTCCATCAGGCAGGGTCGAGCGAACCACCAACTCGCCTGTCGCTTTCTTGCAACGGGCGAACATGCCTTGATTGGTACCCGAGATGATCACCACGCCGGGGGCCAATTTAGAGTTAGTCCGGCGATGGCCGCCTGCCCAGTCTGAGTGTTCACCGAAGAGGCAAACGCGACCGGGGACAAAGATGTCGATGTTATTGCTCATAGTTAAGTAGCATGTATGGTGGGAATTGGTGAATCGTGAATGGTGAGTTGTGAATGGTGAATAGTGAATGGTAATAATTTACTACTTACAACTCACCATTTACTATTTACTACTTACAATTTACAAAACTGCCTACTGCTACTGCCCACTGTTACTTTTTGATGGCTGGAAGCCAGCCGGAGGCGCAGACAAAGGCGAGGAGCCAGATCACCAAGATCGCTGGAGAGCGGAAGGGAAGGTCGCCAAACGAATGAGCCACTGTTGCGGTCGTTCCGGCAAAGACCGCCACGATAACAGGGGGCAAGCGATAGAACCAATGTGTTTTGAGCACGCTCCCTGGACGCTGTCCGCCTGTTGGCTTTAGTCTGCAGAAGCGTATCGCCTCCAAGAGTAGAGGGATCACCACGCCTAAGGCAAAGGCCATCATGAGTCCAAAACCAATCACCCCATGTTCTGCAAGAAACTGGAACATGTCGTTGTGCACATTGCTACCGCCCACAATTTGCTTACCCTTGGCTTCTTCAGGGGTCAAGTAGACCCCTTGATAGACCGGATACCCCCAGCCGCCCACACCAAAGATCGGATAGTCGCTGGCGATTTTTTTTGCAACACGAACATGATATTGACCGCTTCCGGTGACACGTTCGATGACCGCTGACCACGTAATGGTTGCCAATTCCCTTTTCAGCCCTTCAAGTCGCAAGGCAAAGAAGAGAACCACGAGGATGAAGATAAAGGCGCTGACTCCAGAGAGGATGGAAATACGCACACCGAGGTCAATCCGCTTCCAGATATATCCTAAACCATAGATCACGAAAAAGACAAAGAGTAAAAAGCACAGGATGATTCCGGCACGGGACAAAGTTGCGATTGCACCCGCAAAGCACAGAAGGGTTGGAAATACCATCCGATGCACTCTCCACGCCGATTGCAATTCATCGGGGTGTAAGGTTGAAACAGCGGCTAGGTTGACATCCTCAGCTGCCTGTTGGAGCCACAGGCCAAAGGAGATGGCGCCAATCAAGGTGAAATAGGCAGCGCCAAGATTCACATAACCAAAAACAGAGAAGAATTCCCCCTCCATTTTGGTCAGCCAGAGAATGGAATCCGTCTGCCAGGAGAGCTGAACAAACCCGAGCAACGCGAGGGCTGCGCCATTCCAGCAGATGGTCTCCAGCAAGATGCGCTTTGAACGTTTCAGCAGTCCGTGCTTCACGGCCAGCACAGCAATCATTGCAGGGATAAACCATAAGAGCACAACGCCATGGCGATGGATATCTGTTGTGAAGGGGAGCCAGTTGATCGGAGGAGCAAAAGCCTGCCACTTCTGAGTCGCTTCGACAAAGATAGGTTCCTGCGCAATATTAAAGAAGGGAATCACGAGGAGGACGGTAAAGGCCAAGGCTATATGGAGCAAATAATCTTTTTTCAGCACGGACCAGACGCGTTCACGGGAGTCCAAGAGGAGCTCATCCTTTTTCGGCTGGGCGCATAAAAGAAACCACTCGAGTATTGCCAACGACATCCACGGAATAACTGGCAGCAACCACTCAGGACGCGTACCACCATGGATCCAGCCCAATGCAATCACAAAAGCGGCAACATGGAAAAGGAGAATATGTTTTGCTAGCCAGTTCATAATAAGAAGTTCTAAAGTTCTAAAATGCTAAAGTTCTAAAGTAGCAATAGCAGGTGTGGCGAGGGTAGCATGTATGGCATGTATAGAGAGAAAATAAGTTCGTTAGTGCATTAATACGCTAGTCTGCTTGAGTTCCGGCTGCATTCACAGTCCCTATTCCCCTGCCATTAACTAACGCACTAATGAACTAACGAACTAATGCACTTTTCTTAGTATCTGTAATGCTCGGGTTTGTAAGGACCATCGACTTTGACGCCGATGTAGTCTGCTTGCTGCTTGGTCAGCTTCGTGAGCTTAGCTCCGAGCTGGTCAAGGTGCAAACGGGCGACCTCTTCATCAAGTTCTTTGGGTAGGCGATAGACGCCAATGTCCAGCTTCTCATTCCAGAGCTTGATTTGCGCAAGCGTCTGATTGGTGAAGCTGTTGGACATCACAAAGCTCGGATGGCCTGTGGCGCACCCGAGGTTGACCAAGCGTCCTTCAGCGAGCAGATAGATACAGTGTCCATCTGGGAAGATGTACTTGTCGACTTGCGGCTTGATATTGACATGCTTGATGCCTGGCCACGACTTCAATTGAGAGACCTGGATCTCGTTATCGAAATGGCCGATGTTACAGACGATCGCCTGGTCGCGCATCTTGCTCATGTGCTCAGCGGTGAGGATGTCACAGTTACCTGTGGTCGTCACATAGATGTTCGCAAAGGGCAGTGCGTCCTCGACGGTCGCCACTTTATAGCCAGCCATGCAAGCTTGGAGTGCACAGATCGGATCAATTTCAGAGACCCAGACTTGCGCACGATGATTCTTGAGAATCTCCGCGCAGCCTTTTCCAACGTCTCCATAACCACAGACAAAGGTTGTCTTGCCTGCGACCATGACATCCATCGCGCGCTTGAGACCATCCACCAAGGATTCACGACACCCGTAGATGTTGTCAAACTTTGACTTGGTGACGGAGTCGTTCACATTGATGGCTGGAACGAGCAACTTCTTTTCGGCTTCGAGCTGGTAGAGACGATGCACGCCCGTTGTGGTCTCCTCGGAGACACCCTTCCAGCGCTTGACTGCCGCAGGGAAGTAGGCCGGAGCCTCTTTAAGAATCGTCTTGACGAGCGCCTTGATGATTCCCTCCTCCTCGCTTCCGCTTGGAGCATCCAGAAAGGCCACTTCGCCTTTAATGGCACGAGCGCCCCAGTGCAGGAGCAAAGTTGCGTCACCGCCATCATCCACGATCAAGTCCGGGCCGGAGCCATCTGGCCAGGTCAAGGCTTGGCGCGTGCACCACCAATACTCTTCCAGCGTCTCGCCCTTCCAGGCAAAGACCGGAACACCGACCTTGGCAATCGCCGCAGCCGCATGATCCTGAGTCGAGAAGATGTTGCAAGAGCACCAGCGAACATCGGCACCCAGCTCAACGAGCGTCTCGATGAGCACGGCGGTTTCAATGGTCATGTGGAGCGAGCCCATGACGCGCGCGCCCTTGAGCGGCTTTTTCGCGCCATATTTGGCACGCGTCGACATCAGGCCCGGCATTTCCTTCTCAGCGATTTCAATCGCACGACGGCCCCACTCTGCGAGGCTCATATCCTTAACTTTATAATCCATAATTTCCTTTTTTAGCATGTATAGCAGATAGCATGTATAGCAGATAGCAGATAGCATGTATAGCAGATAGCTGATAGCAGGGATAGCTGATAGCAGATAGCAGGGATAGCTGATAGCAGATAGCAGGGATAGCTGATAGCAGAGTTAACCAAGAAACGAATCACTTGGATGGCAACTGGGCAAGAAAGGCGTTGATCCTTTTAACCAAGATAATGCTTGCTTGCGCAAGATTTTCAACGTCTTTCACATACCCTAACTTTTCAGCAAGCAGAAGCTGGGTGTCAACTTCCGCAAGTGATCCCTTTGCTATTCCCAAAAAGTGACGAAACTCAGCTGGTGAATGTCGCGCAGAACCTTCTGCAATGTTGGAGGGGATAGAAATGACTGCACGCCTTAACTGGTCACACAATGCAAATCTTTCATCAGCAGGAAAAACTTTTGTCACAGCATAGACATCCGTTGCCAATGACATCGCGCTCTTCCAGATCTCAAGATTCCTATGTCTCCACTGATCCACTTAAACTATACCTGCCATACATGCTATCCGCTATACTTGCTATTTCTTCAGACCTGCGGCGGCGCGGAGCGCTGCGACACGGTTGACCTTCTCCCACGGGAAGCCTTCGCGACCGAAGTGTCCGTAGTTCGAGGTCTTGCGATACGTCCAGCCCTTTGGCGAGGTCAAGCCGAGATCTTTGATCAGCATGCCGGGACGGAAATCAAAGACTTCGCCAGACATCAGAATCTTTTCGATCTTCGTCTCGTCGATTTTGCCGGTACCATACGTGCTGACGTTGATGCTCAGCGGCTTTGCGACACCGATGGCATACGCCACCTGGATCTCGCACTTTTCTGCCAAGCCTGCAGCGACAATATTCTTCGCGACATAGCGTCCATAGTAGGCCGCGGAGCGGTCCACCTTCGAGGGATCCTTGCCGGAGAAAGCTCCACCGCCATGGGACCCGACACCGCCGTAGCTGTCAACAATGATCTTACGACCTGTGACACCCGAGTCGCCGCAAGGACCACCAATGACAAAGCGTCCGGTGGGATTGATGAAGAACTTGGTCTTGTTCGTCAACATCCCTGTGTCTTTCAGGAGCATGCGAGCATTCTCTTCCAGATCCTTACGGATTTTTTTGATGGAAATGTCGCGGGTCTGGTGCGAAACCACGACAGCCGTGATCTCCTTCGCCACCCCATCGTCATGCAGAACGCTCACCTGGGCCTTGGAATCGGGACGGAGATAAGGGATCTCGCCATTCTTGCGCAGGGTGGTGAACATCTGGAGCAACTGATGGGAGAAGATAATGGGCGCGGGCATCAATTCCGGAGTGGACGTCGTTGCATAACCAAACATCATTCCTTGATCGCCAGCACCTTGCTCTTCGAGTGTCTTTTTATCCACGCCTTGGTTGATGTCAGGAGACTGCCCATGTAGCGCGCTCACATAGTTAAACGTGTCAAAGCTAAATCCTTCGGAGGGATCATCATAGCCAATGTCGGCGACGACCTCACGGGCGATGTTCTGCGGATTGATCTTTTCCCAGTTCTTGCAGGTAACTTCACCTACATTGACCACCAGATTGGTGCCAACAGCTGTCTCGCATCCAACATGTGCATTCGAGTCTTGCGCCAAACAGGCGTCCAGAATCGCATCAGAAATCTGGTCACAGACCTTGTCTGGATGACCTTCCGACACGGATTCGGAAGTAAACACATGACGTGTATTCAACTTACTCATCTTATTCCTTTTTTTGTTTAGTTCTGCACGCTACAAGCGGGCAAAAAAGACATTTTCATCCTCATCCAACAGGTTATCAGCAGACTCCGTCCCCGAGAACTACACAAAAGAAACCCTTTTGCATAATTCACAACTTGTTAACAATAAGGATGTTATAAACATTATAACTGAGGACTTTCTCCACAGAAAACCCTCTGCTTACCAGATTAGAAAATGTACCATAAACGGGGGGTTTTAGCAAGCGGAACTCCTTTCAAATCTGCTACTGACAAAACACCTCACGTGTGATATTCTTTTCGACCTTTTGAGGAGGTTTTATGGCTCACATCTTATCCCTGCTTCTACTGACCTTGGTCATGCTGTCATCCGGCTGTATGACCTCCACACGTGTTGCTGATTCGCGTGAACCTGAGATACAGGTCACTTCTGCGGGCGAGATCCTCTTTGAGGAGAGGACCATCCCCCTAGCAGAGATCCCCTCCCTCTTTAAGGACCGTCAAATTACGCGCGACCAAACTATCTTCATCTTGGTACCCTCCGAGCCCTCAGAGCGGGACACGCGAGTCATGAAATCAATTGTCGCCACGTTGAAACGAGCTGGCTACGGGAGAACGGTCTTCACCACGCACCGGAAGGCCATCTCCAACCTGAAAGGGGAAAACACAAAAGTACCCCACTAGTTATGTGCAGCGGCAGTTGGCAGTAGCAGTTGGCAGTTGGTAGACTCCGTCAACACTAGGGCTACGGAGGACAGGCGAAAAGCCCGAAACTGTATTTGTCTCTGAGTGCGTTGACGACCAGTGAGCGACGCCGCCCCGCAAGTGAAGCTAACTGCCAACTGCTACTGCCGACTGCTACTCTCCATGAACCCTAATACTTGAAGCCATCCACCTTTAACTTTATGAAGCCAAATCCCCTTTCCATGTTAGAATCCTGTGACTTATGCCCGCGGGAATGTCATGTGGACCGGCTTTCCGGAAAGGTTGGTTATTGCAAAGCGGGTGTGAACCCCCGCGTCTTTCGTCATGGTCCCCATTTTGGGGAAGAACCCCCGATCAGCGGGGGCCGCGGTTCGGGCACGATCTTCTTTTCGCACTGTACCTTGCGTTGCATCTATTGTCAAAATCACCCCTGGAGTCAAGCTAACCAAGGTGAGGATCTGACGATTGAGGGGTTGAGGGAACTCTTCAAGGGAATAGCCCTCAGAGGCTGTCATAACTGGAATCTGGTCTCCCCTACCCCTTGGCTGCCTCAGATAAAAGAAGCGGTAAAACCCTTAATTCAAGCTGGCATCTCTCTCCCATTTGTGTATAATACATCGGGTTTTGAGTCGCCAAAGGTCTTGGCTGCGTTTTCCGAGCTCATTGATATTGCGCTCGTGGATTTACGCTATGCCACGACCGAAGTTGCCTCGGAAGGTTCAGATGCTGCTCACTATGTAGAGGCCTCACGTCAGGCGTTTCAATGGTTCTGGCAGAGGCTAGGCCCCTTAGAGACTGACGAGGAAGGGATTGCCCGAAAGGGTGTGATCTGCCGTATTTTGGCGTTGCCAGGGCATATTGAGGAGGCGATCGCTAATCTCCGTTGGCTGGCAGACAATGTAGGAACCGACGTGGCGGTGAGCGTCATGTCGCAGTATACGCCGGTTCATCAGGCGAACCAGCGGGAGGGTTGGAACAGGAAGGTCTCGCCAGACGAGTATGCGCGACTGACTGACGTAGCCGAAGAACTCGGCTTCGAGAACGGATGGATACAGGATTTTGAGGGCGATGCGCCGTCCGACCTGCTAGGGCAAGCTATGCCAGCGGGGGAGGGTGTCGTCGGAAGAGACGACGAACAATGAACAGGTGAGTACAGTTTTAGATAACTGGCTCAAATAAGCGAGGAAGACGATGAGCGGTCATAGTAAATGGGCAACGATTAAGCATAAAAAGGGCGCGGCAGATGCCAAGCGCGGAAAAATCTTTTCGAAAATCGCCAAGGAAATGACGATTGTCGCTAAAAACGGTGGCGGTGACCCAGGGAACAACCCGACGCTCCGCACGTTGCTCGCCAAGGCAAAGTCCGTGAACATGCCGAATGATAACATCGAGCGTGCCATCAAGAAGGGAACTGGCGAACTGGCGGCAGACGCACTCGAAGAAATTACGTATGAAGGTTACGCGAGTGGCGGTGTTGGGTTGGTCGTTAAAGTTCTGACCGACAACAAGAACCGCGCCGCCTCGGAAGTCCGAAACATCTTCAAAAAGAATAATTCCGATTTCTCAGGCCAGGGCTCTGTTTTCCGTAGCTTTGAACGCAAGGGAACCATCATGGTTCCAGCAACTCCTGACCTCACAGAAGACAAGATCATGGAAGTCGCTTTGGGCGCAGGCGCGGATGACCTGTTGACTGAAGAGGGTGGTTTCACCGTCACCTGCCAGCCGAACGCATTTGCCGAGGTCACTGCAGCCATCGAAGCCGCTGGCATTGCTTTTGACCGGGAAAATTCGCAGGTCGGACTGGTCCCTCTGACAAAAGCAAATGTTAAAGATGTCGCCGTCGCCAAGGCAGTCAATAAGTTCGTCGCGATGCTGGAAGAGCACGATGACGTACAGGATGTCTACTCCAACATGGAAGTCGATGACTCCATCGCCGACCAAGTGGATGAATAGTTGGAATAATGGAATGTTGGAATAATGGAATAGTGGAGTTGGTTACCCGATAGCGACTGACGACTATCAATAGGTACTGCCACTGATTTCATCCCAACATTCCATCATTCCGATATTCCATCATTCCGTTGAAGTCCCGGACAAGCGTACTAGCCATTAAAAGGAGTGATGCGTCTCATGCGTATTCTTTCGCGCTATATTCTTCGTGAGTTCCTAGTGCCTTTGGCGTACTGCCTGATCATGTTCTTGGGCATCTATATCCTTTTCGAGTTGATTAGCTCTTTTGATGATTTACTCGCAGCCAAGCCCCCTTTGCTCACGATCGTCGCCTACTTCATCGGCTACCTCTCTCCCTTCTTTATCTGGCTTTTTCCAGCGACCCTGATGCTCGCGGCGCTCTATACGATGTGGAATTTCTGTCGTCACAGTGAAATCACCGCCATGCGCGCGAATGGGATTGGGTTCGTCGTGATTGTACGTCCCCTATTACTTGTCGCCACCTGCGCCATGATTCTCGTCGCCGTGCTGAACGAGGTTTACACGCCTGGAGCCGCGGAGTGGGCGTGGAAATTTAAGGATGATGACTTCAAGAAGACGAAGATGAGCATCCGTGAAAATGTAGCCTATTTCAACCAGCTTGACCGTCGCATCTGGCGCATTAATCGCATTGACATCCAAAAGCCTGGAACTCTTGAGGGTGTTCGCCTCTCTTTTGATCGCGAGGATAAGAGCCGCATGCTGGAGGTTACAGCACGTCGAGCTGAATATCTAGATGGCGTGTGGTGGTTCTTTAACCCCCAGTATCAGTACTTTGATGAACTCAACGAACCTGTAGCCAACCATTATAAAGCCTTGGAGTCCCTTTCGATCCGTTCCTTTCCTGAGCTTACCGAGACGCCTCGTGATTTTCTGGTCATGAACAAGAAACCCGAGCACAGCACAACACGGGACCTTTTAACTGACCTCAAGCAGAATCCACATCTCAGCAAGCAAGAAAGATGTATCAAGCTCTATGATATTGGGGCGCGTCTCATCGCCCCATTGTCCTGTCTGGTCATCACGCTTTTTGCCATTCCAGCAGGGGTTGTGACTGGCCGTCAAAGCGTCTTTAAAGGTATCGTCGCTGCCGTGGCCATGTTTTTCTCCTTCTATGGAACGGCCATTCTTTGCGAGGTTGGCGCCAAGAATATGTTTATCCCTGTCACCGTTGCGGTTATCTTCCCGAATTTATTATTCCTCTGTATCGGAATCTATCTCTTCTACCGCCAGCGGTAGAGCCGTCCCGGCAGGGACGACGATAGTTGGCAGTTGGCAGTAGCAGTTGGCAGTGGCAGTAGCAGTTGGCAGTGGGCAGTAGCAGTAGCAGTTGGCAGTGGCAGTGTTTATCACGAGTTGTCCGTGCAGAGAACACCAAATTTATCTGGATGATCCATCATGTATCCAAAAAGTTTTCCAACATCGCCATAACGGGAAGAGAGCTGTTCAAATATTTCTGGCGATATGTAACCGCAATCCTTTGCAAAGCGCAGCCAAACACTTGTCTCGCTTGCTTCGCCATCTGCATCCGTAAGTTTTGATAAATAATGTTTCAAATATCGGCGTTTACGATAAGCCTCTGCAGTATTCGTACATACCGAACGAGATGAACGGCGGATCTGATCTGTCAGCGAATACTTTTCCTCAACTGGAAAGTTTTTTGACAACGCAAAAATCTGCATTGCGCCTTCGTATGCTAATTCAAAAACCTTTAACCCTTCAACACCCTTTTGCATCTCTAACCTTTCACTGTCAACTGCCACTGCTACTGCCAACTAACAACTGTTACTGCCCACTGCTACTGCCAACTGCCACTACCGACTGCTACTCGACATTCTGGACCTGTTCGCGGGCGGCTTCTAATCCAGCCTTAAAGGTAATCACGAGGCGCGTAATCTCGGCATCATTTGCCTTTGAGCCTGTCGTGTTTATCTCTCGGAACATCTCTTGGCAGAGAAAGTCGAGTGTACGGCCTGAGGCGTGACCGTCCAGAAGCGCCTTCTCGACTTGCACAAAGTGGCTGGCGAGACGGGTCATCTCCTCGCTGACATCACAGCGATCTGCAAATACAGCAACCTCACGCGCGAGCAAGGCTGGATCCACCACGTTCTTGGTACCATCCCCGAGCAATTCTGCCAGACGTTTTTCAAGCGTGGCCTGGTACCGTTTAGGCACTGCCAAGGCTAATGGTGCGATCGCCTCGCTCAAAACCTTTAACTCCTGAAAACGTTGCTTCAGATCATTAGCCAAGGCCTCGCCTTCCTGAGCGCGCATCTGACAAAGTTTCTCTAAGGCAAGCTTGGTCGCCTTCTCAAGCAAGCCCCACAACGCCTCGGGATCTTCAAAAAGCGTCGTGTTATTCATGACCTCCGGGAGTTGCAAGAGTGACGTGATCGACAGATCATCCATGATCTCCAGTTGCTGTGCAGCCGCTCGCAACTCGATGATCTGCTCTTTCACACGTTCCATATTCAAAAGCCGTGAAGTCTGCCCCTCTTGCGCGGCCTTGACCATGATATTGCCCTTAATATGACCGCGCGAAATCCCCGCATGCAACAGCGCATGGATCTTGGACTCTAAGCACCCCAATTCGCGCGGGAGCGAGAGCGAGCAATCAAACTGTTTACGGTTAACGGTGCTGAGCTCAACAACCACTTTAACCCCTTGCTCACTCATCTCGCCGCGCCCAAATCCTGTCATGCTGATAATAGCCATATGCTCCTCGCTTTTGTAGTCTGAAAGCCGCCCACCGACCTTGTGTCGGTGGAGGCAAACGTTTGGGGGTGGAGAGTCGTCTCCCCAAAAAACTTTCTTCACCACTGGCACAAGGCCAGTGGGATCGCCTATGCCCTCTCGCTTTTTCTTCACCACTGGCACAAGGCCAGTGGGATCGCCTATGCCCTCTCGCTTTTTCTTCGCAAATAGTGTAGACTTTTTTGACGGAGAAAGCCAATGTGAAAACGCAAAACAGGCTTGTTATTTTGCCTCATTTACGTTAAGGTAGAGGTCTATTTTTTTTATATCGGAGAACCGAAAACATGGCGAGTACGGAGACCCCGAGGACAGGCATTCCCCATCCCGTGATCAATGCTGATGAATGCAAAAGTTGCATGCGGTGTATTGTCGCCTGCCCCAAAAAATGTCTACGCCTCTCTGAACACCTCAATCGTCGAGGTGTCAAACCTGTTGAGTACAGTGGCGAGGGATGCGTCGGCTGTGGCATCTGCTTCTACACCTGTCCTGAACCGTATGTCCTTGTGATCGAGAAGTGAGACCTATGACCAAGTTTATCAAAGGAAATGAAGCGGTCGTCATCGGAGCCCTCTATGCAGGGGCAGATGTCTATTTTGGATATCCCATCACGCCGGCCAGTGAGATCGCCCATGCCGCGGCCGACTGGTTCCCGGCCCTGGGACGCGAATTCTTGCAAGCGGAGTGCGAGACTGCCTCAATCAACATGATGTTTGGCGCAGCGGCAGCGGGCAAACTCGCCATCACTGCCACCTCGGGACCTGGCATGAGCCTCATGCAGGAGGGACTCTCTTACATGGCTGGCGCGGAACTGCCTGGCGTGATTGTCAACATCATGCGCGCTGGCCCCGGACTCGGAAACGTCTATCATGAGCAAGCGGACTACAACCAGGCGGTCAAAGGTGGAGGACACGGCAACTATCAGTGCGTCGTCCTCGCACCCGCCAGCATCCAAGAGATGTGCGACTTCACCCAGCGCGCCTTTGCGCTCTCCTGTAAGTACCGGACGCCTGCTATTGTTTTGTCGGATGGCCTGCTCGGCCAGATGATGGAAAACTTAATCCTTCCCCAGACGATTATGCCACGTCCGGAAATGAGCACCTGGGCCGTGGAGGGAACCGCTGAAACACGCCAGCATCTCGTCAGTTCTATCTTTTTGAATGCGCCTGAGCAGGAGTTGCACAACCAGCGGTTGCAAGCCAAGTACGACAGCATGCGACACGATGCTGCGCATGAGACCTACCTGTGTGACGATGCAGAAGTCGTCTTGGTCTGTTATGGCATCTCCAGTCGTATCGCTCGCACGGCTGCGGAGACGCTGCGTGCCGAGGGCGTGAAGGCGGGTGTCTTTCGGCCCATCACGCTGAATCCCTTTCCTGCAGAGGCGCTCTGCACAACCTTGGCAGGACGTAAAGCCTTAGCGGTGGAACTCAGTTGCGGCCAGTTCCGTGATGACCTGCTGATGCATCTTGCTAAGGATGGAAAACGTTATCAGGAGATCGCCCTCGTCAATCACATGGGGGGCATCGTCATGTCTGTTGAAGAGATCGTCGCTGTAGCAAAGAGGTTGCGGTAACCGTTGAAAGCCATTGAGAGGAATTTGAGAATACGATGATCACGAAACAAACCCTTGGAATGTATGAGGTCTTCACCCGGGGTGGCGACGCCACCCGCGCAACACACTATTGCGCGGGATGCGGCCATGGCATCATCAATAAACTCATTGCCGAAGCCCTCGCAGAGATGGGGCTCCAGGATAAGGCCATCATGGTCGGACCTGTCGGCTGTGGTGTCTTTGGTTATTACTACTGGGATTGCGGTAATATCAGCGCGGCTCATGGACGCGCACATGCCGTGGCTACCGGCGTCAATCGTGTTCGGCACGATGCAGTTGTCCTCTCGTATCAAGGGGATGGGGATCTTGGTGCGATTGGCTTTAACAACGCTTTTCAGGCGGCAAGTCGAGGGGAACACTTTGCAGCGTTCTTTGTCAACAATGCCACGTATGGCATGACCGGTGGACAGATGGCACCCACGACCCTACTGGGTATGGAGACCATGACCTCCCCGCTCGGACGGAGTGCGCAACACGATGGGTACCCGCTTCATGTCTGCGAGGTCTTCAATCAGCTTGCAGCACCTGTTTATATTGAGCGTGTTTCTGTTGCAGACTCTGCGCGTATTCTTAAAGCGAAAAAGGCGATCCGCAAGGCGATTGAGATCCAGCGTGACAAAAAGGGATATGCCTTTGTCGAAATTATCGCCCCTTGTCCTACCAATATGGCGATCGACGCCATCAAGTCTGCTGAATTTTGTATGACCGTCATGGAGAAGGAGTTCCCACTTCACTGCTTCCGTGATACGAGCGCAGAGGCCCAGCCTCGTGAAGAAGCCCCAACGCCTCCTGACATCAATGCGTTTTTTGCCGCGGACCAGGCTTTGGACGTTCCTGCAGCGTTAGTAGACGAATCCTTTGGTGAGGTCCGTCTAAAATTCAGCGGTTTCGGGGGACAAGGCATTTTAAGTCTGGGACACTTAGTTGCAGATGCCGCCCGACTTGAAAGGCGCTTCACCTCTTGGTTTCCAACCTACGGACCTGAACAGCGCGGTGGCGCGGCAGCCTGCTCGGTCGTGATCTCGGGCAAGCCCATTGGCTCGCCCTCGGTTGACACCCCTGATGTCCTCGTCTGCATGAATCAGCCCTCGTATGAAAAGTTTGTGGGGAGTGTCGTGCCTGGCGGTACCGTGATTGTTGATGCGACAGTCCCGCGCACTGTCGAGCCTCCTGCTGGGGTCAAGCTGGTCGTGATGCCAGCCATTGATCTTTCGACCCAACTGGGCATGCCCAGAGCGGCAAACACCCTGATGCTCGCCGCCCTTTCCA
>CAIZQW010000034.1 GCA_903935195.1 uncultured bacterium
ATTGACAGCATGTAGCCGAAAGGATACACTTTAAACAATGTTTGAAATTCGCAAAACGGAACTCTTTTCAATATGGCTTGATGAATTACGCGATATCAAAGCGCGTGCTCGCATTCAGGCACGTATTGAAAGGTTATGCTTATGAGCAAAACAAAAACATTACGATATGATGTAGCAGAACATCTCAGAACACCTGAGGAAATGGCCGCCTATCTTGAGGCCTGTATTGAAGAATCTAACGGGGATGCATCCTTCGTAGCTAAAGCGCTGGGTGATATAGCCCGGGCAAAAGGGATGTCGGCCGTAGCGCGTGAAGCTGGACTATCCCGGGAAAGCCTTTACAAGGCTCTCTCTGGAGATCGTATGCCAGGGTTTGATACCATATTGAAAGTTGTGAGAGCACTTGGTATGGAATTACATGCGGCACCAGTGAGAGTATAAAAAAAGGCAACAAGTCGACGCACCAGACGCTCATACGAGCCGGCAACTGCTGGCATTAGAGCAAAACGCCTTGTCCAACCCATTCGCAACAGGTACAATTTCCAACATGAAATACGTGGAGGCTTATCATGACGGATTCAACTTTATCTTCTGAACAACAGCATAAAAACTCGGGAGCCAGTCATCGTGGCTGTGTGAGTGCGGTACTCCACCGCAAGACCCCGGCGCGCATGGTCTATGCACCGAATTATTGGCAGTGGTTCGGACACCATCAGAATCACGGTCTGTTACCCCAGGAGATTGCGCATTGCAAGAGCCAGCTTGAGGTGATCCGTCATCTGGGCTTGGACGTCTTCAGCCGGAACATTTATTCCGATCAGAAAAAAGGCTGGTTCGGCGGATTGTCGGAAGAGGTTTGGAATGGCGTGACGGTTGAAGAGAACGTCGTTATGGAGGGGCAAGACCGGGTGACCACCCGGACCTATCATACGAAACGCGGCACGTTTACGGAACGTCAGCGGTATGTCTTTGCGGAGTCCACCCTGGTCCAGGAGGTCTTTGTGCTGGATAACGCGCCGGATCCCTTTGTTGCGCTCGAAGAGTTGGTGCAGGCCAGACGTTGGCGTTTCCTGCCGGAACGCTATGCGCAGGAACAGGCGCTCGTGGGGGATGACGGGTTTGTGGTGGCAGGCGAGTTGTACAGTCCGCTCAAAGCCCTTCATCTGATGGCGGGCGCAATCAACACGACCTATATGATCGCGGATGACGAAGACCGCGTGAAGAAGCTACTCGGATTGCATGAGGCGGCGCAACTCGATCTAGTCTCGCAGATGGCGCAGTCCGGTGTTCCGGCCATGATGGCCATGGACAATCTCGATGCCGCCTTCCATACCCCGACCTATCTGGAAAATTTCTCGGCATCGTATTATGAGCAGGCCAGTCGGATCGCCAATGCAAAGGGCAGCACCTTTTTCATCCACGCCTGCGGCCACCAGCGTGTTAATCTGAAGTTCATTGATTCGCTTGGCGTAGACGGCCTTGAAGGCGTGGCCTTCCCGCCGCTGGGCGATGTGCAGCTCGATGAGGTGATGGGGCTGACGAGTGACCGTTTCCTGATCACCGGCGGCATCAGTCCGATCGAGACAGAGAAATTCAAGAGTG
>CAIZQW010000035.1 GCA_903935195.1 uncultured bacterium
TATCGAAGTCGTATTGCAATGTCTTCAGAAGTTCAAAGCACTTGTTGTTCGGATCCACCCTGAAGACCTTGCCTTGGGCTCCGTTGAGATCCTCTTTGAATTCCGGCGCGGGCTGACCGTCCCCGCCGCGCAATGCGGACGAACCGGTCAAGAGCACCAATCCCGTCAATGTGAGCAAGCTGCGATTTTTCATTTTTGTTTCCTATCCTTACTGTCTATTCGTGTGCTGTGTGGGCTCCATAAGTTTAACCTCGTGCAGGCGGAGCACGCCGCGGCCACCGGGCGGATTGAGCTTCAGCACTTGGCCGTTCATGCCAGAGCTAAAGTTTGCTGAGTAGCACAGCCACAGCGTTCGGCCGTCGGCGCTGATGAACTTGCTGGGGAAATTCAGGAAGAACCCCTGCTCCCCGAAATCCTTCATGTACGTCACCATTCGCCATGGGCCTGTCAGGACGTCAGCTTCGAGGATGTATGAGGTCATTTTCGCCATCGTCGGCCAGCCGTCCGTGACACACATGAGGTATTTCTTCAAGCCTGGCACCCAGGTGGCCGTGACACAGCCCAGGTGGTTGTTCCATTCGAGCAGCGGCTTGATCTTGGCGAAATCCGATGTCCAGACCGGCCTTCCATTCGCGTCGTGTCCGGCGAAGAACTCGTACGCCTTGATATCATTGATGGTTTCCGGCGAAGGCTTGACGCGGGAAAGGTAAACCTGGTCGGCGGAAATCCAGCTGAGGTTGGCGTGGGAGAAGTTTTCTTTGCAGTCCGGGTTGATTTCAAACCATTGACCGGGCGCGCCGAGCCTGAGGCACGGGCGCGGCTGCGGATCATTCTCCTCTGCGCCCATTCCCAGGAGATACGCCTTGCCGTCGGGCGAGTGTTCCATGTTCTTGCCGAAGTCCACGAAGTGCGGAGCGCCCATCTTCACCGGACCCAGATACTTGGCTGGCTCGGGGAACAACGGCTTGTCCGGCGTCAACGGCGACGACTCCCACGTCTTGCCGTAGTCACGCGAGATCTGGAAGCCGGGCATCGGCCCGAGATAGGGCCAGTTCCAGATCAGGCCGTTGTGCGTGTAGTCTCCCGGCTCCGGCCCGAGGCAGTAGGTGCCGTAGTACCAAATGCCGTCAAGGACGAGCGAACCGCAGGGATAGCGTCCCTGGTAAGGCCGCGCACTGGCAGTCTTGGGAGGCGATGTGTTGTGGATTTCGAGTTTCAACGGGTCGTCGCCGATCATCACCGCATGGCCGGTTTTGGCCTTTTCGCCGTGCGACGAGCCGGAGACCATGCCCTCCAAGCCGCCGTCAGTCCACGGCGAATACAGTTTGTCGTCACTGGCCCAGCACGGATACCAGGTGTCGCCGGCCCGATAGCCACGGTTGCGGCCGGTGAAGGAGATCCCGGTCAGCGTTGGCGAGCGGAGGAAAGGGCAGTCGGCAGGAATGGCGGACGGCCAGACAAATGCCATTGCCGTACCGTCTTGTTGAATATTGTTCTCCCCTGTTCCAGATGTTTTGGCAGGTCTATCAACGGAAGGTGATACAACTGGCTGGACTGCTGCTTTGGGATCTTCCAGCAGGCTGGCTTCCTTCAGCATTTTCCCAAGTTCTTCAAGCTGTTTGACGTCATCCGGTCTTATTTTTCCGGTGTAATCCGCCGCCAGGCTCAACAGCACGTTTGCGGCGCCCCGGTCATACGCCTGTTTGATCCAGTCAAACAAAACCTTGGTTTCTATCGGCTTGCTGACCTCGAAACCTTTCCCATCCCCATATGTAAACCAGGCGCCGACTGCCCCCAATGGTGTTGTTGTTCCCTTTGAGATACGCTGCGATACTGGCTCAAACTCAAACGGCAGGTAATACTGCTTGCCGTTCACCGTACGGAGGGGCTGATGACCTTCGGCTGGTGGGACAACCACTTCACCGTTTATCACATCCGTCGGAAAAAAGTTTAACCTCCGCCCATTCTGAATGGCCTGACTCATTATTACGATCGCATTCGGTTGGGCATTCTTTATTAAATCGTAGATCTCCTGAATCGACAGGTTACCCGTCCGCCAGATGCCCATGTCTATCCAGAAGTAGGGAATCTCGCCGAACTTCGTGGCCAGTTCGTTGATCTGCGCCAGGATGATCTCACGCGCGTTCGGATGCGGCATCCAATTTTTGCCGCCCCACAGACAGTAATAAAACGCGGGTGCAATCCCGGCCTTGCGGCATTCTTTAACGAATTCGCCGGCAACGTCGGGTTTGCCGGGACTGCTTCCGACGTCAAACTCGCTCGTGGGGCTGTCCCACAGGAGGAATCCGGACGTGTGGCGTGTTGTCAGCACCGCATATTTCATCCCGGCATTCTTCATCGTCTTCGCCCAGCCTGCTATATCCAGCTTCGACGGATTGAAGAGCTTCGCATCCCTATTTTTCGAAAACTCCTCGCCCGTGAACTGATTGTCGTTGAAGCAGAAGAACCCGCCGTATCGCCAGGTCTCCCATGCTTTTATATTTCCCGTCCTGTCCGTTGCCGGTTCGTGGCGGGTCTTAAGGTCAACCTTATAAACCGCCAGGTCTTTTCCAGCATCCGAAACAACCCTCAGTTCCGTAAGACCGTCAGGCAGCGTCTTCTCCTGCACCAACGGCTCACCGGCATTGACACTGAACGCCATACACCACATCACCCCCGCAACTCCGACAACGACACTTGCCATTTTCGCACGTATCATTCTTGTTCCTTTCATAACGCTTGTCCCATAACTTCAAACTGGAATGTTGGAATATGGGAATGTTGGAATGTTGGGGAAAGACGGAATACCGGCTCTGGGAGGGACGGCGGTACCTGGCGCGGCGTAGCCTTAGCGAAGCCGGCTCGCCGTCCGGCGGTCGATCCGACCGCCCTCCAGCAAGGATCTTCTCGCCCATTATTCCAAGATTCCATCATTCCATTATTCCAATGTTCCACCATTCCATCATTCCCTTCCAAGGTACTCCCTTGTTCATTTCTGTAAATTAACATTTGCCTCTGCGAACGCCTTGCCCCTAGTCTGGCGTTTACGTTCCTTTTTTGTTTTGTTTCACATCTTCAGGCATACGCGTTATTTCGCGCCGGCCACCGGCGCCGGATCGAAAAAGATGCCGCAAAGGGCCGCATTAGCCCCCCGGATTTGTTGAATCCTGAATTTCACCGACTTGTCATATTTGTAGATGAGATAACAGCCCGCGACATGATCCTTGATCACTTGAACCGGGGCCACCATTTTCAGGGTTTTTGCATCAAACATTTCAACAGCGATACTTCGGCCCAGCTTGTCCCAGTCAACAAAGTAAAAGGCCACCTGGTAGGAGCGGCTCCCGTTTGCTTCGATTGAAACCGTCAACGGTTGGCCATCCCAACTGCGCACGACATCGGTGGGACCCCCGTTTCCGGTATAAATGCACGCTGCCTTGCGCGGAACGCCATTGCTCTTGTCCGGCGACAAAGCCCGCAGCTCGCTCGTCTGGTTGGTCCACTGCACGCTGCGATGATTGTAAATATTCAGTGATTTGACATACGAGGGAAGCGCCCTGACATCCTGGTTTGCGCCGTTATAGCTGAACAACACATAACCCTCTGACCCGTATTTACCACCCCAGCTGCCGCCCGTGGCAGAGTCCTGCCTGATACCATCCACATCATAATGTTCAAGGGGCTCGACGTAACCGGGCGTTGTGCCGGAGTATTTTACGGTTATCGCATGTGTTCCAGGCTGGACCTTGGTGAGATAGACAAAATCCGGGTCTTCCTCGGCGCCACCCACGCCGTTCGCCGCATGAAAGACGCCGTCCCAGACCACGACGTTGTCAAACACAATTGAGCGTATGGTCTTTTCCATTTTCGGAATGCCAAGCCGTCCAATGGTTCCCGCCGGCGCAGACATGGACATTTCGCCTGAGTCAACATTGATGCTCATCCCGATCTCGCCGTGTGGCGTTGGCACCGTTCCTTTCACCCAGGTGAGACTCCGTCCCAGGTGCGGAACAATAGCATACTCCTTAAACCCGGGAGAAACCGGCTTGATGCCTGCAACTTCCTCACTCAGCCATTTGACCACTCCACCGCCCCAGGGATGACAAAGGCTGGTAAATCCGGTCTGGTTGTTGGGTACTGGGTCGTTCCTGCCGAGAACAGTGGCCCAGGAGGGGCGAAATACCTCAAAGAAGGTCGTGCCTCCATACTCGATCATCCCGCCCCATAAATAATGGACTGCGTCGAGGGCCTCATCGTGCCTCTTCATGGATGCCATGGCTTGAATGATAAAATACTGGTTGAACGGTGAAAAAGAGACACGGTTAACCTTGTCATTGAATTCCAGCGCAAACATCTTTTCCTGCTCGGTCCGGCTGGTAAACCCGGCGTTGACCGCGTCGGACATTGCATGGACACCGAAGGTCTGATACCAGGTTGCGTTCTGTCGCAACTGGGAAACTTTTTCAGTAACATACCCATTGTATTTATCCCGTAAATCAGTACGGCCGATGGTCCCCATGGCTTTGGCGAAGTCGTTCCAGGCCCTGATTGAAAGCATTTTATAGGCATTCGCGGCTTCAGGGCAGTTGCTGGGCCCCATTTCAAGGCCCGCGGCCAATCGTTCATCATGGCCATAAAACCCGAGTTTGGGATTTGTTCCGTATGCAGTATATGCAGCATCGAGTTTACCGCTGATATTACCGATATACTTTTCCAGGATCGTCGCGTCCCCGGTGTAATTGTAATAGTCCAGCATGCTCGATACCCAATACAGCATGTAACTCAGGATCCAGTCATTTCCTGAAGTACGTTCAAGATTATTTCTGACAAAATCGAAATTACCAAACGCCGCCATGGAGGCGGCTTGCGAAGGATGGGCGTCTCCGGTCCAGGAATGCCGGTCGCCCCGGTCCATCAGAATAGCGCCCAGATAATCCTTCAACAGGTTCAGTTTCACTCCGTAGGCGCCCGTGTACCACACCCGGGTAAGCATGGGATCGCTGCATGAAAAACTTCCCTTGTAGTTGACGGGCTTGACCTGGCAGACCAGCCGGATTCCGGTGATGTGCCATGCACTGGTGAACGAGCGGACATGGATCCAGCCAAAGCGCACGCCTTCGTAAAGCTCCTTGTTCAACTCCAGCCGGTAGGTGTTGCCATACTTGACGGGCGCAAGCGTTTTTACCGGGTGCAAGGGCATTTGATTAACGATCGCCGGTTGATTGTACTCGCTGATACTCATTTCAATGCCGCCAGGGCAGTCGGGACTGTCGAACTCCAACCAGGCCGCGCTTTCCAGGCCGAAATCCATTCGAATCGAACCCGTCCCCTTGACCGTGACATTCGGCTGCTCTGTCGTCAGCGAACCCAGGTTGTCGAAGGATGCTTCGGTGTCGCATGAAACAACGCTGGGCTTCTGCAGATAGATCTCGAGACCATCCGTAGCCTTTGGGCTGGGCCAGCGGTAGGCAACCAGCGGATCGGGCGATTCCGGCACCGCCGGCCCGGTAAAACTTCCGGTGCTGACATAGGGATGCGGCTCGGCAATCGGCGAGGTCCCCCAGACGGGCTCGGCGGAACCAGCCAGCGACAACGTCCCGGCCATACTACACACGAACCCCGCAACTCCGACAACTACCCCTGCAAATTTCGCACGTATCATTCTTGTTCCTTTCATAACGCTTGTCCCTTAACTATTACTTGAAGAGTTTTTCAACTAATTAAACTAATTTCAAATACTGCTTTGCGAGCAACACCTTGCCCTATTCTCAATTCGTTCAATTCGTTTAATTCGTTGATAAAAAAGCTACCTTGGCACTGACCACTGATCACAGATTACTGACCGCTTCCCCTGCTCGCCTATTTCTGTAACTTCACAATGGCCTCTGCGAACGCCTTGCCCATCTGGGCAAATATCTTCGCACTGCCAAAATAGTGGTAACCGCCATTGGAAGCGCCTTTGAGGGCCTCCCTGTCTTTGGGCGAAAAGACTTCCTCCAAGGCGAGATCGAGCTTCTTCTGGTCGGCTTTGGTGATGCCCTCAATCCGCACATCGATCGCGGCATAATGTTCCGGGGAGTCTGGGGAATACTGGTCATTGGCATAGACCGCCAAGACGTTCTTGCCTTTCTTCAAGTGTTTGATCTGTTCTTCTTCGAGGACGATGGAGCCGTATTGCGGCTTGTCCTGTCCCCCGCCGGAAGCATGTATCTCCTGTCCGTTCAAGTAGACCCTGAATCCTTGTCTTGCCAAAACCGCGATGCGATACGACGCGCAGTCGAGTTTTGTCACTTCAAAAGTCGTGCGCATCAGCAGGAATTCGCCCTTTCCCCATGTTGAGGGGAATTTGTCCAATTTAATTCCGCTGTGTCCGCTGTGATCCCAGACGCCCTTTCCAATGGGGGCCTTGCCAGCCGTCCATTTGCGGTCATCGAAGTCGGGCATGTGCCAATTCTCCATTCCGGCGGGCAGGGTGATGTCACGGAATCGCTGGTCGTCATATTTTTCCATCTTATCCTTCTTTTCGGTGGCATCAACCGTCGCGAAGCGCCAGATCCGTTCCTCCGGCAGAGGCTTGCCAACCGGCTTCCAGTAGTTCTCCCATTTCCATTCCCTGTTGAACATTCCGTCCGCTTTCAAGGTGTGCGCCGTGGCGACGATGTTGTTATACTCCTCCTGCTTGAATTGTGCGGCTTCGATAACAGTATCCCAGAAGGGGGCGGTATCAACAGCAACCACATTGCCCTTGAACTCGGGCATGGCGGCCGGTGCGGCCATGGCCTTGCGGAAGTTTACACATTTCTCCCCGTCGACTCCCAGCACGCCGATCACGAAGGGCATCTTCGGGGCTGACAAGTCTTTGCGAACATCGCGAATGAAGTGTGACAACAAGCGCGCGTATTCATCATAATTCTCATTGGGATACGTCGTGCCATCGACCAGATCATTGAAACCCTGAAGCCAGACAAAACCGGCAATTTCATAACCAGCCTTCGCATCATATTCCGGACAGACCCGCTTGGGATCGGCCAGCACCTTTTTCACATGGTCGATCATCATCCGGTAAAACACGCCCGAGGCGGCATCCTTTTCTTCCTGCCATTTTTTCCGCTCCTCGAGTTTGGGAACCCCGTGGGCTCCCTGGGGATACTGATCCCACTCGTCCTGAATCGCCTTCGGCAACTTGTATGGCCCGGCACTGGGCGGACGGAATTCGGTGTTGAGCGACCTGCCGCCCCAGGCGGTCTTGATAATCAGGATGGGTTGCTTAAGCTTTTTCTCCATAGTGATTCCGAAGGTGAACTCCGGGCCAATATTGCCGCAATTATTGGTGGGTTGATCTCCACGTGCGCCAAAGCCGGCGGTCAATTTCCCCAACCCCTCGCCATTGGCACTGCCATCATAAGGACCCGTCAAATAGGACATCCAAACCTTGTCACATACCCGTGGCGTTCCATCGGGATTGCGCATCTCCTTGAGGAGGGGCGCCGTCAGCGGATCCTTGCCGATATAGTCAAAAGTGCTGACTGCGGCATGTCCCTCCATGTTGGACTGCCCTGCGAGGATATAGACCTTCAGCGGTCCTTTGGACTTCTTCTGGGGTTTACCAGCGTCTTGCGCCATAACCATATTCGCCATCAGCGACAGCGCAACCATGCATAATACTGTATTTCTCATAATAACCTTTTCTCCTTTTCTATTTACTGACATCTGAAACTTTAAGAGGCTTGCTGGTAATCAACCCGACAGAGCGTCCCTTGTTACCGCAAGCGCAGTAGTACATGTAGAAAGTCTCGTTGGCCTTGTTGTAAACTAACGACATCTTGTGAGCAAACTGCTTGTCAAGTCCGCCGGGATGCCCGCCTGCCTTGTACAGCGGCTCGGGATGGGCCTTCCAGTTAACAAGATCGCGTGAGAAGGCAGCCATGATGTGCGCCCCTCCCTTGCCGACACCAAAATAGAACATCACCCAGTGGTCGCCGTCGCGGAAGACCTTACCGTCGGCACAGAATTTTTCATCGTAGCCACCTTTCCGGACCGGCACAATAGGATTGTTCGGGTATCTCTGCCAATTCAACAGGTCGGATGAAGTCGCTCCACCCATCTGCTCAATCCAGTCCGGCATGTGTTTCGCATTATAGAAATTGTAGAACTTGTTTTCGTGCTCCACAAGCCAGGGCTGGTAAATACAGTGTTTCTCCCACTCCTTGCA
>CAIZQW010000036.1 GCA_903935195.1 uncultured bacterium
ATGGAACGCGCGGCGCGCAGCTGGCGTGAGCGTGGCTTCCGGTATGTAATGACCGATTTCATGCTGTGGGGTGCCTGGGAAAAGAAGCGGTTTGATCCGACACTGACAGCGGTTGAGTCCTATAACCGCGGGCTGGCTGCTATGCGAAGGGGTTACGGGAAGGATACCTACTGGCTGCACTGCGGCGCGTTGCTGGGCCCGGCAATGGGCTTTTGCGACGGGATGCGCATCAGCGGCGATTCGCATGGCGGCGAGATGTTCTCGTATGATTCGGCTGCGACCCGCTGGTTTTATAACTGGCGTGTCTGGATCAACGACCCGGATGCTATTGTCTGCCGCCGCTATGGCGAAGCGAAGGGTGTGGAGTGGAGCCGCTCCTGGATGTCCTGGATGGCGCTTGCGGGGAATGTCCTGACCTACGGCGACACCTTCGATGATTTGCCGGCGGAGTATCTCGATGTGTACAAAAAAATAT
Organism: uncultured bacterium; assembly: GCA_903935195.1. Classification (GTDB taxonomy): domain Bacteria; phylum Verrucomicrobiota; class Kiritimatiellia; order RFP12; family UBA1067; genus CAIZQW01. The sequence goes on from CAIZQW010000036.1 coordinate 476, forward strand.
TGCCGCCGTTGCCGGTAGCTGGGCGTCCACTGGACCTTTTGGAAAATGAGCCGTACCTGCTCTGGGGCATGGACCCGGGAGTTGCTGACGGCGCCTATACGCTGTTCGGCGTTTTTGAATTACAGGGGAAACGCGCGGGTCAGAAGATCCGGCTCAACCTGGATGAGGTGGCAGCCCGCAGCCGCAGCTGGGATCAAACGCCCAAGGAATCACCGGCCACCTGGCTGTTGTGGGATTTCTGGATGCAGAAGCTGACGAAGGTTGACGGTTCATCCCTTGCGATTCCTATCCCGTCGAAATCCTGCACTGTTTTCTCCCTGCGCGCTGATCTTGGCCGGCCGCAGCTGCTCGGCACCAGCGGTCACTTCAGCCAGGGCAAGCTTGAAACGCAGAACATCACCTGGATCCCGAATCAGGGAACTCTTGTCGGACGCGTGCGTGGCAACGGGGGTGAGCCGACAACCCTGTTTTTCCATGTGCCGGCCGGCATGACGTGCAAAGCCGCCTCGCTTGGATATGACCCGGTGTCACCGAAAATCGTCGAACCGGGTGTTCTGTCACTTGAGGTGCCGGCTGTGCGCGAGGATACAATCCCGTTTACGTTACAGTTCACAGGCACCCCGGCGAAGCCGGTCCTGCGTGCCTTTGTCGCCGGACCTGTCGGCGAGGTGAAGTGATCAATCAGTGAAAAATGAAAATATGCAATTGAGGAATACACACATGAACAAACTCACAATCCTCACCCTCACCGCTTTGCTGCTGGCCCCGCTGGCTGCGCTGCATGCCGCCGATCTTTCATTAAGTGACCCGGCGAATGTCGAGAAACCGCCGGCGTGGGCAGTCGGGCAGGCGGATCGCAGCATCAACCTGGATGTGCTTCCGGGATTCCAGAAGCCGCCGCCAGGATTCGGTAATGTGCCGTTCTACTGGTGGCTTGGTGACCCGCTGACAAAAGAGAGGCTGTCGTGGCAACTGGACCAGCTTGAAAAGAGCGGCGGCGTTAGCGGGTTGCAGATCAATTACGCACACAGTGACAGGGGTGGACCGTCATGGGGGCTGACTTACCCGAGCGATCCGGCGCTGTTCTCGGAAGCGTGGTGGGATTTGTGCGGCTGGTTTGTCAAGCAGGTCAAGAAGCGCGGGATGGGCGGGATTGCGCTCAGCGACTACACGCTCGGGATCGGGCAGGGCTGGTATTTGGATGAGATCCTCAAGGAACATACGGATTCATATGGCGCTACAGTAGGGATGGGGAACGGTCCGGCCGTTGAGGCTGGGAAGGAAATTCAATGGCGCCTTCCCGAAAATACGATAGGCGTGACGGCTTTCAAGGTTGAAGGTAACAAGGTCGTCCCAGGCAGTCATGCGGATCTTCGCGGATTCATCAAAGACGGCGCTCTTGTATGGACGGCGCCCGAAGGGAACTGGCAGGTCAGGTATACTGCATACGGGTTCAAGCAGAATTCCCTGAATCCCCTGCATCCGCTTTCCGGAAAACGTTATGTTGAGAAATTTTTCCAGCGGTTTGAGGATCGATTTCCAGGTGAAGGCGGAAAGGGCTTGAATTTCTTTTTTTCTGACGAGCTCAATCTCCAGATAGACGGCAATCTCTGGACGGAAAGTTTTCCGGATGAGTTCAGGAAGATGAAGGGCTACGACCTTGTGCCGGAACTGCCGGGCGTGTTCATGGACATCGGGCCGCGGACCGAGAAGATCCGGCTGGACTACCGTGATGTGCTGGTGGCGCTATCGGAGAAGAATTTCTTTAAGCCGATTTTTGACTGGCACCAGGCGCGCGGGATGATTTACGGATGCGACCACGGCGGGCGTGGCGGTGATGTTACGGAATTCGGGGACTATTTCCGGACCCAGCGGTGGAACCAGGGTCCGGGCAGTGACCAGCCGGGGTTGTCGGGCGATGTCATGAAGGCCAAGGTGGCCAGCTCGATGGCGCATCTTTACCTGCGGCCGCGCGTGTGGCTGGAGGGCTTTTACGGGAGCGGCTGGGGCACGACATCGGAGCAGGTGACTTCTGCAACCTTAAATAATTTTGTCGCCGGCTATAACCTGCTTTCCCTGCACGGACTGTACTATTCCACGCACGGCGGCTGGTGGGAGTGGGCTCCGCCCTGCAATCATTTCCGGATGCCGTACTGGGCGCATATGAAGACGTTCAATGATTGTCTCCAGAGGCTGAGTTACCTGCTCAGCCAAGGCCATCATTGCTGTGATGTGGCGGTGATGTATCCGGTGGCGCCGATGCAGGCGGGCCTGGATGGCGGGCAATCTGTGGCTACTGCCTTCGGAACAGGGAATCACCTTTACGAGCGGAGTATCGATTTTGACTACATGGACTTTGAGTCGCTTGCCCGTGCCAAGGTTGTGGACGGGAAGTTGTGTGTTTCGGGTGAGAAGTACAGGGTGTTGGTGTTGCCGTCCATGCGCGCGGTTTTCTATTCCACCATTCAGAAGGCAAAAGAGTTTTACGATGCCGGCGGGATCATCGTCGCGGTCGGGCGTCTTCCCGAGGCGAGCGAGCGGGCCGGGCGCGAAGACGCTGAGCTTGACGCAATGGTGAAGGGCGTGTTCGGGGTTGCCGCGGCTGAGGCAAAGGGGATCTCGGAACTGAGGCGGAACACGAATGGCCGGGGCGGGCTGGCGGTTATTGCGCAGAATGCAGGGCAGGTTGAGCAGGTTATAAACGAATCGTTTACGCGTGATTTCAAGGCGCACGGCGGTAATCCGCGGATACAGCACAGGAAGATCGGGCCCCGCGATGTTTATGCCGTCTACGGGGCGGGGCGGGGAACGGAATGTTTCTTCAGGGCAACGGGGAAGGTTGAGTTGTGGAATCCGTGGACGGGTGCGGTCGGCACCTTGAAAGTCCAGTCGCAGGATGCGAACGGGACCCGCCTGAAACTGCCGCTTGACGCAAGCGAGATTCAGCTTGTCGTGTTCAGTCAGGGCAAGGCCGAGATCGAGGAGGGTGGGCTGGCTCCGGCGCAGGTTGTCAGCGTGGACGGTGAATGGGACTTTGAGCTCAAGCCGACTATGGACAACCGCTGGGGCGATTTCCGTTGGCCGCCGTTCGAGGGCATGATCGGCGCGGAAGCCCGTAGGCTGAGATACTGCGAAGAAACAGCGGTCAACCCTGGCTGGCAGGATCCGAAACTTGATGATTCGAAATGGCGGACGGTCACGTATTCATATGGTCAGAAATTCTGGAAGCTGGGTCCGCTGCCGGAGAAAGCTGACGTGACTGCGCTGGAGGAACAGCTTGCAGGCTTGAAGCAGGTTGATCCGGCAGTCCCGGTTGAGTGTGAGGGAAAGAAGTACAGCTGGCAGCCCTATGACTTCTCGTGGCGCTTTGGAGTTGAGGGTGACACGGGCAGGCAGGGTTATCACGGGCTGAAAGAGCTGATCGCGGATACGTTTATAGGTCTTGCCTCTTTCCGCAGCGGCGGAATGATGCCGAATTCAGGCCGTGAAAAGGAAGCGGGTGGAACCCGGTATTATCTCTGGACATCGGTGTTGTCGCCAGACGCCGGAGACACGCGTGTCCTGGCCGGCGGAAATCTTCCGGCATCGGTGTGGCTTAACGCCGTGCGCCGGGAAAAGGTGCCTTCGCAGGTAAACCTTGTGAAAGGGGCCAACCCGCTGTTGCTGCGTTATGACACGATCGGAAACGGTTTCTTTGTTTTCGACCGGGAAAAGGAAGGGTCAAGCCTTGCGGCAAAACCTGATACGAGTGATCTTCCTGATGCCAGTGTCAAACCTCTTGCCATGAGCTGGTACGGGAAGCCCGGAGTCCTGGCTTTCGATGCGCGGGCAGGTGAAAAGAATCCGGCCGGCTGGTACCGTTTCATGTCACCGCCCGGCCTGAAGGAAATGACCATTACCGCCCGTGGCAATATCCAGGCATGGGTGGATGGCAAGGAATGTAAAAGGAAAGAAGTCAGAATCCAGAAGTCAGAAGCCAGGGATTTGACGGAGCATGCAACTGTTTACCGAGTGAAGGTTGACAAGCCAGCCGATGGTTCGGTGAGTGTTGCGATCAGGGTTGAGCAGGAGCGCGGGTGTTATGGCGGCGCGTCTTTGCCTGAACCGGTGGCGCTGGCTTGCGGAGTCGGGAAGGTTTTACCCGGGAACTGGGCCGCGATAGAAGGCCTGGCGAGTTATTCGGGCGGCGCCTGCTACCGTAAGACCATCGCGTTGACGGAGGAGCAGGTCAAGGGCAGGGTGGTATTGAACCTGGGGCGTCTGACCTGCTCGGCCGAGGTACGTGTCAACGGCAAGCCTGCGGGGGTGCGGGTCACGCCGCCGTGGAAGTTTGATATATCGAAAGAGGTGTGCGCCGGGGAGAACCGGGTCGAGGTTACGGTCTACAATTCCCTGGCGAACCATTACCAGACCATACCGACAAGTTATCGGGGGTCGCCCGAGTCGGGACTGCTGGGACCGGTGACGGTGGAATTGGAGAAATAAGAGTTACGGTAAAAAGAGGAAGCGACAACTCAAAAGAAAGGCAGGTTATTTGACCTGTAATAGCTTTGTCAGGGCGGCGTCGGTCGATGTGAGCCGTTCGGAGAAATCCTTGAAGTCACCGACAGCAGGTGAGCTCCACAGCCTTTCGCTCATAGCCGGGAGCCTGAGCCTGAGGCTTGGTATTTCCACTTCGTCAGGCTGCTCCCATGCACACATCTGGGCGCCGATAACTGGAGCAGTCGAAGGTAATTGAATAGGGGTATATGCCGGTGCCCACTGTCTGAAGTGTTCCCAGCGGAACATGTTCCACTTGTAAATATATTCCGGCGACCACTGCCCGATCGGGGCAGGGCGGTGTGATACTACATACAAAGGCTGCCACGAAGTGTTGATCAGCGTGTATCCGTCTTCGACAAGGTGGTCAGGCCGGTAGTATTTCCCTCCTTCAAAGGGCATTATCAGGATTTCGCGGGGAATCACGGTTTTGCCGCTGCGCTGAAAGCCTTCCCATACTATCGTACGCTTTCCGTGTTTCTTGACGATCTCGTGTGCACGGCCTATGAAATGCCTGAATAACTCATGCGTGTTTCCCAGATCATGTTTCTGCATATATGCTTTACAGGTGTCGCACTTGCTCCACCCGGAAGTGTTTACCTCGTCGCATCCGGCGTGGAAATACGGGCTGGTCTTAAAGACGGCGCACATTTCGCCGACCAGTGTGTCTATGACAGCGTAAGTGGTTTCGCTTCCGGGGCACATAGCACGTCCGCCGGAGGTGCAGTTCAGCTGCGGCAAAGCCTTGCGCAATGAGGCTGAATGTCCCGGAGTCTCAAGCTCTGGAACCAGCACGACGCCCCGGTCACGTGCGAATGTTTCCAACTGCTGGAGCTCTTCCAGTGTGTAGTGCCTGCCGGCAGTCGCGGTATTCGGGAAAGTCTTGCTGGAGAATGTGAAGCTCTCGTCGTCGGTCATGTGCAGCTGAAGATAGCGGATCTTGTACCACCGGCACATGACTACCAGCTGCTTGAGGGTCTGCAGCTTGTGCCAGTGCCTGGCCAGATCTATCAGCAGTCCGCGATATGCAGCATAAGGCTCATCGTTAACAGTCATGTGTGGCGCTTTATCTCTGTTGTCCTGTGCTGAAATTGCCTGTAGAAGCGTGACTGTTCCCATCGCAACAGCATTGTAACCGCCACCCCTGACCGATGCGTACTTCTGGACTTCAATCGCATAAGCCTCATCCTTGAGCTTAGTGTCTATCTCCAGCACGACATCTCCGGCCATGGCATCACCGTCTGCAACGGACATCTTCTTTCCAGTCAGCAAAGTGAATTCGTCAGAAAAAACCGCTGCCAGGGGACGTAATTCAGGCTGTTTTGCCGCGATTCTGCCGCTGAAGACCAGTTCACCCTTATCCATTACGACCGATTTCGGGGCCGGAACGATCCCATACCAGCGAACCGCTTTGTTGGTATCTGCGCCATGAGCGCAGAGCATAGAGACTGCGGAAAACAGGAAAAGCCCTGTCGAGAGTCTTATTTGGCTTCGTTTTTGCATATCACTGTTCAGCTTAAAAAAGTGCTCCTGCTAATATGATTCGTCACTATATCCGGTGCTGAGATCAATGCAAGAGCCGATTAAACAGGAAGTTCCCCGGTTTTCGGCCTGTAAGATTCACAAGTATTTATGTGGCTCAAAGGATCAGACCTATTTACACTAGCATCCCAAAAGGTTTGCCAAAAACATTCTAGCACCTACGATTTGCACATATTATGCGGGGGGGGCAAAAGAGTCAACCCCAAAAATAATCTTTTTCGCACCTATTTCTAAATCGAAAAAAAGTGCTAGCTTTGGGGACAGTCGCGGCTGTAGCCTACAGCCGCATGAAAAACCATAACCATTATCAAGCGCGGTTGAACGCGCTCAACAGTGCCCACGAAGGAGCACCCCCACGGCCAGCGAAAACAGGACAAGACAGAGGTGTCTAATTACGACCCCTCTGCGGTTACCTCTGCGGTTAAAACTAACGCACTAACGCACTCATGAACTAGCGAACTTCTCCAATTCTCCTACACCGCGTGTCGACAGTTTTGTTGACATGACAACTTTTGTGAAATATGCGATACTCTGTTCCATATGAATTCAAAAAAGAAAATGTCGGAGGCTTTTATGTGTAGGATCTTTTTATCTTCTCTGTTCCTGTTGACTGCAGCCGTTGGGGCGGAGGCGCCTCAGAAAAAAGTGCTGCCACTGCCGGGTGAATCTTTTGAAGTGGATGGACGTCCTGCGTTTGTCATCTTACCCTCAGCAGAGCATATTCTTGCAAACCGTCCGCAGCCGTGGGTCTGGTATGCGCCGACACTCCCGAATCTTCCCGGAGCTGAAGAGCGCTGGATGTTTAAGCGCTTCCTGGACAGTGGCATCGCTATCGCGGGCATCGACGTCGGTGAATCCTACGGCAGTCCGGCGGGACGTGCTCGCTTCACGTCTCTCTATCAGGAGTTGACAGGTAAGCGCGGGTTCAGCCGCAAGCCCATCCTGCTGGCCCGCAGCCGCGGTGGCCTCATGCTCTACAATTGGGCTGTTGAGCATCCGGAGTCAGTGGGTGGCATCGTCGGCATCTATCCGGTCTGTAATATCCGAAGCTGGCCAGGCCTCAAAGCGGCCTGTGGCGCTTATGGATTGACCGAAGCCGAACTTGAAGCGCAGCTCGCTCAGAATAACCCGATTGACCGACTCGCCCCACTTGCAAAGGCCGGTGTGCCGATCTTCCATGTTCATGGTGATAGCGATACGGTGGTGCCGCTGGAAGGCAACTCAGCCGTAGTGGCTAAACGGTATCGCGCGCTGGGCGGTACGATGCGCATGCGCATTCCTCCCGGCCAGGGACATAACATGTGGAAGGGCTTCTTCCAGTGTGAGGAGCTTGTCGAGTTTGTCCTTGCAAAGGCCAGCCCTGCCGCAGAGCGCGAACCTTCACTGGCGCTCTTTATGAATCCGCCGATGGAGGCGCGTCCGGGTGCGTTCTGGGACTGGATGAATGGCGATGTGGATCTCGATCGCATTACTTTTGAACTCCAGGAGATGAAGGCCAAGGGAATGTCCGGCGCGGAGATCTGGGACATCGGTGTGATCCGGACCCATCCGGAGGAGAAGGTGCCGGCCGGGCCCGCTTTCCTCGGCCCCGAATCACTCAAGGCTGTCAACCATGCGATCGAACAGGCGGACCGCCTGGGTCTCCATCTGGGTATGGTGGCCTCGAGCAGTTGGAATGCCGGCGGAAGCTGGGTTAAGCCGGAGCAGTCCATGAAGGGAATCTATCACAGTGACATCACGGTTCAGGGTCCGGCCAGCCTCTCGCAGGTCCTGCCCTTTCCTGCAGTGCCGAGTAAATCAAAAGGTGCTGACGGACTGCCCATCTATTACCGCGAGATCGCCGTGCTCGCCTTCCCGGAGGTGAAGAGCAATACCATCGCTGACGTATCAGCCGTGATCAACCTTAGCTCCAAGATGGATTCCAAAGGCCTGCTCACCTGGGAGGTTCCTGCTGGAACCTGGGTGATTCAGCGTTTCGTCAACAGCATGACAGGTGAGAAGCTTAAGGTGCCCAGCCCGAACTCCAACGGACTGCTCATTGACCATCTGGATGCAAACGCAGCCAGGAGCCACTTCCAGTATATCCTTGATCAAATCCTCTCCATGCGTCCCAGCCTGGATGCCATGCGATACATGGAGGTCGATAGCGTTGAAATCGGACGGGATACATCGCAGGACTGGACAGATACTTTTATCGAGGAGTTCCGTAAGCGCCGTGGCTACGATCCCATTCCCTATCTGCCCGCACTCAAAGGAAAGAGCTTTTCAGATGCGCTGCTCACCTCCCGTTTTCGCCAGGACTATCGCAAGACCGTCAGCGACCTCTGGATTGACGGCCATTATCGCGCCTCCACAAAGTTTCTGAACACGTATGGCGTGCAGCTCGTCGCCGAAGGGGGACATGGCGGCTATCCGCGCGTTGAACCGCTGAAGGCCATGGGCGTGGTCGATATTCCGCGCGGCGAGTTTTGGAACGGCAGTCAATTCTGGGTCGTGAAGGAGGCGGCCTCCGCTTCGCACATTTATGGTATCCAGTTGGTGGACGCCGAGTCCTTCACAGGCTGGCGGAGCTGGCAGGATGGTCCGCTCGAATACAAGCGCCTGGCGGACACCGCCTTCTGCGACGGACTTAATCGCATCACCTTCCACACCTTCGCGCACACCCCGCCGAGTGGCGGAGTGCCGGGCAACATGTATCACGCCGGCGAGCATTTCAATGTCAATGCCACCTGGTGGAATCAGTCTGGCCCCATGCTCAATTACTTCTCGCGTTGTTGCTACCTGTTGCAACAAGGCCAGCCGGTAGGGGATGCCTGCTATTACTACGGCGATGCTGCTCCGAATCTCGTGGCGACGCGCCGTATCGGACCTAACTCGAAGCGTCTGGATGGACCTATCTGCGCCCATTGCGACCGCCCCAATCCCGCGCCGGCCGATGCGCTGGGGACAGGCTATGATTATGATGTCATTGACTCCGAGGTGATCCAGGACCGTCTGCAGGTCAAGGACGGCAGGCTGGTCCTGCCCCATGGTGTGAGCTATGAGGCGCTGGTCCTGCCAGCCAATGAGGAGATGCCGCTGCCTGTGCTGGCGAAGCTGGAGAAGCTTGTGCTCGAAGGCGCCACAGTGCTCGGCCCCCGGCCAACGCGCACCCCGTCACTGGCGGATAGTTCGAAGAGCGATGAAAAGGTTCGTGAGATCACCGGACGTCTCTGGGGCGCTGTTACGGATGCCCCCCCGCAAGACAAGACCGTTGGCAAGGGACAGGTCATCCCGGATCGCAATCGCATTCGAGAGGTGCTGCAGAAGAAGGGGTTTGGACCAGATTTCTCCTATACCAGCCCAGGCACACCTGCGGATCTCGACTACATCCATCGCCGCACGCTCAACAGCGACATCTATTTTGTCAGCAACACGCAGATGACGGATGCCGATGCCGAGTGTACCTTCCGCGTACATGGCCGTAAACCGGCATTCTGGCATCCTGATACAGGCGCGATTACGCCTTGCACGGGTTATACACGCGTGGCTGGCGGAATGAAGCTGCGTCTACGCCTGCCGCCTGCCGGCTCGGTCTTTGTCGTTTTCTCAGGAACTGTAACGGCAGACCTTCCGGAACCCTTGGTGAAGCCGGTTAAGCCGC
>CAIZQW010000037.1 GCA_903935195.1 uncultured bacterium
GTCAAGAGCGAAGCGATACTCACAAGGTTTGAACCACTCCTCACCATATTAGTACACCCATTGACATTGAGCATGTCCGACGCATTGACACACAAAAAGGCATAACGCCCCACAGCACTCGAATCAGTGCCCATGCGTCGCCACTGCGCCTCCAGAGAGGTCACACGGGCATCATTCACAAGCGAGGCCGGGAGAAAACTCAGCGCCTCTAGGGAGAGTACACGCGCATTCTCCTCCTCAGAGCCCTCCGCGACAGAGGTAAAGAAACGTCCATCCGCCTTCCAATGGTCGGGAAACTTCTTTCCCTCTCCCTGCAGGTCTTCATCCACATCGTTCATCGCGCGATAAAGAGCCGACTCCAACAGATGACGTCCTACGACGGCATGTCGGTAACTGGAGGACGATTGCCGTTCAACGCGCATGTAGATCGCAAAGGAGACGGCGCTGATGATCATAAAGCTTAAGAAGCCCAGGGTCACCAGGAGGGCTGAGCCTTTTTTCTCTGTCTTAAATAAGAATCTCATAGTCGTTTACCTTTACTACTGCTGCTTCAGGCGATTTCGATTTGGGAAAGAAATCGCCGTTGAAAAGGTGTCTTCAATATCACTTTGAGTTTGACTTTTGAACCGGAGCTTATAAGGCTTCCCCCACGGGTCACGCAAGGCGCCATTCACCAACTTGGCATTCAAAAAAACAACCTTGTTCTGCCCTGTTCCCAGTAGTTCCTTTAAAACAGACTCCGTCGCCTCAACCTCCGCACCCCCCTCTGGTGGCGGCACGGGCCAGCCATTATACGCGGCCTCATACGCCAGCCAGGCGCCAATCAACTGACGAACCTCTGCATTCGCCTTGGCAATACGCGCTTGCTCACGCGCACGGGCGATGGCGGCCGCTGACGTGCCCATCAAGATGCCGAGCATCCCGATCACTGTCAACATTTCAACCAGTGTAAAACCTCTGCTTGCTCTTTGCATCTCTCCTCCTTATTGCGACCACATAGTGGTCGCAATGAAGTGGTTAAAACAATATCCTGACCACACCGTGGTCGCAATCAAGTGATAAACTCTCTTCTCTGCACTAACGAACTAATGCACTCATGAACTAATGCACTTCTCCTAGTCTACCCAGGTCTTGATGTCGTCGTACCCGGGTTTGCCTCGCTTGTTATCTGCAGCGCCTTTTCCCAGCATCAGATCAGGTCCGCTCGACGCTGCGCCAACATCATAGTTTTGCTCTTTTGACCCTTTCTTAATACTCATGGTTACCTTCACATAATCAGGAAATGGGTTCGGACCATCAGTATTTGCTTTCGTGTCATCAAAAACAGGCGTGAAAGTAACCGCATCATCACAAATTTGACCACCCTGATCCTGCTGGTTCCACGCCCAATCAAAACGACTGACACTGCGAGAGCCCCCAGTATAAGTGACATGCGTTATCGAGCGTAAAGGTTTATTTTTTTCAGAACTTCCCGTCAGCGTGAAGAACTGGAGGGTCCCGCTAAAATTCTGCCCTTTTCCAGTTTTTAGAATATAGCTTTCGGGCAATGACTTCTCGTCAACCGCCATATTGGCATCGCGTTGAATCGCGCCAAAGAGCGCACGAACCTGCTGATAGGTGCCTGCACGATGCCGTCCGGTCCGCCAAGCCTGACTCGTCTGCTGGAAGATCATCCCCAGCATCATCACAATCATAATCAAGATGGTCGCCGCCACCAAGACCTCGATCATTGAAAAACCACTATTGTTAGGCTTCATACATTGTTCCTCAATAACGCACCTCGGCATAGTAAAGGGGTTGTGCATTGAGACGTTTACTCTTTTGATCGGATGTCTCCATATCCGTGTCAAGAGAACGCACCGAAATCCCGACAAGATACTTCGACCGTTCATTCCCTAAGGACACATTCAATTCATAATCCCCTAAATCGTATTTGTAAAAACGTCCGGTCTTGTACTTGAACGTTTCTTCAATCTCTTTTTTTAATTCTTCAATTTTGACGTTCACCTCTTTTGAAGTGCTTTCAGGTTTGATTTTACTTAATTTTGCAACTGCCATACTGAGCACATAGTCGGCAAACATAGATTGCTTGATATCCGACTGACTCTGCATACTTTCGCGCAAGCCTAACGGATAAAGCACCGCCATGCTCAAAATCCCGACAGCCAAAACAAAGACTGCCATGTTGACTTCAATCAGCGAAAAACCAGAATTTCTCATATCGTAACTCCTGTGGGAGGTATAGCAAAAAGGGCTTTCCATGTTAATTCAGAATAACATCGTTTTGGCCTCCACCCGTGATACTGCCATCGCTCGACTCAACACGGATGGTCGCTATCGGCTTCTTTTGCCCCTTGACCGACAGGTCGTTGAGCGTCGCACTGCCGCCGATTGCGCTGCCATCCGGATTGAAGAGCAAGGTCACTTCACTGCTAAAATAAATATTTTTGGGCAAGGAGGCCAAGGGGGAGGCCTCGATCCCATAAAGATCTCCGATATTGAAGTCACTGTCGGTCTTACCTCCACCTGCCACAGGTACAAAGCACCAAACCAGATTCGAAGAGGACAACGCTGCCCCTGTCATGCCCGACTCTAAAAACCCGGAGTCTCCGGGCTTCACACTCCCTTCGACCTGTAGAAACTTAGCCTTATCAGACGAAAGATTATAAAGCCGTCGGGATCCAAAGGCGTAATCACCCGAAGTGCCAGTCGTGGCTTTTCCGAAAATCGTATCCAATGGCGTGAACTCGTCGCCGATCAGACCGTCTTCCTTGTAAGTGACCCGTCCCAATGCCTTGCACACAACATACAGATTTGCATCCTCACCGGTGTTCTGCGTGTTCTCGGGATAACAGACAACCGCCATACGGGTTCCATCAATACAAGCCCGCTGGCGCGCCTGTTCCAGGGTTGCCACAAAGTTATCCACCGCGCGGCGGCGCGTCATGCTACGTACAGCGGAAAAATAACCCGTCACTGCAACGGTCGCCAATATGCCCATAATGGCCATCACCGCCAGCAATTCCAAAAGAGAAAACCCACGTCTGTTATTTTTGCCCTTCATCTGTGTTTCTGCCTCTTTTTTACCGTTCCACCTTCACAGTGTCATACTCTAAGTTGATTCTCACTGTGTAGTATTTAAAATCATTCCCATTATCAGGATTTGGATAACCAATAGGATAATCATAATTAGGCTCACCTGACATAGCTTCACGCACAGATATCACCCCTTTACCACTCGCCTTGGTCAACAGGCCTGAAGGATCCAGATAGGCCTTTTTTGTACTTCTCAGCAAAGGACCAAAAACTTGAGCGTTTGCTTCCCCTTTAAAAACAGTATTTGTACCACCATTCTGGCTTTCGCCGCCGTCAGGCCAGTTACCATCTGAGGCCCGGTAGTTCATCAGCGCCATTTCCAAGGCGCTACGTGTGGCCTCAATTCTCTGCTCTTTGGCCTGCTTAATGGACTTCATCGCCGCGCCAGTCGCAAGGGTGGCAATGATCGCCATAACGACCATCACCATCATCAACTCGACTAAAGTAAAACCTTTTTTCATATCGTTCCTTTATTGCGACCGCCCATCCACCTTCGCGGATACGGCTACGATGGACATAGTGGTCGCAATGACGTGATTAAAACGTTATTGACTACCACTCCAGCTCTGGCGGTTATCCTGAGAATTTTTGGCGCCTGTCTTGCCATCTGCTTTTCCTTGGGGGCCACAGGACCAGACAATTACCGAGGCACGTATGGGGTCGCCATTTCCAGGTATCGGCCCGAGCTCCGCATCGTTGCTGTCTATTTTGCCATCCAAATCCACGTCCACGCGAAACTGGAGAATGTGCTTCTTCCATTCTTCTGGCAGCTTATCGGCTTCGGGAGCTCTTCGAATCAAGCGCTGCCCCCAAGGTGAAAACAAGCCAAAACGCTCGGGACTGTTCGGGTTTATATCTCCCTTTTTTGTTCCCGGTGGCTTATTATCCTCAACCGTAACCGTCGTCACATCCAGCAGGCTCGCCTCTTGTAACACCTTGCAGACTTCATTGTTGACATTGCCATTACTTCTCAAGAACTCATCTGGCCATGATCTTTCGTTCAACAGGTAGGTGCCCATCGCGGTCGCCAC
>CAIZQW010000038.1 GCA_903935195.1 uncultured bacterium
CTCAAAGCCATTCTGGCCTTCGTACGCAAGCTCCGCGACAAGGGGTGCAAGATCGATGTCGTGGGCAGCCAGAGCCATCTCGAGCTTGGCGATAAAGCAGCCGATAACATGAGCAAGATGATCCAACAGCTCGCGGCGGAGGGTTTCCGCTGCGCCCTGACCGAACTCGATGTCGATGTGATCTCGAGGGCGCGCTATTGGAATCCGAAGACCCGCGAGCAGGCGAATAAACAGAATCCCTATGTCGATGGCTGCCCGGCTAAGATACTTGAACAGCAGGCGGCAGTTTATCGCAAGGTCATGGAAGCCGTCATGGCCAACGCCAAACAGGTGGATCGCGTGACCGTCTGGGGGCTCAGTGACCGCCATAGCTGGCTGAACAGTTGGCCGTGGAAGCGGGTCAACCATGGGCTTCTGTTCGATCGCGAAGCCAGACCCAAACCAGCCTTCCATGCTGTCGCAGACGTGCTGAAAAAGCACTGAGCAGCTTACCCTAAAAAGAGCAGTTGTTATTTGTCACATAGAAAGAAGATTAACCTAAGCTAGAGAACAAAGGATTAAGATGTCGATCTTTGAGAGCTTTGTGGTTAAAACAAAACAAGGGCTAGACTAGCAAGAAACAATCATTAGAAAAAACACACACATCACATCACGCATCGCAATCGTGACCGTACTGGTGGCTGGTGCGCTCTTGGCGAATCCGCCGGAACTCCGCACCATCAAGAAGTGAATGGAACGGAGAATGGAATAGTGGAATGTTGGAATACTGAGTCTGTTCTTACAGGCTTCAAACACTGGGAGAACAGGCATCTTGCCTGTTCAGAAAGCGCACAGGCAGGATGCCTATGCTCCCAGTATTAGTGCTTCAAAGTCTTCAAATAAAACATTCCCATATTTCAGGTATCAAGTTCTAGACAGGCCGTGCATTTCTGGCTTTTCCTGACAGTGAAAATTGTTTATAGTGTTTCGCTTTAAAGAAACACCCATTTAACAGTCACGTGTCACTGGAAAAGAGAACCATCGGAATGATTAAAAATAAAGAGCTCTCCCTTGCCTGCATGGCTGCTTTATCAGCCGTCACCACACTTCTGGCCCAGACGAATGTATCTGAGGCCGTCACACAATCCAAGAGCAACTTAAATTGGGATGGCGGGGCGGACCTGCGACTTCAGGAGGAGATGTACGATGATATTCCTGGGGCGCTCGACGGTGATTATCACAACTATTTCCGAGTTCGCTCACGCGTGTGGGGTCAGGTAGAGAACGATGATTTCCGTCTCTTTCTGCGCGTTGGAAATGAATTTCTTCACACGCTCAAGCCAAGTCATGACCACAGCTATCAGTTTCCAGATGAACTCTATATCGATAACCTCTATTTGGATCTCAACAATCTCTTTTGGGATCGCGTGAACCTGCGGGTCGGCCGTCAGGACTTTCTTGGGGCCCAAGGCCCGATCTATGGTGCCGGACGGGTATTGTGTGACGGAACGCCGGGCGACAATTCGCGTTCGGTCTTCATGGATGCGCTCAAGGCGACGATCATCCTGGACGAGAAGAACACACTCGATCTCCTGGGTATTTACAATAGTGCCGACAACTTCTTAAGCATGGGGCATTCCCATGATCCGAATGGCAATACCTGGAAGTATCGTCCGGTCACCATGCAGCACTTCCCGCCCCCGACAGATGAGATGGATGAATATGGTGGCGGACTCTACTTCAAATCGCGCGAGGTTCAAGAGGTTCCCTTCGATCTTTACTACCTCTTTAAGCGCGAGACCGATGCCCGTCAGCCCTCCGGTGCGCATATCACGGGACGGAGCACCCATACGCTCGGGCTACGTGTGAATCCGAGATTTTCAGAGACCCTCTCAGCTGAACTCGAAGCCGCCGCTCAGTCAGGACAAAAGGATAACGGAGCCGATTGCACTGGCGCCATGGCTTATGGAGGCCTGACCTATGCGCCGAATATCGGGGAGAAGGTGAAGCCTTACCTCACAGGGGCCTGCTATTATCTCTCAGGCGACAAGAATCGCGGGGTTAATGACGATGACACAGCCTGGAATCCGCTCTGGGGGCGGTGGCCGCAGATCAGCGAACTCTATGTCTACAATTTCATGTATGGTGCCGGATACTGGTCCAATCTCCTCTATCCCCATCTCCAGGCTGGCGCCACGGTCGGTCCGGCTCATCGCCTCTCCGCCAGCACCGGACCCTTGATGGCCGCAGTGGATGACAACCAGGGCGGCGGAGGGGGAGCCAACTATGGCTGGCTGGGTACATTGCGGTATGACTTTCTCCTCTTCAAGGGGCTCTTCGGGAAGCGCGGCGATGTCTATGGACACATCGTGGGGGAGGTTCTTGAACCCGGCGATTACTATACCACCAACGAAACCGCCTACTTTGTCCGCTGGGAACTCTCGTTCCAGTATTGAACGAAACGTCGTTCTGAGTTGTTTGCTGTGTGTTGTCTGATGGTACAGCGGGCGTTTACGGGGAGTCCGGAACAGGATGCCGGTACCGCATGAAGATTTTTCCGCAAAAGCCGCCAAAATAAGATCGGCTAACTAGGGGCCCGGCGGACCCGCACGGGTTCCATTCCGCCTCGCCCATGGATACATGGACGGCGGAATGGTTAGCCGCCCAGAGAAAACTTCTCTAATTAATACTCAGCAAAAAACTCGTTTTTTGCTGATGGATGTTTAATATTACTCTGGGCAAAGGGTCGCTCTGCCGTGCTGTATTCAGCGTGAGGCAGGCTGACCCTTTGCGCTCTCTCATTGCGGTTTTTGCGGAAGAATCTCAACAAATCAGAACTGCGCCTACATCCCTGTTGAAATCCCCTGAGGTTGCGTGGTATCATGTTCAGTATGAATAGCCCCTCCCCTACTTCCAGCATGCTGAATTCTGCACGTGCTATTACGCGCACGTTGCAGGCGGCTGGACATGAGGCCCTCTTTGCCGGAGGATGCGTCCGCGACCGACTGCTGGGACGTCCGATCAAGGATATTGACATTGCGACCTCCGCGACACCTGATGCGATCGAGGCGCTCTTCCCTGGCCAGACAGTGGCTGTTGGTAAATCCTTTGGCGTCATCCTGGTGCTCAAAGATGGCTTTACCTTTGATGTGGCAACCTTCCGTTCCGATGGCGCCTATTTGGACGGACGCCATCCAACAGCGATCACCTATTCAACGCCTGAAAAGGACGCGAGCCGCCGTGACTTCACGATCAACGGACTCTTTGAGCATCCAGTGACTGGCGATGTACTGGATTACGTCCAGGGACGCGCCGATCTGGAGGCGCGCCTCATACGGACCATCGGTAATCCGGATCAACGGTTTGAGGAGGACCGGCTCCGCATGCTCCGCGCCATCCGCTTCACATCTGTCCTCAGTTTCCAGCTTGACGAGGCCACGCGCGAAGCCATTCAGAACCATGCCGAGTCGATCAACCAGGTGAGTGCGGAACGGATCGCAAAAGAGCTACTTCGCATGCTGAGCGAATCTCCCAAGCCCTCCGTGGGGTTGACTCTTCTGCTCCAAACAGGGCTGCTGGAGCAGATCCTGCCCGAGGTCGTCGCCCTCAAAGATGTGGCGCAACCCCCCAAATATCATCCGGAAGGCGATGTCTGGACCCATACCCTTCTCATGGTGGACACCCTTGCCGAGCGCAGAACCGAAACTGGCATCCCATTTGAACAGCTCATGCTGGGCGTGCTCCTGCATGACATCGGGAAGCCCCCGGCCTTCTGCATTGCGCCTGACAGCCAAACTGGCGAAATGCGTATCCGTTTCCCGAACCATGCGCCCATGGGGGCAACCATGACACAGGCGGTTCTCGAACGGCTCAAACTTCCCTCAGCCTGTACTGAAGCCGTGGTAACACTGGTCGGGGAGCACATGCACTTCGTGGACGCCAAGAAGATGCGTGTCGCCCGTCTGCGCCGTCTGCTGGGGAATCCCTATTTCGCCGCATCCCTGGAACTCATGTGGCTCGACATCCACCACAGCAACAAAGATTTTTCAACCTGGGAGTTTCTCCGCGACCAGTATCAATCCTACATTACCGAGCCGATCCTGCCTGAACCACTCATCCGCGGACGTGACCTGCTCGCTCGCGGCTTCCCGGCTGGACCTGCGATGGGCCCCTTGCTGAGCGACCTCTACGACGCCCAGCTCGAAGGCCGCCTCGATGAGGCGCTCGCAAGACTGGAAAACTCGCCGACGCAATGCGTCCCGGGGTGAACGCAGGGCGTTTTCCTGCTTTGGGAAGTTTTCTATTGCTCTTTGTTTTCGACGATAGTAAACTCCTTTCAACTAAGTTGATTTGATTTGTAGCCATGCGAAAGGTGTCCATATAAAGATCAGATACTGAATGTCTGTTCAATAGCTTTTTAAATCACACGCGCACGACAGGGTATCCCATGAAGATCACCAAGAAGACGGAAGATCGCCTTATTTCTTTAATTCCAAAGTTTCAAAAGGTTCTCGCTATTGCAAAGGCCAGGGATTTAAATGAGTCGGATACGGTTGCGGTCATTACGGATGTTCTCGCTGAGGTATTTGGCTATGAGAAGTATCTGGAAATTACAAGCGAAATGGCAATTCGTGGTACGTACTGCGATCTTGCTGTCAAGATTGGCGACAAAATACAATTCCTAATCGAATGTAAAGCTATTGGAACTGAGTTGAAAGAAATGCATCTTAGGCAGGCCATCGGATATGGATCTAACAAAGGGTTGCCATGGATCGTCCTTACTAATGGCGCTGACTGGCAAATTTATCGGATTCGCTTTGAGCAGCCGATCGCCTGGGATCTCGTTGCGCGCTTTGACTTGTCCATTGGTAATCCTAAGGATGAAAAATTCATTGAAGCCCTCTTCTTGATGACAAAGGAGGGTGTTGAGAAAAGCGCTCGGGAAGAAGTATATGAGAAGAACCAATGTGTAAATCGTTTTGTGATCGGTGCAATTATTATGTCGGATCCTGTCGTTCAGGCGATTAAGCGTGAGGTTCGTAGATTTTCGGATGGGTTGAAAATAGAGGAAACTGAAATAGTGGCGCTGCTCAACGAAGGTGTCCTTCGGCGGGATCTTGTTGAAGGGGATGAAGCATTGGCAGCCCAGACAAAAGTGGCTAAGATGAATAAGCAACCCCCGCCTCTTAGAAAGACGGCCCCGAAGCAAGAGTCCCCTAAGACAGATTCGAAATCTATATCAGTAACGGATCAATTGCTGGCTGTCGCTCCGTCGGTTTCGACCGAAAAGGTGTAACGTTGCCCGATGGCTGCCTTAAACAAGAGCATGTTTTTTCGGGTTGCTTCTGCTTGCTGACATGGAGTTAAATTTATGCTGGGTACACCTGTTGAAACAAGTACGCCGGGGAACAAGATTACCATTTGGCAGATCGTGATGCTTTTTCTATGCATCTATGTGCTGGGTGCGCTTTTCGTTGAAACCGTCTTTGAGCTTCCCGCTGAGACATCTGTCCTTCTGAATCAGATTGATACATTTATCTGTTTTGTTTTTATTGGTGACTTTTTTTATAACGTGTTTACGGCAAAGAACAAGCTGGAATACTTAAAATGGGGATGGATCGACCTTTTGTCGAGCATTCCTAATATTCAACCCCTGCGATGGGGACGATTCTCGCGAATCATTCGTATTTTGCGGATACTCCGGGCTATACGGTCGACGAAAACGATCATGAAGTTCCTCTTCGCTAACAGGGCAAAGGGTACCTTCGCAACCGTTTCGATGATTTCCTTCTGCCTGATCGTATTTTCTTCCATTGCTATTCTCAACTGCGAGACAGGGCCTACATCGAACATCAAGACAGCAGCCGATGCCCTGTGGTGGTCTTTTGTGACGATCACAACCGTGGGATATGGTGATTTCTATCCGACAACCAGCTTAGGAAGATGCATAGCAGTACTTCTCATGGCAGGAGGCGTCGGGCTCTTCGGAACCTTTACAGCGTATGTGGCCTCCCTTTTCGGGCAACAGGAGGAAGAAGAACAAGAAGAACGAGAGGACAAGATTCTTTCGGAACTCAAAGCCATTCAGGAGAGGCTTGACAGGCTGGAGAACAAGAATTTAGAGTAAAAGGATTAAGAAAGGATTCTTAAATGCCCGCTGATGTACAGCTGAATAAATAGCCAGTTAATATTGAATTGGATTATTGAAGTGGACTAGGTGTCGTAGATCCACATTCTACAATTAAAAGAGCCTAGGGGCGTGTTTGGCCGTAGGACATTGCCGCTCCATCGCGGAATACCGCTCCTCGCTCCAGCTCCGCTGGCTTCAAACGAGCGTTCGGATTTCGCACCTGGGTGCTCGTCCTCGGCGCATGTTTGTTGAACATCCAATATTCC
>CAIZQW010000039.1 GCA_903935195.1 uncultured bacterium
AACCTGACTGTGACAACCCCGCCGCCTGCGGCGTCGGGCAGTGTCATTAAGTCTGAAAGTGTCAGTAAGTGTCAATAAGTCACAATGTCAACAGGCTCAACCCCGAGCTATCCGAGCTACCCGCGCTTTCCGCACCCTAACCCCTCTTTTATGCCCCCTGTGTACATAAACCCGCACATTCCGTTAGTCAAGGCTGTCACCGCTTGGCTGGGGGGCGAGGTCCGCACAACGCCCTCGGGCGTCAAGTCCCTGGCGCATCTCCTTGTCATTGTCCCCACACGACAGGCTGGACGTCGCCTGCGCCTCGCGCTGGCGGAAGCGACCGGCGGTTGCCTCCCGCCCATGATCCGCCTCCCGTATCAGGTGATCGTCCCCGCGCAAGCGCCGGACCTCCCGCTGGCCACGCCAGCGGAGACTATCGCGTGCTTGAGCCACCTGCTCATGGACCTCGATTTGCGGGATTTCCAAAACCTCTTCCCGGAAAAAGGCAGGCCCACCCAGAAATCTTTTTCCTGGGCCCTCGGCGTGGCCGGCCAACTGAATGATCTCTGGTCCATGCTCCAGGAAAACGGACTGACCATGGAGGATGTTTCAGGCTCCATCGCCACCATCCTCGCGGACGAAACCCTGGATGTCGAGGTGGACCGCTGGCAAGACCTGGCCGAAGTGGAACGCCATTTCTTCTCGCTGTTGAAGGAGAAGGGACGCACGCCACTCTCACTCGTGCGCAAGCTCGCGATTGCCCAGCCATGTTGCCCCGCAGGTATTGAGCGCATCATCCTTCCGAGCTTGGCCGATGCCCAGCCCGCACTCTATCCGGTGCTGGAAAAACTTGGCGCCACATGTCCCGTGACAGTTTTGATTCACGCCGACACCAAGCAGGCCTCGTGTTTTGATTGCTGGGGACGTCCTGAGCCGAGCCAGTGGCTGGGTGAACATGCACCGCTCCTGCCCCTGCAGGACGAGGATATCGTGCTGACCGCGAACAGCGCCGAACAGGCGCGCCTGGTGGCCCGCTCATTTGCCCAGGTCCCCGCCTCGGAGGAGGTCCCTTCGCTCGGCTTGGCCGACGAGACCCTCTTTAGCGAACTCCAGTCCGCCTTTCTCTCCCTCGGCCTGCGTCTTCACAATCCAGCGGCCTATCCGCTCTCCACCTCGTCGCTGGGACGCCTGATCCACCAGCTCGAACGCCTCTGCAGCCAGCCACGCTTTACCGTGTTGGCCGCCTTTTTGCGCGAGGCGGATGTGCTGTGCTGGTTCGAAAATCGCTTCGCCGCGCTCCCGGACTTTTCCTATACCGATGTGCTGCGCGCCTTGGATGAACTCCAGAACACCCACCTGCCGCAGACGCTGGAGGAGATATTCCGCTTCTCGGCGCAGGCGTGTGACGATGAGACCTGTTCCACGAACGCCAAACGCAGATGGACCCATCTGCGCCTGGCGCTTGAGGCGGTGCGTGACCTGCTCGACTCCAAAGGCCGTTCCCGTCTGCTCCACCTGACCGCCATGCTGCAGACGATCTTTCAGTCCCGCACCATGGAGGAGACCAAGCCCGGCGACCGTGAACTGGCCGCCGCCGCGACTGCCGCACAGGAGGTCTTCCAGGCCTTCACCTCGCCCCTCGTCACTGAAACGCTTGATGAGGTTCAGCAGTCACAGCTTGTCGAGTCGCTGCTCTCAGAGGCCACCTATCAGCTGGAACCGGATGATCCCGAGGTGCTCTTGACCGAGGGCTGGCTCGAACTCCCCTGGAGTCCTGCGCAGGAGCTGGTCGTCACCGGTTTCAACGAGGGATGCGTCCCTGACGCGGTCGTGGGTCATGCCTTTCTGCCCGATGCGTTGCGCAAGGGACTCGGCCTCACCTGCAATGACCGCCGGGCGGCCCGCGACACCTATCTGCTCCATGCACTGCTCACGTCCCGTGCGCCCCATGCCGTGCGCCTCACCCTTGAACGCGTCTCGGGCCGCCATGATGTGCGCAAGCCCTCCCGTCTGCTCTTCCTCTGCGATGAGGCGACCCTCGCACGCCGCGCCAAGGCGCTCTTCCGCGATGCCGAGACCTCGGCCACAGGCCACCCTCGGTCGCTGCCCGAGGCGTGGCGTCTGACCTTGCCTATCCCGCAGAAGCCCTTGGAAAACCTGGCGGCCACCGCCTTCAAGTCCTATCTGGCTTGCCCCTTTACTTTCTACCTCAGCAATGTCTTGCGTATGAGGCCCTGTGATGACCGCATGGCGGAGATGGATGCCATGACCTTCGGTAACATCTGCCATGACGCCTTGGAACGTTTCGGCACTTCCACGCTCAAGGATTCGATCCAGCCGGCCGTCATCGCGGACTTCTTGGAGGCTGAGGTCTGGGCAAGCGTGCGCAAGCAATATGGCGAGGACCTTCCTGCAGTGATCCACCTCCAGGCGCTCTCGGCCTGTGAACGCTTGCGCTTCTTCGCCACCGCGCAGGCACGCCTGCGATGCGAAGGACGCGAGATCAAAAGGGTTGAAGAACCTCTCAAGCTCAAGCTCGACAATTTTTCAGTCACCGGCCGCGCGGACCGCATCGACTATTGCAAGGCGACCGACACCTGGTATCTGCTGGACTACAAGACCTGGGACAAGCTCGGCAAGGAGAATGGAGTCCCGCGCTTTGCCTCCTCCAGCGCCGCGGACCTTGCCAGTGCAGTGGAACGGGGCTTTGATTCGTTCACCTTCGCGGAGAAGCAGCGGGTCTGGATTGATCTGCAGTTGCCGCTCTATCTGCTGATGGCCCAGGCAAGCGGAGTCGTACCGCAAGACGCCCGCGTGGAGTGCGGCTACTTCGTGCTTGGGGAGACCGTGGATGAAACACGCTGTGTCACCTGGGATTTTTTGGGGTATCGCGCCGACCTTGTTCAAACGCTTGAGCAGGCGATCAGAGGCCTTCGCACCGGATGCTTCTGGCCTACCTCTCCCAAGAATGTCTGGGAATATGACTTCGCCTCGCTCATCCTCGAAAGCCCTGAACAGAGCATCTCTGCAGCCTGGCTCGAAGACCAGAAGGCCCGTCTCGCGAAGGGAGGTCAGCCATGAAGAACACGCTGATCCGAGCCTCCGCTGGCACAGGCAAGACCTTTGCGCTTGCCACGCGCATGATCCGCCTCCTGCTCCTGAATGTCGAACCTCACCATGTCGTGGCCCTCACCTTCTCGCGTGCAGCCGCAGGCGAAATTTTTAACAAGATCGCGGAACGCCTCGCCCAGGCCGCCTCTTCCGATGCGTTCGCCCAGCAGGAGTCCGGCTATATCCTTGAGGAGCTCGACCCGGCGCAGGCACAGGCCCTTCGTGCGGTGTATGGTCCCACGATTTCCCGTGCGACCTTTGTCAGTCTCTTGCGCAAGCTGATCGCGACTCAGCATGCCAGCTTGATCGGCACGATCGACAGCTTCATGACCCGCATCGTCCAGGCCTTTCCCTTGGAACTTGGACTCCAGGGCCAGATGACGATCATGGAGGACTACCGCATCCAACGCGAAAAGAACGTCGCGGTCCATGCAGTCCTCAGCCGCGCCGCAACCAGCCAGCAGAGCAAACTCTTTTTCGACGCCTTCCGTCTCGCTACCTTTGGACGCGAGACCAAATCATTTGCTGAAAAACTCGCCGCCTTTCTGGACAACTGGCACGACATCCTGCTCGACTGCCCTGCTCAGGAGGCCTGGGGTCAGACTGGGATCATCTGGCCTGCAGGTTCGCCCCTCGTGTTGACACCGGATCGCCTGAACCGCGATAGGCTGGCAACTTTCGCAGACCGTCTCCGTGATGAGATCGGTCCTGGCTGGGGCGCTGGTAAGGAGGCTGAGCAGTGGAACAAATTCTGCGAGTTCGTCCGTACCTTTAACAATTTAATCCCCTCCGGGATCGGCTCAGGGATCACGAACGTCCTGAATGCGTATAGTCCGCACGAGACCTCGCTGGTCATCAAATATTATCGGATGGAACGCTGTTTCGCAGGCCAGGAAGCGCAACTTATTCGAGACGCCATTGAAACGCTCTACGGCCTCGTACTCCATGCGCGCTGCCAGACCACGCAAGGCATCTATACGCTCATGACCCAGATCGAGGCGGCCTATGATCAGAAGACGCGCAATCAGGGACTCCTGACCTTCGCCGATATCCCGCGCCTGATCACCCGCCTGGATGAGGCTGTTCGCCAGAACATCGAGTACCGCTTTGACAGCCGCTTCAGCCACTGGGCGCTGGATGAGTTTCAAGACACCTCCCATGCGCAGTGGAATGCGATTCGCAACCTCGTTGACGAAGCCCTCCAATCAGACCAGTCCGACCACTCCCTCTTTATCGTGGGCGACATGAAGCAGGCCATCTATGGCTGGCGCGGTGGCGACGTCGCGATCTTCGAACAGGAGGCCGAGACTGGAAACTATGAACTCGAGGACCTGAACACGTCGTATCGGTACTGCCCGCAGATCGCCGAAGCGGTCAACCGCATCTTCGATGGCGAAAGAATCCGCAGCTTCCTCGTTGGCACCACCAACGATGCTGGCACGAAGTGGCAGAGCCTCTGGCGCAAACATGTTTCCAAGCAGCCTGATGGCTATGTCCAGATCGGCCGCGTACGGGACAAGGATAGCGCCAGCGACGAGCGCGCAGTCGATCCCTACATCGAAGCGACCAGCGCCCAGCTTCAGGAGATCCAGCCGTGGACGCGCGGCCTGAGCGCTGCCATTCTGGTGCGCGCGAATGACCATGGCAAAGCCTTTGCTGAGGGTTTGCGGCGTGAAGGCATCCCCGCGGTCTGGGAAGGCGAAAGCGCCATCAGCGATACGCCCGTCGTCACCGCGTTGCTCCACCTCCTGCAGGTCGCGGAACATCCGGACAACACCCTCGCCTGGGAACATGTCTGCGCCACGCCGCTCTCCAGAACCCTCTTTCAGAAAGCCTGTTCATTGCCGAGGGAGCAAGGGGTAGCGCTACTCTCCCAACGCGTACTGGATGATGTCTCCCGACTAGGACTGTCACGAGCGCTCAGTACCTATATCGAAGCGCTCGGCGGAAACGGCACGGATAGCTTCACGCAGACACGGCTCGAAGCGCTCCTGCAAGCTGCCACGCAATTTACCGCCAGCGCCGACCCTGAGACGACGCTCTCCGACTTCGCCACGTTTGTGGACGCCTTTACGACGCGCGACGTGGCCGACACCTCGACGGTCAAGATCCTCACCATCCATCGCAGCAAGGGCCTCGGCTTCGACCTGGTCTTTGTGCCGCTCCTCGAACATCAAGGCATTGATGCGCAGCGGCCGAATGAGGTGCTCTGCGGTCCGGGGAACGCCTGGCTACTGACCCATCCTGGCCAGTCGCTGGTGGCTGCGGACGAGGTGCTGGCAGAGGCGTCCAGCCGCGCCTTGAACAGCGACGTCTTTGAGGGTCTCTGTGTCAACTACGTCGCCATGACCCGCGCCAAGCGCGCCCTTTACGTGCTGCTCAAGTCCGCGCCCAAGAAGAACTCCGAAGCGCTCTACTTCAGCAATCACATCGAAAGTGCCTTGGGTGGCGTGCCGTTTACACTGGGCGACCTGGCCTGGTTCACGCACGTAAAGCCACTTGCCCCGCCTGAGGTCCCCCAACAGGCTGTGCCCGCACTGCCCCGTCAAAAACGTCAGCACATCCGCAGGGTTACGCCCTCCTCGGCGCACTACTACGGAAAAGCCGCCAGCGAGCTCTTCACACCGCAGAGCGGTCAGCTCGCAGCTGATCGTGGGACGCGTCTGCACGAAGCTCTCAGTACGATTGAGTGGCTTGCCGACAACGCACCGCAGCCGGCTGATATTTCAAAAGACGATCTTGATCTCACAGTTGAATCATCCTTCCGCGCCGCGTTGAGCCGTCCACAGTCCGCAGTCGATCTCTGGCGCGAGACCTCCTTTGAGCTGGTCGTGGATGGCCAATGGATCTCCGGTACCTTCGACCGCGTGGTTTTTGTTGAAGAAGCGGGCCGGCGCAAAGCCGTGATACTTGATTTCAAATCCAACCGCCGGCGCGACAACGAAACTGAAGAAGTTTTTGCCACGCGCATGCGCGAGACCTATGCCAGCCAGATGATCAGCTATTGTCAAGCGCTGGTGCATCTCTCAAAGATTCCTGCACGCGACATTCGCTGCACCTTGCTCCTGACTGACACCCGCCAAGCCGTTAGCATGTAAAAAAGGCTTCAGCCTTGCCACGTCTGATCCCCGCCGTCCTCCTTCTTTCTCCCTCAGAGAGGTTGACAGATTGCGGGATCCGGTTTAAAATAACGACACTTGTGGATCATGTACCACGGCCAATGGGGCAGTGAGCATGGTTCATGTGGTGTGGCAGGTTGCGCCTGATTACCGGGCGCCACTGCCGAAGTAAGAAAGGTGTGTTATTATGAAGGCATGTATGTCGTTGGCAATGGTGGCTCTGTTCGGTTGTTTCATCGTCGGTTGCGGCGGTGGCGGCTCAGGCCCGAGCGAGACGAAGCCGATCGATCAGGTGCAGGCGGAAGCTAAGACAATGGATACCGCGAAGCTTCAGGCCACGGTCGATACGTATAAGGCCCAAATCGCCTCGAAGCAGGGTGAACTCGACAAGCTGTCAGCTAAGATCAAGGAGCTGCAGCCTGATCTGAGCGCAACAGCTAAGAGCTTGGTCGGTGGACTGACCGGTTCGGCTGATGCCAAAAAGGGCACTGCGGACCTCGAGAAGGCCAAGGCTGAGATCGCCAAGCTGCAAGTGAGCAGCAGCAAGCTCACCGATAGCATCAAGGCACTCCAGGAGCGCATGGATGTCTATGTAAAGCAGATGAGCGCTACGAAGTAATTCTTCGACTTGCGTGAACAACAAAGGGCACTCGCAGATATTCTGCCAGTGCCCTCTGTGCCTCTGTGAGGAATTAGCAATTGAAATTTTATTTCAACAACGCATACAGCTCGGGATCTTTTATTTTGATCTCGTCGCGGGTTAGGCCTTCCATCTCGTGCGGGAAGACAATCCAGTCCTCGGTCTCACGTACATAGAAGTCAGGCCGGAGCGTGGTCTTGTTTTGTCCGGGCTTCCAGTAGACCGTCGCGAATTTGAAGTCAATGTCGCAGATGGCGAGTCGTTCGTAGACGGCGCGGGCTGTCATGCCGGAGTCAAAAACGTCGTCCACGACAAGGAGTTTGATGCCCTTCGGGATCCCGTCAAAGATTTCATCCGCATGCTCAAAGCGCACTTCGTGAGTGGTGTTGAGACCTGTGTAGGAGTGGCACTTGATGATCTGATGGCGGAGCTTGATGCCATGGTAGATAAAGAATTCGTGGATCGCCATGCCGACTGGTGCGCCGCCTCGCCAGAGTGCCAAAATGTAGTCAGGCACCCATTCAGAATCCATGATCAGTCGCGCCAGCCGCCAGCTGTCGCGCAGATAGTCGTTCGCGGAGAGATAAATCTTGCTGGTAGGGTTCATAAGCTCATAGTCCTAAAGTAGAGTGTTAATAAGGAGGGACCATAAAATATCCAGATTAATGCCCCGGCTGCAATATAGGGACCAAAAGGAATCTCGCTTTTCATCTTTGCAGTCCGCAGAGCGATCAGCGTGAGACCCACGATGCTCCCCAAAAAGGAGGAGGACACGATGGTGAAGAGCACAGCCTTCCAGCCTAAAAAGGCGCCGATAGCGCCCAGAAGCTTGACGTCACCAAAGCCCATGGCCTCTTTCTTAAAGATCTTCTCGCCAATCCAGGCGATTGCATAGAGGGAGCAGAAGCCGATAGAGAGTCCGAGTGTGGAGTGGAGCAGTCCCTTCCACCAGAGCTCTTGTCCCTGTAATGCGGGAACCAACGCACAGAAGATCGGTCCCACCACCATGCCGCCGATGGTCACGGAGTCAGGCAGGATGTAGTGCTCAAAATCAACAAAGGTACCCAGGACCAGTCCAGAAATAAAGAGCCAATAGATGGGGATGATCAGCGGATCTGCAATCGGTTGCAGCAGCAGCGCCCCCGGCTGCATCCATTGTAAATAAACCATAAGGAACAAAGTGGCCGTCAGCAGTTCGACCAAGGTGTAGCGGACCGAAATCGGGCCTTTACACGAGGCGCATTTGCCGCGCAGGAAACACCAGCTCAGGACCGGGATATTCAGATACCACGGAATAAAGGTTCCGCAGTGGGGACAGTGGGAGCGGGGTGTGACGATCGACTCTTCCCGCGGGATGCGGTAGATACAGACATTTAAGAAACTGCCGACAGACACCCCGAAAAGCGTCGAGAAGAGGGCAAACAATAGGAAATAAAATAAAGCGTCATCGGTTGCCATTCGCTCGTCCTCTCCGAAAAGATAGTTTTTGAAACTGGAAAATTGAAACTGGCTGGAGGGGCGGGTTACGCCCCGACAGGCGGTGCGTATGAAAACGCACCCGCCAGGTCTCCCAGTTTCCAGTTTCGAGTATCAATTTTCCTTACTTCACTTCCTTGACGATCGTCGTGGCGGCTTTGAGGATGCCAGCGACATTCGCGAGGTCGGAAGGAATGATCATCGTGTTGTTCGTCTTGGCCAGCTTGCCAAACTCACCCAGGTACTGCTGTGCGAGCTGCATGTTCACGGCCTCTGCGCCGCCCTTATCACTGATTGCGGCTGCAACACGCTGGATACCGGTAGCCTGGGCCTGGGCCACGAGGAGAATTTCCTGTGAGCGGCCTTCAGCTTCATTGATGCGCTTCATCTTTTCACCTTCGGACTTGGCGATCGCTTCCTGCTTATCACCTTCCGCGCGGTTGATCTTGGCCTGACGGTCACCTTCGGATTCAGCGATCAAAGCGCGTTTTTCACGTTCAGCGCGCATCTGTTTTTCCATGGCGTCACGGATGGTCTGCGGAGGCGTGATGTTCTTGATCTCGTAACGGGTCACCTTGATGCCCCAGGGATCAGAGGCCTTGTCAACGGCTTCAACGATTTGACAGTTCACCAACGTACGTTCTTCAAAGCTTTTGTCCAACTCCAGCTTGCCCATTTCGGAACGCATCGTGGTCTGTGCCAGCTGCGTGGTGGCGAAGAGGTAGTTGCCGATGCCGTAGGAGGCCTTGGCAGGATCCATGACTTGGAGGTAGAGGATGCCGTCAACTTCAACGGTGATGTTGTCACGCGTGATACATTGCTGCGGAGGAACGTCAATGGCCTGTTCCTTCAGGGTGTGCTTGTAGGCGACATTGTCAACGATTGGCACGAGGATATGCAAGCCAGCATCCAATGTCTTGTAATACTTGCCGAGACGCTCGACAATGAAGGCTTGTTTTTGCGGGACGATACGAATGCACTTCAAAATCGTATAGACGACGAGTGCTGCGATAGCATAACCAATGAACGTGGGCATGGTTGTTTTCTCCTTGTTGTTGTGTTGTTAGTGAAAATCGGTTTTTAGGTTGTAGGCGTTTAGGTTGTAGGTTAAGAATAGTCTACAACCTGCCGCTTTAGCTCAATGCCTCTACTGTAAAGGTCAGGTTCTTCTTGCTCTTAATGATCACGGGGGTGTTGACCTCTATCTCTTGCTGAGACTCGGCTGTCCAGTTCGAGCCATTAAACTCGACGCGGCCAGGCTGGTTGGGCGTGATGCGCACAACGACCATGGCACGCTTGCCTGAGTAGGCGTCTGTTGTACCGTCGCTTACCTCTGCGGTTCCTGAGAAGGTCTTCTTCAATGTTTTACGCAATAGGAGGATGAAAAGGATGGAGAAGACGGAGAACATCACCCATTGAGCTGACTCTGGAATGCCAGGCGCAAAAAAGGTGATCAACGCCACCACAAGGGCGGAGAGGCCGAAGAAAATGGAGACGAGTCCGGGTGTCATTACCTCAAGAATAATCAGGACGATCCCGAGATAGAACCAATAGAGTGCTGTCATAGTCGATTAACCCTTCTTTCTTTGATTTTTGTACGGTGAAATAGTAAGGCAGTTCCAGCCATAAGTCAATGTAAACTAACGTTAGGCATCGGATTACTTCCCGCCATAAACGCCCTTTTCGCAGGCCGTGACAAAGCTCTCGACGATGGTCTTCATCTGTTGCCACTCATCCCGGATACGGTTGGACTCCTGACGGTCGATCTTGCCGTCGTCGGTCATGCCGACGGAGATCACGTCGATCAGATCGGAAAACTCCTTGAGAATCTTGTGAGTCTGTTGGATCATATTGGGCAGGGAGCTCTTGCTACCAGAGGTGTCTGCAACAAAAACCCCGCCAGCCTGCGCACAGAGCCAGTCGATGGGTGAGCGGTCCCCTGTCAGCCGGACAATCTGCGCCACGCGGTCCAGAGGATTGACAGCTCCTGAATCATCTGTGCCCTTGTTCGATTCGCACCACTTGTAGAGCAGGGGCGCTGAAAGACCCAATTCGGTGGCGCAGTGCTTGACGCCCTGTTTCTTAAAACACTGACTCAACAGTTCATGACTCTCCATCATTTGGCTCTCCTCTCAATGCTCTTCATCAGCAGGATATCCTCTTCGCTGCTTGATTTGAAAAA
Source organism: uncultured bacterium (assembly GCA_903935195.1). Lineage (GTDB taxonomy): Bacteria > Verrucomicrobiota > Kiritimatiellia > RFP12 > UBA1067 > CAIZQW01. Next base: position 10,511 of record CAIZQW010000039.1, read on the forward strand.
AGAATAGACGATTTCCTGTTTTTAAGCCATTATACATTTCAGCAATAATTATAAGGCAAAAGAGAAGTGAAATTTTCGAATTAGGACTTGGGACCTGGGACTTGGGACTTGCAGCACGTGCCCCCCCTTCGTGGATATGGCTCCGGAGGGCACTGCCAACTGCTACTGCCGACTGCCAACTGCTCCCCGGGCCAGCGAGGTGATCGCGCCTTCCACGGTTGCTTCATCGCCAATGATCTGCGCCTTACAACCGACTTGCGCGAGCGAGACCTCTGTCGGCTTGCCAATGGCAACGATCAGCTTGCTCTGTAACTTTTCAGCACCGAACTGTCCGCAGAAAGATTCGACCGCCGATGCGCTTGCAAAAAAGACCGTGTCAAAAACGGGCAGCTTTTCGTAACGGATCCATTCGTTCGTGTAGAGCACAGCCTCTTCGACCGTTGCACCCTTTTCGCGAAGTACATCCGCCAGCAGCGTGCCAGCCTTTTCAGAACGTAGGCGCAAGACGCGCTGACCCTTGAAATCATGTTTCTGCAGGAGCGCGGCCAACCCCTCGGCGCTGTAGTCCATTGGCGGCATCAGGTCCGGCGCAATGCCAAAGGCTTTTAATGCGGAGGCTGACCCCGGACCGCAGGTCATGATCTTGGGAAGTTTCCGCAGGTCTCCCTTTTTGGCCTGCTCCATGAAGAGCTGGACAGCGGAGGGCGAGGTCAGGACAATCCAGTCAAATGCTGTCACGTCACGTTGCATAGCGCAGGGCACTAGCTTGATCAGGGGACGCAGAATCGGGAATCCGCCAAAGTCTGTGATGCGCAAGGAGGCCTTCTCCAGCAGGGCTTCACTGCAGGTCACTAGGACACGCTGGCCCGCAAGCGCACCTGTGTCGCGGCGATAGGCCGTGCCCGCGGCGGCGCCAATGATCACCAGTCCAGGCGCATCCTCGGCGATTTTAGATTTTAGATGTGTGATTTGTGATTGCAGCGTAAACAGATCAGAGCGGTAAATCTCCTCATTATCCGAGCCTGCATCGTAAACAATCGCCACAGGCGTCGTCTTTTCCCAGCCTTCGTCGAGCAATTGCTTGGCCATGTCTGAGGCCACGCTGAGCGACATGAAGAGGACCAGCGGCATCTTTTCGCGCACGTCGCGTCCGACGCCCGAGACCGCACCTTCGGCGGCACGGGGTGTCAGGGCTGTGAAGCCACGCGAGACACCGCGGCGCGTCAGGAGCATCCCTGTACCAGTGGTCGCAACGGTGAGGGCGCTCACGCCAGCGCGGACACGATAGGGGATGGCTAGGCGGTCAAGCTCTTCGATCTCCTCGGCCAAACGTCCGAAGAGCCCCGGATCTCCACCTTTAAGACGGACCACACGCTTGCCTTGCCGTGCATAGTTTGCGATGAGCGTGGTGATTTCATTCTGCTTCACACT
>CAIZQW010000040.1 GCA_903935195.1 uncultured bacterium
GGCAAGACCAACCTCGCGATGATGGAACCTAAAATCCCAGGATGGAAGGTCGAGACCATTGGCGATGATATCGCTTGGATGAAGATCAAGCAGGATGGCCGCCTCTGGGCGATCAATCCGGAAGCTGGTTTCTTCGGTGTGGCACCAGGGACCTCCATGGACTCCAATCCGAACGCCATGCGTTCGATCACCAAGAACACCATCTTCACCAACTGCGCGCTTACGGATGATGGTGACATCTGGTGGGAAGGCATGGGCGTACCGCCTCCAGCTCATGTCATCGGTTGGAAGGGTGATGATTTGACCTTGAAGGTCAATGAGCAGGGCAAGAAGGTCTATGTCAACGCCAAGGGCGAAGAAGGCCCGGCTGCACATGCGAATGCCCGCTTCACCGCGCCGGCAACGCAGTGCCCCGTGCTGGCTGCCAACTGGGAAGATCCAGCAGGTGTGCCGATTGATGCGTTCCTCTTCGGTGGACGTCGTCCGACCGTCATTCCTCTGGTCAACCAGGCGAAGGACTGGACACATGCGGTCTTCATGGGTTCGGCTGCTGGTTCTGAAACCACAGCTGCCAACCTCAGCCAGATCGGTGTTGTCCGTCGTGACCCGATGGCCATGTTGCCGTTCTTCTCCTACAACACCGCCGACTATCTCTTGCACTGGCTCACGATGCCGTTGCGCACCGACGCCAACAAGTTGCCGAAGGTTTTCTTCACCAACTGGTTCCGCAAGGACGAGAAGGGCTTCATGTGGAATGGCTTTGGCGACAACGCACGCGTCCTCAAGTGGGTGTGCGAACGTATCGAGGGCAAGGGCAAGGCCAAGGAGACCGCGATCGGCTTCCTCCCCACGCCGGATGCACTCGACATGACAGGCTATGTGGATAAGGGCCGTGATGAGGCTTGCATGAAGGCGACAATGGAAGCGCTTCTCGCCGTCGACAAAGAAGGCTGGAAGAAGGAGATTGCGACCGTTGAGGAGTCGTATGCGAAGTTTGGAAGTCGCATGCCCTTCGCACTCAAGGCTAAGCTGGCTGAAATCAGCGCGGACCTGAGCAAGTAAGAGCAATCCCCAGGGGTAAAATACTGGGGAATTTTATCAAGGGGCGGCTTGACTTTCAGTTCAAGCCGCCCCATAATTTTGCCCATGAAAAAAGATAACGCTTTGCGAACCGTCCGCTTTGAACGTCATTTCACCAAGTTTTCCGCGGGTTCCGTGTTGATCCGTCAGGGGGAGACCTGGGTCCTCTGCACCGCCAGTGTCGAAGAGAAGGTGCCGCCCTTTTTGAAGGGCAAAGGCGAGGGGTGGGTCACGGCGGAGTACAGCATGCTTCCTGGAAGCACCAAGGAGCGCAAAGAGCGCGAGAGCAAGAAGGGCAAGCCAGATGCGCGCGGTACGGAGATCAGTCGTCTGGTGGGACGTGCCTTGCGTGCTGCTGTGGATATGAAGGCGCTCGGCGAGCGGACCATCACGATTGACTGCGATGTCTTACAGGCTGACGGAGGGACGCGTTGCGCCTCTATTACCGGCGGCATGGTCGCCCTTGCTGATGCTGTTTCAAAGCTCATCAAGGATGGAAAGTTAAAGAAGACGCCCTTGAAACATTTTGTGGCTGCTGTGAGCGTGGGGATTTGTGAAGGGAAACCTGTTCTCGACCTTGACTATATTCATGATTCATCCGCAGAGGTGGATTTGAATGTTGTGATGACCGATGATGGCCGCTATGTTGAGATTCAAGGGACTGCCGAGCACAATCCTTTTACTGAAAAAGATTTGGATGCGTTGCGCATCTTGTCCGCCAAGGGCATCAAGGATCTCTTTAAGCTTCAAAAGCAGGCGTTGAAAGGATAAAGGATATATGACGCTTCCCATCTGGTGCTATTTGTTAGGAACACTCTTGTGTGGCTTGGGACTCTCGATCATGGTCCTGCCTGATAAGATGAGTCGCCTGTTCAACGCATTACCCCGTCATCAGGTCGCGAGCTATTTGCTGGCTGCCATTGCATGGGTTTGGGTGGGGTATGCGCTCTGGACCATGGATTTGGACATCATCAATCCGTATAAGAACTATCTCTTTATTGCGGTGCCGGTTTGTATCGGGCTGAGTTGCTGGTGGATGGAAAATCTGTTGTCCTGCAGGGCGATAGGGGCGATTCTCACACTCTTTCCGTATGAGTTGCTGCATGTGGCGCGCGTTCATCCGTCACCGTGGCGTCTGGTGCTCGTGACCTTTGCCTACCTTTGCATTGTCAAGGGCATGGTGCTCATCCTCTATCCGTGGTATCTGCGTCAGAGCATTGTCTTTGTGACGGCGCGGCCATGGCTCTTTAAGACCATGGCAGGTGCTACGATTGCGCTCGGAGGCCTCTTTATCGGCCTCGGCGCGACAGTGTTGAAGTAGGGCCCTGGGAACGCGGACACTCTTGTCCGCCAGAGCAAATTGTTGGCCCACGGATATAGGGAACAGTAATAAAGGTTGGTGAGAGGATTGGGGTTTGATACAGGATTGTGCAGATAGGCAGGTTGGCGGACAAGAGTGTCCGCGGTCCCAGGGTTCCTGATCACTCAGCCCACTGCGCTCTCCAGCGCTAGCTTTAGAGCGGCATTAGCGGCTTGTTGCCGGATGGAGGCGCGGTCGCCGGAAAAGAGAAATTTCTTGGCTGAAATCGCCTTTGAGGTGGCTACCCCGATAAAGACCAGCCCCACGGGCTTGGCCGGGGTTGCACCGCCAGGGCCTGCGATGCCTGTCACGGAGAGGCCGATATCAGCCTGGCAGGCGCGCCGTGTGCCGTCCGCCATGGCCTGCGCGCAGGTCTCACTGACAGCGCCTTCGATCTCTAGGATGGCAGGGGATACGCCCAGAAGCGCCTGTTTCACCTCGTTGGCATAAGAGACTACACCCCCTTTAAAGCAGACTGAGGAGCCTGGAATACTGGTGATGCGTTCCGCAATCAAACCTCCTGTGCAGGATTCCGCGAGCGCAAGAGAGAGGTGAAACTCGCTGAAATAACTGACGAGTTTCTGCTCAAGCGAGGTGGCGCCGTTGTGGTTTTGGGATGGGACGGTCATCGCTTAAAGGCTGAGCACTGAGAGGTTGCTCAGCTTGTGCTTGTTGCAGAGGTCAAGGGTCTGCACCAGAAGTCCGTGATTTGAACCTTGGGTGCACTTGATGAGCACCATAATCTCTTTGCCATACTTGGCCCGCTGCGCAAGAACCTCGTCCAGCCGCGTCAAGCTCATGGGGTGGCCTCCATAGGTGATACCTTCTTCGGCAGAGAGCACAATCGCCTGCTGGTCAGGCGTAGGGTCGGGAGCCGTCGGCGGGGTTCCAGGCCTGTTGGTGATGAGCTTCGAGAATATATCCTCTTGTTTCAGTGTGACAACAAAGAAAATCAGAAGCTGAAACACCACATCAATCATCGGAGTCATGTCCAGCTTGGGACTTTCTCCGGATACCTTCCGTTTTCTCGCGATCATCTGGCACCTCCTTGTTTAGAAAGGCTTACAGATTCCCGGCATCAACCTTGATGTCTTCTTTGTCAGTCGTCGAGACTTTGATTTCTTCTTCGACCTTGATTGCAGCCGAACTGGTGGTGGGTAGGTAGCGGTAGTAAACCATGAGCTGAAGGGCAGCCAGGCAGGTGTCCATGACCGGGCGGTCGCCATGCTGGTCATTGTTTTCCCAGTAACCGATCTCCTGAGCCACTCCCTTGTGGTCAACATAGCCAGAAGTGTCCGCTTTGGTTATTATCTGGGCCGGGATATAAGCCCTCTTCATCATGGCGTTCCACTCGGTCCAGCGCTTGCCACCTGCGTGGAACCGGCACTGTGTCGCATAGTAAAAATGATACTGCTGTCCTCCGACAGCGCCTTCCGTTTTTATCGAGGGGACCCAGGAATCCATTATGTCGAGCGAGGCACGGACCTCTTTTTGATCAGCGGCACCCAGCAGTTGCATACAGAGGGTACCCACAGCGGTTAAGCCGCCACCACCAGGTCCGCAATAACCGAAGCCGCCATTGGGGGCTGCGTTCCTTTTGAAGCCCTTTATAGATTGTTTAATGGCCTGGTCAAGGCCTTCGTTCTTGATGCCAGCCATTTTCCCGGCCTTAAGCGCTTGTGCGCACCAACCCATTACAGATGTGTCGCTAGTGGGAACGGTTGACTCTAACGCGTAATGCCAGCCGCCATCCGGGTTCTGACCTTTGATAAGCACAGCAAGTGCGTTTTCAGCGGCGGTCTTCACATTTGGATTCATGGTCATTCCATACGCCTCACATAGTGCATACGTTGCGATCGCATGGGAATAACTTTCGCTGATACGACCATTCGATAATTGCGACTTCATCAGGAATTCCA
>CAIZQW010000041.1 GCA_903935195.1 uncultured bacterium
GATAAGGCGACGGTTGCTTATTTCAAGAAGCTTGCCACGGAGATCGGCATGCCCTATCAAAACTTGATCAATCTATATCTTCGGGACTGTGCTACACATAGGGTTAAGCTCAATCTCACGTGGGCCTCATAGATGACCCCGAACCAGTCAGCGCACACAACGGCGTGACCGCCGTGTGTGGCTGACGTCGTTCGGCATTCTAAAAAAAGAAAACCGTTGCCATAAGGCACACAATGTGATAGCATTTAAAAAATGCATTACTACCAATGGAGCACAGAGAAGAATGTTAAGCTCCAAGCTGAGAGAGGAATCAGTTTTGAACAAGCTGTGATGCATATTGAAGGTGGTGACCTTCTGGATGTGTACGAACATCCGAATCAGACACGGTATCCTGGACAGCAAATTCTAGTCGTCCGCATCGGCAATTATGCATACGTGGTGCCATTTACAGAGTCGACGGAGGGTAGATTTCTGAAGACCATCATTCCCAGCAGGATAGCAACGCGCGAATACTTAGGAGAAGACAATGAAAAAGATTAAGCTGGATAAAGAAGAACAAGATATTCTGGACTCGTTTGAACGTGGCGAATGGAAGCCCGTTGCAAATCGTCGTCAAGAGATTGCGCGTCATGTCACGTACGCAAAAAACACGCTTGCCAAAGACAAAAGGGTTAATATCCGAATTTCATCAAAGGATCTTGAGGAACTTCAGGCTATCGCCGTTGAGGACGGTATGCCATACCAAACGCTTATGGCCAGCGTTTTGCATCGGTTTGTCTCGGGGCGATTCATGGAAATATCAAGCCGAACCAGAAAGTCCAGCTTACCTCGCGTTTCGCTCGGAACCTGACTTGCATCGTTGTCGCACATCTCGCTCTTTCAAGAGACTCACTACCCGCATTTTTGGCAGCTTATCCATTTGCCAAACGGGAATTTCTGGGCACTGTAGTCTTAGGCAGCGACCAACTCAAACCCAAGCATCAGCAATTGCCACAGGATGCTGACTTGTACAGCCTTGAGGGGCGGTCTGAGCACAATCGTTGGGAAGTGCTCCTAGATCGAAAAAGCGGCAGGTTGCTAGTTTCGGTTCTATATCCTGACTTTGCCGGAAATGATCCTTGAAAAGACAGAGCGCCGAACCCAAAAACCATTTGACCGCCAACAGGTTAAAATGATACTTTAAAACCATGAATATGACAGCAGAGAAACTTGTTTCCGAAGCGTTGCAGATGCCAACTACTATGCGGGCATTCGTGGCCGAACGGATCATTGAGAGCCTCGATTTTGACTCGGACGTTGACCTTTCGCCCGAATGGAGGGCGGAGATCGATAGACGCTCTCGTGAAATAGATGAAGGCACCGTAGCGCCGATTGATGGTGACGAGGTCTTCAAAAAAGCATATGCCCGACTGTCATGAGCGCCATTCTTTTTCATCCTGAGGCTGATTTTGAAATGATGGAAGCCGCCGTCGTTTATGAGACGATGCAGCATGATTTGGGGAAGCGGTTTCTTTCAGAGGTTCAAAACGCATTAAATCACATTCTCATTAATCCACTGCTCTGTCCTGTCATCTATCGTGATGTGCGTAGAGGCTTAACAAGAACTTTTCCCTTCAATGTGCTTTATCGGCGAACAGGTGATCAGATAATTGTGATGGCGGTTATGCATCAAAAACGACACCCAGATTATTGGAAAAGCAGATAAAGCTCGAACCAGTCGGCGTAGACAACACCGCTACGCGGCGTGTCTAGCCTCTGTCGTTCGATGATGAAAGGAAGAAATATGCCGGGAATGAATAGAACGATAGGCAGTATATTAATCGTGACAATGTTGGGGTTCCTGACAACCCTTGTTCGTGCAGAGGAATCCACACCACAGAAGATTGTGGACGCGAAGACATATCTCGAGGACATCTCGAAACTGTTCAAAAAGACGTGGCCGGCTAATCGCAGCGTTAATCTAATCTGCCACGGACACAGTGTCCCTGCAGGATATTTCAAAACCCCTGTGGTGGATTCGCCGAATGCCTATCCCCATCTGCTTTTCATGGGTTTAAAGGAACGTTTCCCCTTTGCGGTAATCAACGTGATTGTGACAGCCATCGGCGGAGAAACCTCCGAGGGGGGTGCGGCTCGATTCGAGAAGGATGTTCTTTCCAAGAACCCCGATGTCATTTGCATAGATTATGGGCTTAATGATCGCGGCATAGGCCTGGAAAGAGCCAAAAAGTCTTTAGTTTCCATGATTACCAAAGCGAAGGAAAGAAAGATCAAGGTTATTTTGTTAACGCCGACTGCCGATACGAGCGCGAAATTGGATGACGCAACCGATCCGCTAAACCAACAGGCGGAGTTAATCAGGGTGATTGCGAGAGAACAACAGGTTGGTTTGGTAGACAGTTTTAAAGAATTCCAAAGTCATGTGAAGCATGGCGGAAAACTCTCTGACCTAATGTCGCAGGGCAACCATCCAAACCGTCAGGGTCATGATCTGGTGGTTAACAAACTTCTGGAGTGGTTCCCGAAATAGCAAAAAACCCATCGAACCAAGTTCTCAATCGTACCGTTGACCCTGCGGGTTCAAGTCCGGTTAGAACGATCGTTGGACTCAGAGACGTATAGCTTATTGAATCAGCCACCGTGGAAAGGTGAGTGAGGCGCAATATTGCGGCGCTGAGTAACAAATCCTCAAAATCCTGTTCATCCTGTCAAAAATGAATTTTGTCCATTCCTGCACCCAGCGCGCACCTCTCCCTCACTTTAGAACTTTAGAACTTTAGCATTTTAGAACTTTAGAACTTCTCCCTGCCTGCATTCTCCTGGACACAGACATGCGTACAGTTGTGCTGTCAGCGTGTCGTTATTTTCCTCAAAATGAGCTCAAAAGGACTATTTGGAGTGTTTTCCAGCTGGATTTCTGTTGAAATGAGCCACGATATGTTTGGCACGGTTTTTGCTTTAAAAATAAGCAGAGTCTAAATTCGGAGGGGGAGAGAGCTTATGAATGAAGGAATCAACGATATCGAGGGCATTGAGAAACTGGGGCAGGCACGGGATTTAGTCCTGGCCGAACTGAGGAAGACGGTCGTGGGCATGGAGGATGTGATCGACGAAATGATGATCGCCATCTTCTCGCAGGGACACTGTCTGCTGGTCGGTGTGCCTGGCCTTGCCAAGACGCTGTTAGTGAGTTGTTTGGCGCAAACCTTGGCCCTCTCCTTCAAGCGCATACAGTTCACGCCTGACTTGATGCCCTCGGACATCACCGGCACCGAACTGCTGCAGGATGATCCGGAGACGCATGTCCGCAGCTTCAAGTTTTTGAAGGGTCCTGTCTTTACCAACCTGCTCTTGGCGGACGAAATCAACCGTACCCCGCCGAAGACCCAGGCTGCACTCCTCGAAGCCATGCAGGAAAAGAAGATCTCTTCTGGCGGTAACGACTATGTGCTTGATAAGCCCTTCTTTGTGCTGGCGACCCAGAATCCGATCGAGCAGGAGGGTACCTATCCGTTGCCGGAAGCCCAGTTGGACCGGTTTCTCTTCAACATCGTGGTCAACTATCCGAGCCATGCCGAGGAACTCGACATCATGCGCCGTATCACGGCAGCGGAACAGCCGGAGATTAAGAAGGTAGTGGATGGCCCGACCATCATCGCATTCCAGCAACTGATTCGGCGTTTGCCGGTGGCAGACCACATCTTCGAATATGCCGCGGCTCTTGTCCGTGCCACGCGTCCGGCTCAGCCAGAAGCTCCCGAATTCGTGAAGAAGTATATGGCGTGGGGCGCGGGTCCCCGTGCTTCGCTCAACCTTATCCTTGCCGGTAAGGCGCGTGCGGCGCTCCGTGGTCGGTGCCATGTGTCCATTGAAGATATTCAGGCACTCGCTCTTCCCATCCTGCGCCACCGTATTATTCCTAACTTTGCTGCGCGTTCAGAAGGCATCACCTCGGATACGATCATCAATCGTCTCCTGAAGGAGCTGCCTTCTGACGAGAAACTGTACGCGAAGAAGTAACCGGAGATCAGAGAACGGAGATCAGAGATCAGTAATTTCTGCCCTCCGACTTCCGACTTCCGACTTCCGATTCCTGACTTCTGTATTCTGTCTCCTGAATTCTAACACAACATGTCCGAACAACTGCCACAAACGTTTTATCTGGAGCCGGAGCTTCTGCAGAAGCTCGGCGACTTGGAACTTGTCGCCCGTGAAGTGGTCGAAGGTTTGCGCGCGGGGAGCCATCGCAGTCCGTTGAAGGGGTTCAGTACGGAGTTCGCCCATCACCGGCAGTATGTGCCGGGGGATGCGATACGTCATATTGACTGGCGTGTCTTTGCGCGGACCGATCGTTACTACACCAAGCTCTACGAGGCAGAGACTAATTTTGACTGTTATATCCTGCTGGACGTCAGTTCATCCATGACCTACAGTTCAGGAAAGGTCAGCAAGTTGGAGTATGCGAAGTTTTTAGCGGCGACGCTGGCTTACTTGGTGCTCAAACAGCGCGATTCAGTCGGTTTGTCCCTCTTTGATTCAGAGCTCCGTGCCTATTTGCCACCCCGCTCTGCCATGAGCATTATCCTTCAGATTGACAAGTTGCTGCGCGACATCCGTCCGACCCCGAAGAGCGCCATCGCTAAGCAGTTATATGACATTGGTCTCATGATCAAGCGGCGCTCGGTTGTCATCCTCATCTCAGACCTGCTCGCTGAAACCGATGATATCCTGGCGGGGCTTGCCCATTTGAAGTTTGCCGGTCATAACGTGAACGTGTTGCATACACTCGATCCCTACGAATTGGAGTTCCCCTTCAAGGGCACCTGGCGTTTTGAGGGGCTTGAACAGGAAGAGCCGCTCACGACCCAGCCCGAACGGATCCGGAATGACTACATCGCCAACATGAACGCCTATTTGGAGCGGTTGCGCACGGGTTGTGCGGCCAGCATGATGGACTATATGACCATCGATACCTCACGCCCCTTGGACGCGGTGCTCAGTGAATTTTTCTTTAATCGGGAATCAAACCTCGCTGGCGCATCCGTAGGGGCGAGGTTATGAGAAAGTTGGCAGTGGCAGTTGGCAGTGGGCAGTAGCCTCAGACTTTGTAGGATACAGGAATAAGTAATGAGTGATCAGTAGACAGTGACAGTATGAGTTTTTTGAACCCCATAATTTTATTGGCTGGAGTTGGGCTCGCGCTACCGATCCTGGCGCATATGCTCAACCGGTATCAGGTCAAGCATACGGACTGGGCTGCCATGCAGTTCCTGAACAAGAATGTCCGTGTACGTTCCCGGCAGTTGCGCCTTCAGGATATTCTCCTTCTGCTCTTGAGGTGTCTGGCGCTCCTGTTGATTGTCTTTGCCTTGGCCCGGCCTTTTGTGAATCAGGCGAAAGGATTTGTTGCACGTCTGGGTGAACCGCGCGCGGCCGTAATCATTGCCCTGGACGCCTCTTTCAGCATGCAGCATAAGGAGGGGAGTGCCACGCGTTTTGACAAGGCACTTGAAAAGATCAGATCGCTTCAGCAGAGTTTCCGTCCGGGGGATCCCGTGACGTTCGTTCTGCTGGGGGCAGAACACAGGGTTGTGGCGCGGAACATCGCTTTTGACCCCAAGGCGTTTGAAGAGCTCCTGAGCGCACAGAAGGCAACCGTCGAAGGGCTGGACCTTGACAATCTGCCCCGCTTCCTGAAAGAACTTGCCAGTGAGATGAAAGCCCCGCAGAAGGAGATCTATCTGCTCACGGATTTGCAGGAAAAGGATTGGAAGACACGCTCTGTCTGGCTTCGGGAAGCTTTTAAGGATCTGACAAAGACGACGTCGCTTTTTGTGATTCCGGTCGAAACGGGTCCGGAGAATCTGGCGCTGACCGGGCTTGAACTGGTCTCGGGTGTTCTTCGCAAGGGTTCGATTGCGCGCTATCGTGCGACGGTCCGAAATTGCGGAACAATGGTTGCTCAGCAGGTCAAGGTCTCTGGCCTTGTGAACAACATCAGTGTGGATGTGAAGGTGATTCCCATGATCGCGCCGGGTACGGCTGAGTCGGTTTCGCTCTTCCTTCCCTTCCGGGATGCCGGGCCTGTACGGATTTCTGCAGAGATCGCCGACGATGCGCTTCCTGTTGACAACGTGCGTCGGGCAGTTGCCGTGATCCAAGACAAGGTCTCGGTCCTCTGCGTGGATGGCAGTACCGGTGGCTCTGATGGGGCAGGAGCTTTAATTGCGGCGGCACTCCGTGCGCGGGGTAATAGCAAGGGGCAAGAGGATCTCGCTGTCCAGCAGGTACCGTGGGTGGAGCTGCCCAGTCAGGACCTGAAGCGTTTTAATGTGGTGATCTTGTCCGATGTGCCAGACATCACCGCCGAGCAGGCGCGTACGTTTGAGTCGTATGTAAGGTCAGGACATGGTTTGATCTGGTTCGGTGGTGAGAATGTGAAGGCGGATGTCTGGAACGAGCGTTCAAAACTGGAGGGGACCCGGTTGCTCCCTGCAGTGATTGAGCGTACGATGCGCACAAGCGATGCGATGGGCGTGGGGCGTCCTCTGGATCCTGCGTTGACGGACCATCCTGTCAGCCGCGCCCTCCTCTCCCTACAGAAAGATCTTCTGAATGAAACCACGTTCCGCACCTTGCTCCGTGTGAAGCCTGTGGCCACGAGCGTGAAGGTGCTGACCCTTGCGGGACGGGAGGCTCCTGTGTTGCTGGAGCATGCGCTGGGCCGCGGACATGTCTTCATGTTCACCACGACTGCCGGACCCTCCTGGAACAATATGGCCGTGACACCGGTCTTCCCCATGTTGCTTCAGCAGATGGTCACCTATCTGACGGCCCGTGAGTTTGAGACCCCGCGCCAGGTCGGCGATGCGCTCTCCCTCTCCTACACCGACCAGCCGGACACAACAGAGGCGCTGTTTGATACCCCGTCCGGGGAGACACTCTCAGTTCCGGTTCGCGACTATCGGGAACAGTATGTCGCCCTTTTAGGAAACACCCGCGAAGCAGGCTTCTACCTGGCTCGGGTGAACCTGCAAGCGGAGAGCAAGCCGATC
>CAIZQW010000042.1 GCA_903935195.1 uncultured bacterium
CATTGCATAAACATAGACCATCATTTGACACCATGAAGATCTACAAAGAGGCATTATTTCGTGTGCAATATCCGACCTCTGATATCCGACCTCCGACCTCGTTGTGATTGCAACAATTTGCAATCACACCTGTGGCCATTTTTTGTCACATGACAAACGAGATATAAAATGGTACTATAAAAAATCTTATGCGTCGGCAGCGTGTTTTTATCGTAGGCGCGCCGCCCGGGGCGGGGGAGTAGAAGAGGAATAATGGAATGATGGAATAGAGGAATACTGGAATAGTGGGGTGTTTCAATTCGTTTTTGGAGGGACGCGCTCTGCCTGCCACGCCGTAGATCAACGAAGGCGGGTCGCGTCCGGCCACGACAGAGCGTGGCCCTCCATGAGCCTGTATTCCCCAACATTCCACCCTTCCAGTATTCCAACATTCCAGTGAAGTTATAGGAGAATCAATCATGAGTAGACTAAACACGTTTTGCAGCGCAGGAATTCTTCTGTTCGGACTGCAGTCGGCAATGATTTGCAACGGGGCGGAGGAAGTTTTCCAGTCCGCTGGTTTCGCACGGGCTCCCGAGGGGGCGCTCGATATCGCGCACGCACCCGCGCCCCTGTTCCGTGATTCCGTGACGGATGGCGCGGCGGATCCCTCCGTCGTCTGGAACGCAAAGGAAAAGGCCTGGTATATCTTCTACACGCAGCGTCGCGCAAACATGGAAATGTCAGGCAACGAGTCGTGGTACATGGGCACGAAGATCGCCTTCGCAAAATCCTCTGACCAGGGCCGCACCTGGAACTATGTCGGTACAGCGCAGGGCGTGTCACGCGGAATGCAGGCGGAGACATTCTGGGCGCCGCATGTCTTTGAGGATAACGGAACCTATCACATGTTCGTCACGTTTATTCCGAAAGTCGTCAAGTCCGCAAAAGGCCAGCCTGAGATCGCCCATTACACCAGCAAGGATCTACTCACGTGGGAATACAGCGATACGGCGGATGTGAAGTCGGATGACATCATCGATCCCGGCGTGGTGAAACTGCGGGACGGCCGCTGGCTGATGGTCTTCCGTGACTGCCGCAAGCAAAACCGGACAGCGAAAGTCGTCAGCACGGATTTGAAGAACTGGACGCGTCTTAATGAACTATCGGGCGACGGCCACCACGAAGCGCCAGTGGTCCTCTTCTGGAAGAATAAGTTCTGGCTCTTCATCGACGAGTGGAAGGGAATAGGGGTCTATGCCTCGGATGACGGCATCAACTATACCCGGAACAGTCTGATCCTCGACAAAGCCGGCACACGTGCGGATGACGGCTACTGGGGTTCGCATCCCGGTGTGGCGCTCGCCGGTGACCGTGCCTTTATTTTCTATCACGTCCATGCGGGCCGCAGGATCGGCGTTGATACCCTGGCCTTGGATCAGAAGGGCATTGACTATAAACGGACCAGCCTGCAGGTCGCCGAACTCGAGCTGAAGGAGAATAAAATCATCTGCGACCGCGACCAATATAAGCCTCAAGAGGTGAATGTGCCCTTGGATGCGTCGAGCAAGGTATTGTATGATCCGCGCGCCACGAGCGACATGGATGATCTGGCGACGTCGGAGCAGACGGCGCAATTCGTAGCCTCGCTGAAAACGGACTGGACGCTCTTTGCCGAGGACCGTTCACATTCCATCCGCAGGCATACAGGCCTGCCGAAACGCTGGCTGGCTGATTTGCCGAGTCACACGGGGTGCTTCCGCGGGACTGCCCAGCCGGGCGAGTTTTATGTGTTTCAGCTTGGCGTGTTTGCCGCCAGGAATGCCACGGGTCCGCTTGCAGTCCGTTACGAGAATCTGCCCGGCGCCCGTTGCTTCAATCTGGGCGGCAGTGATCTGATGGGCAAGACGTTTGCCAAGACGGTCACTGTCGAGAAGGGAAGACTTCAGCCGCTCTGGTTCGGGGTGGAGGTGCCGAAGAACGCCCGCAAACCGATTCAAGGAAAGATTGTTGTCACAGCAGATGGCGTATCGCAGGAGGTTGACGTGGTCTTGAACGTGGCAGGCGTTGTGCTCGATGACCATGGCGATCGTGATTCGTGGCGGCTGTCACGTCTGCGCTGGCTCGATTCGACGCTGGGACTGGATGATAATGTGGTGACCCGGCCGTTTATCCCGATCGCCCGTGACGGACGGACACTGAAAATCCTCGGCCGGGAACTTGAGCTGGGCAAAGATGGCTTGCCGGCGCAGATGCGGTCGTTCTTCAATGCCAGCAACAGCGCCATCACCCGGAGGCCTGCGCGCGAACTCGTTTCAGCGCCCTTTAGGTTTATCGTGGAAACAGCGGACGGCGTGATCACCTTCAAGCCAGCAAAACTGACCTTCGTCCGGGAGCTCAAAGGCGTAGTGGAATGGCAGGTCGATGCGAAAGCCGAAGGCCTGCAACTGAAGGTTAGCGGTTTGATGGAATATGACGGCTTCGCGGATATGAAGTGTTGCCTCACGGCCTCGCGTCCGGTTCAGGTCAAGGACATTCGATTGGAAGTGGATGTGTCGTCGGGTGCGGACACGTACTTCATGGGGCTCGGGCATCCCGGCGGAGCGTCTCCTCAGGCTGTGGAGTGGAAGTGGAACGCGAAGGTGAACCAGGATGGATTCTGGATCGGTGCGGTCAATGGCGGCTTCAAGCTCCAGCTGTACGGTGCGAACTGGCAGATGCCGCTCGTCAATGCCTACTATCACTGGCGCGAACTGATAATCCCGGAATCATGGGGTACGGGCGGTGTTCGCCTGAACAAGAACGAAGCAGGCACGAAGATCGTCGCCTATTCAGGTCCGCGTGAACTGGCTGCAGACCAACCAACGGCTTTCAATTTCAAACTATTTCTCACGCCGTTCAAGCCGCTCAACACCGAGGAGCAATGGTCGCTGCGCTACCTCCACAAGGGACAGGGCGTGGAGGATGAGGATTACCGGGATTTGAAACGCGTCAAGGCGATGGGCGCAAACGTCATCAACATCCACCACAACAAAGAACAAAACCCGACGATCAATTATCCGTACTTTGATGTCTCGTTGCCGCTCCTGAAGACGTGCGTGGCTGATGCCCATGCCAACAACATCAAGACGAAGATCTACTACACCACTCGCGAAATCACGGGTAATCTGCCGGAGCTCTTCGCGTTCTGGAGCCTGAATGGCGAGATCATCTGCCCCAGTCCCGGCAAGGACGGCAAAAATGCACGCCCCGTCACCAACAGTAAAGGCCCTCATCCGTGGTTGCTTGATCATCTCGGCGACACGGGTTACATCCCCGCCTGGCGTGAAGTGCTTGAAGGCCGCTACAACAAGATGCTCGACCTTGCTGTTATTACCACGCCGGATTCCCGTCTCGACAATTTCTACTGCGCAGGTCTCGCGTTTACCCTGCGCGAAACGGATTTCGACGGCCTCTACATTGATGACACCGCGCTCGGCCGTAAGGGCTTCCAGCGCGCCCATCGCATCTTCGAGGCCGCTGGAAAATCGTTGCTGGTGGACATGCACTCGTGGAACCACAACAACGTCCACGCCGGCAATACGTCCACAGCCTACCTTTTCATGCAAAACTTTCCCTACTACCACCGCCTCTGGTTAGGCGAAGGCTACAACTGCAATGCTCCGCTTGATCAGATGCTTGTCCAGCAATCTGGCATTCCCTTCGGGCTGATGAGTGAGATGCTGGATCATGCGAATCCATGGCATGGCATGGTGTTCGGCGAGACAGCCCGTCTGGGGTGGAGCGGAGATCCGCGGTCGATGTGGAAATTCTGGGACGCGTTCGGCATGGCCGGCACCACGATGATCGGATTCTGGGATGCCGCCTGCCCAATAAAATCCGGGCGGGAAGATATCCCGGTGACCATCTATCGCAAACCCGGCAAAGCGCTGGTGGCCATCGGCAGTTGGTCCGCCAAGGAGGAAACCGTTCAACTCCTAATCGACTGGCGCGCGCTCGGCTTGGATCCGGCCAAAGCCACGCTCAGCGCTCCTGCGATTGCGGGCTTCCAGGAGGAGGCAGCGCTCCAAGCTGGCGCGGCGATCCCAATCCCTGCCGGCAAAGGCAGACTCCTCGTGCTCACCGAGTGATTTAACCTTCAAGCAAGAAGGAACACGCGCATGACTAACAGGTTTTTGAGGGAGGGTGTTTTGGGCTTGCCTATAACTTCACTGGAATGTTGGAATACTGGAACGGTGGAATGTTGGGGAAAGACTGTTCGACATGCTGGCGTGCAGGCGTCCTCGCCTGCACACGTACGGGCGAGGACGCCCGTACGCCGATATTGAAACACCC
>CAIZQW010000043.1 GCA_903935195.1 uncultured bacterium
GGACGGCGGAATGGATAGCCTCGCGGAGGTAAATACAGGTTTTGATTAAACCTTCGCAAATGTCCGCTCCGCCGTCCGTGTATTCACGGGTGAGGCGGGCGTGACATTTGCGAAATATTTGCGGTTTTTGCGGTAGAATACACAGCTTTGCATCGAGAAGAATTGGCAATTAGTAAAAGATGAAAATGACAGGAAAATTTATTACTTTTGAAGGACCGGAGGGCAGCGGCAAGTCAACGCATATTAAATTGCTGAAGGCTTTTCTAGAGGAGCGTGGTATCGAGGTCGTTCTGACGCGCGAACCCGGGGGCACGCCCTTGGGCGAGGAGATTCGTAAGATCTTGCAGCATGACCACACGGAACCGCCAGTTCCGAGTGCAGAGGTTCTGCTCTTTTTGGCCAGTCGTGCCCAGCATGTGGAACGCTTGATTCGTCCCTCCCTTGAACAGGGCAAGTGGGTGCTCTGCGACCGCTTTGCTGACTCGACCTTTGCATATCAGGGTTATGGCCGTGGCTTTGATATGGCGAGCTTGAGGGCGGTGAATGCCTTTGCCGTCAGTGGACTGCGTCCAGATCTGACGGTTCTTCTCGATGTTACCCCAGAGACGAGCCGTGCGCGCTTGGCAGTCCGTCAAGCGTCGACAGCTACAACACCTGACCGTATTGAGCGCGAGGCCGCTGCTTTCCATGAACGGGTCCGTAACGGCTTTCTTGCGCTCGCAGCAGAGGAGCCGGAACGTCTGGTCGTCATCAGCACCGAGCGCGACCCAGCCGAGGTTGCTGCCGCGGTCCGACAGGCAGTTGAACGTTTACCCCTTAAATTGCCGCTAAACCCACTACCCGGATGCAGTGGCAGTCGGCAGTAGCAGTTGGCAGTTAATACCCCAGATAATGGATGTTTCTGTGATTTTTGTGGATTTTGTGGTTCCAAACTTGAAGTCTTTGACAAGCTATGACATTTGATGAAACTTTCCTGATGGTTAAACGCGCGATCGACTCGGGACGCCCCGCGCATGGGTATCTTATTGTCGGCTCTGTTCGTAACCATGGCATGAAGATAACCCAACTCATCATTCAGAATCTCTTCTGCACCGCGGCCGAGAAACCCTGTGGACAGTGCGCTGCCTGCAAGCGGGTCGAGGAGCATACTGAACCCGATGTGCACTGGATCTTCCCAGAGATGAAGTCGCGGGTTATCAGTGCTGAGCAGATGCGAGAGAAGCTGCTCGCAGAGATTGCCCAAACCTCCTTCTCTGGGGGCTGGAAGGTGGGGGTTCTCGTGGGCGCGGACCGACTGAACGATTCTTCGGCCAATGCGTTTCTCAAGACCTTGGAGGAACCTCCGGAACAGACGCTCTTTTTGTTGCTGACCGATACGCCCCAGCAGTTGATGCCCACCATTATCTCGCGGTGTCAGCGTATTGACCTTGATGCCTTTCGCGAGTTGAGCGAGCCGTGGTTAGGCACGCTGGTCTCCACACTCTCGAGTCCTTACTTCAGGACGCCTCTCGAACGTCTCGTCATGTCAGGGCAACTGTCGAAACTCTTGGAGGAGATGAAAGAGAAGGCAGAAGTCTGGGTGAAGGAAGAGTTTGAGAAGGAGAAGAAGGTTGATGAAGACGAAGATGTCTTTCTCGCTAAGGTCAGTGCGCGCTATCGCGAGCTGCGCATGGATTTTCTGGTGACCTTGATGCGTTGGTTCCGCGACCTCTTCGTGGTCAAGGCGGGCGGGAGCGAGGAGATTCACTTCAAGGAGAAGGCTGAGTTGCTGAAAGAGCGCGCCGGACGGCTGACCCTTGCGCAGACGTTGTATAACGTGAATGCTATCGAAGAACTCGCCCGGCAATTGGATCGCAATTTGAGCGAGGAGACGGTTTTGGCCTACGCTGTTGATCGCATCGCCCATGGTGTAGGGGATAAACCTTAATATGCAAAAGATCGTCCATATCCAGAGTCCCGAAGGTGGCGTGGTCCAGTGCCAGATGCCAGAGGGAGAAGAACTTTTTGAGGTAGGGGAGCAGTGTGTCTGCGCCTTGGATTATGGAAAGGATGTGGGACGCATTGTGAAGTTCAGGGAACTGCCAGCGCGAAACGAACCCCCAGCCTTTCGTATTCTGCGCAAACAGACTGCCGAGGATGAGAGCCAAGTCAAAGAGAACCAGGCGCTTGCCACAAAGGCACAACATGCGTTCCAGCTCTCCGTGATGCATGAGAAGGCGCATGTCAAGGTTCTGCATGTGCGCTTCTCGTTTATGCGTGAACGTCTCTTTATACGCTATGGCGCCTCGGGCGTCGTTGACCTGCGCCGTTTTGTTAATCAGCTCCAACGCGACTATAAGACGGTTGTTGATCTGTGGCAGATTGGTGTGCGAGATGAGTGCGCTTTTATGGGTTGCCTCGGCCATTGCGGACGTGCCGCGTGCTGTTGTACCTGGCAACGCCGGTTTAAAGAGCTCTCGACGCGGATGGCCAGAGTTCAAGATATTCCGCTGAATCCTGCAACAGCCAATGGTCACTGCGGTTGTCTAAAGTGTTGCTTGTCTTTTGAGGTCGAGCAATATGCGGAGGCTGGTGTCGGACTCCCAGAGCTGGGAAGTATCGTTCAGTGTGCGAAAGAGGAACTAGATGTCGAAGGCATGGTGGTGGGGCGGGATATTCTGCGAGGACGTCTCACCGTCCGCACGAGGGAAGGGCGATTTTTGACCCTTCCTCGCGAGGAGCTTCGTCTCCTTCGCCCCTCTCGCTCAAATGGCGCTTTAAAAGGAGAAGAAACACATGAAAATCCTGTTGGTGAATGGTCCGAATCTTAAGTTGCTGGGAACGCGTGAACCGACCATCTATGGCTCGGAGACGCTCGACCAGATCGTCAAAAAAGTGTGCGAGTATGCGCTGGCAAAGGGCGTACAGGTCACGGCCTTCCAGAGCGATGACGAAGCTGCGCTGATCTCAGCGATTGGCGCTGCCCATGGTGTCTATGAGGGCATCATTATCAATCCCGCGGCCTATACGCATACGAGCGTGGGGTTGCGGGATGCCATCTCGGCGTGTGGCGTTCCAACCGTGGAGGTCCATCTTTCCAATACGCATAAGCGTGAACCCTTCCGGCATGTGAGCCTCACGGCGCCCGTCTGTGTCGGACAGATCATGGGCTTTGGTAGCAAGGGCTATTTGTTAGCCATAGACGCCCTTCTTTCAAAACCACAGTAATCTATAGGGGCTTGATACATCAAGCCCTCTCAAGGAGAAACACACATGACAAAGAAAATTGATGTATGGATGGTCGGTTCCATCGGAATCGACGATGTTGAAACACGTGACGTGAGTCGTACCAATCTGCTGGGCGGCTCCTTGCCTTTTGCAACGATCGCCGCCTCTTTTGCAGGCGCCAAGGTGGGTGCTGTCGGTGTCGTGGGCAGCGACTTTCCGAAGACCTTTGAAAAACGCTGGAACAAATTCGGAATTGATCTTGAAGGGGTTCAGCATAAGGCCGGACTTAATTTCCGTTGGGCCGGCAAGTATGATGAGAATATGATTGATCGTACGACGATCAGGACGGAGCTGGGTGTCTTTGCAGACTTCCTACCTGTTCTTCCCGAAAGTTACCGCTCAGCTCCTTATGTGCTCCTGGGCAACATCCAGCCAGACTTGCAACTGCATGTGCTTAAGCAGGCCAAGCGGCCCAAGTTTGTGGCCCTGGACTCCATGAATCTCTGGATTGATATCGCCCTGCCCTCGTTGAAGAAGATTATTACCGAGGTAGATCTCCTCACCGTCAATGACGGCGAGGCGCGTCAGTTGACGGGCAAGTGGAATCTGCACGATTGCGCCAAAGAGATTTTAAAGATGGGCCCCAAATATGTCTTGCTCAAA
>CAIZQW010000044.1 GCA_903935195.1 uncultured bacterium
GGTGACCACGGTGATGTTGCTCTGTCCAGTCAGCAGACGTGCGAGCGCCAGCACGGTGCTACCGCCATCCAGATAGACGATGGTCCGGGGACGGATGAGTTCGAGGGCCTTTTCAGCGATCCGCTGCTTCTCCTCGGCTGCAAGGGAGGCCTTGTCATCAAAGAGGGGCTCGTCATCCTTGACTGTTGCCGCGAGCACACCGCCATGGATTCGACGGACCTCGCCGCGCTTCTCCAGCTCCGCCAGATCGCGCCGCACCGTGGCAGGGGAGACCGCGAGTAGTGCGATCAACTCTTCAACACGCAAAACATCCTTGTCCTTCAGAAGCGTCGCGATCTTCTGGAGGCGTACTTCGGATAATTCTTTGGGTGTTGAAATGCTCATTCGTGATTGCTTTTGGTTGAAAACACGCATATTTAATCAAAAACAATCACGTGTGACAAGTAAAAAAAGGTTCTTCGTAAAATTTTGTGGATTTTAACCACAGAGGGCACTGAGACACAGAGATTCAAAGAACAAAGAGTTTCACTCCGTCGATTAATGGTTTATTAAAATTGATTAATAGTTCAATTCTACAAACGGTATTCCGAATATACCTTTCCCATTCTCCTCTGTGCCTCAGTGCTCTCCGTGGTTAAACCGATACATTCCATAAACATAGACCATCATTTGCCATCATGAAGATCTACGAATTATTCGCCAGAACCCTGACTTGACCTCCCTGTAAAGATGGGGTAATCTTACACCCCAAGTTGAACGGCGGGTTTGAGCAGGAATTTTTCAAATGAGTTGGCAAGGCAAAATGATCGGGGGCGGGCTAGGCTCCTTCTTGGGTCCCTGGGGAGCTGTCCTCGGGGCGACCATGGGTCATTATATGGTGGATCGCAAGAGCGGACCCCCACCGAAAAAGGAGGCGATGCGGCTGATGGCGCTGGTCGCCAGTGCCTTCCATGAACTCTCGTGCTGTGATCGTCCTTATTCAAAAGAAGAGGACAATACGATCCGTGCGATCCTGAGTGATTTCAATGCGCGGCTGGGCAATATTCTGGATATGCCCTCGCTCCTCTATCTGATTGATGATGCCGGACGACTCGATCGCGGTGTCGAACGGTTGGCGACGATGATCCGTCCTCATCCTGAACTGGCCTGTGAAGTCCTCCGCTGGCTCTGGCATGTCGCGTTGTGCGACGGACCCTTGGCCGCGCGCGAACAGGCGGTCATCGAACACTTTGTCCGTCTTGCACAGGTGAACCCCCGCGAAGCCCACTTTATCGCAACCCAGTTTGTCGGTCAGATCCCCACGACAGAAGAGTCCACTCGCGCCGCGTGTGATGTCCTCGGTGTCCCGTATGAAGCCTCCCTCGACACCATCAAGCAGGCCTATCGGACACTCAGCCTTAAATATCATCCGGATCGTCATGGAGCACTCGATCCCGATATCCGCGCCCTGACCGCGGAGAAATTTGCCAAGATCAAGCAAGCCTACGATACGCTTTGCGAACGGCAGGCGTAGGTTGTGGTTTTTTTCTGACCTGTCTTCGCTAACGCTACGCCAAGGCAGGCAGGATGAACAGGATTGAGAGGATTTAGAGGGTTGGTAATTTAACGTGTAAGGTCAGGAGCGCGGGCGTTGAACCCGCGTTCCTTGCACCGATTGGTTCGATGGTTCGTTTGGCATTTGGGGACTCTCGGTAAACCAGCGCCTCACCGGAGTCCTTCCGTACGCGATGGCACAGACCAGCCCCAACAAACCCACGAACGGCAACTGGAAAAATGGCGCCACCAGAATCGCCCTTCCGCCTTCCGGTCCACCGTTACACACATAACAGGCGGACCAGAGGCTGGGAATTGCCGCGCCGATTACACCTGCGCTCACCAACCATCGCCCGGATCGGTATCTCCGCGTCAGCCATGCGATAACCGCGAGACACATGTACGGTGACGCCAACCACAGAACTCCACTGGTCGTATCAATGGCCATCATGTTTGCTCCTCATGCTTAACGTTTGCCTCCACTAATGCCTCTACCTTCACGGCGCCGCCGCCATACGGATAGTCGCTTAGGGCATCTGCTTTATGATTTTCTACGTTTTGCCTTGGCTTGGTATGTGCTGCGCCGCTCCCGAACCTGAAACCCGATCTGACGCTTCGGGCTGGCTGGTGGAGCCATCAGTTGTCGGATCGCATCAAACAGATTGCGTATATTCTCATCGTGTCCTTCGACGCGGCATTCGAGTTCGGCCAGTTTGTGCGCTAGATTCCGGTGCAGGGATAATGTTTCGCGCAACCGCACAAAAGCGCGCATAATGGCAATGTTCACTTGCACCGCCTGTGGACTCCGTAAAACGCTCGATAGCATGGCCACGCCTTGCTCCGTGAAGGCACAAGGAAGGTATTTGAAATGTTGGCCCCGCTTTAAGGTGCCAATTTGGCACCTTAAAGACTCTGCCTCCTCTGCGCCTCAGCGCCTCTGCGGGAATGATCAGAATCAACTAATTCTGGCTGAGAGATGTAAGTCTCACACTTTGTAAAGTGTGAGACTGAATGTACAGGCGAGGACGCCTGTGCTCCCAGTGTTACTTGAAATAGCAGAGAATGGCGACGCCGATGATGAGGACGGCGAGGGCGTAGGCTTTGCGCTTGATATTCTGTTCGTGGAAGAGGAATGCGCCTAAGGCGAACGAGACAATGACATTGGAGCGGCGCAACAGCGAGACAATCGAGATCGGTGTTCCCTGTTCGCTCATCGCTGAAAAGTAGAACCAGTCCGCAGCCACGAGGAAGAGTCCGACAGCCGGAATGGACCAGCGCCACTGAAAGGGCGTACGCTGCATCTTGAGCAGGCGCTGGACGAAGATGATCACGGTGAAGAGCAGGACGAGATCCGCTTGGAACCAAAATTGCACAATGAGAGGATCAATGTCGTGGCGTTGCAATAGAAACTTGTCATACAGCGCACTGCAGGCGCCCAGCAGGGTACCGACAAAGGCAAAAAAGACACCCCAATTGCGCTCAAAGCGAATGCCCTCGAGCTTGCCTGCCAACGAAAAGAGAAAGTAACCAGCCAGGACAGCGCCAATGCCAAGCGCTTGGATCCAGGATGGGATCTCTCCGTAGAGGATCATTGCGCCCAGGAGGGTCCAGAAGGGGACCGACGCGCGGAGCGGGGCTGCAATCGAGAAGGGAAGTTCGCGTATGGCGTAGTAGGCGAAAACCCAGGAGACGGCAATGATCGACGATTTTATAAAGATCAGCCAGAAGGTGTGGGCGTCTACGAAAAAAGCAAAGCCAAGTTTCCCGATTGCCAGTAAATAGAGCGAAAAGAAAACCGTTCCGAAGAACGTGCCCAAATAGAGCACCGGCATGACGGCATTATTGTCCACGCTCTGCTTCTTAAACAGATCGTAGAACGCAAGGAGGCCGGCAGAGATAAGTACGAAGGGGATCCACATGGGGAAGTGTCAGTAAGTTGGGAAGTGTCAGTAAGTGTCAGTAAGTCTGAGAAGTGTCAGCCTCCTTCGCGGATACGGCTACGGCGGACAGGCAGGGTTCAGGTTCTTAAAACTTTGTCGCGAACTTTGTCGCGAGCTTTGTCGATTGGCTTCCCATTGTTCCATCATTCCAATATTCCATCATTCCAGCTCTTAATCATTCACGCGTTCGATGCTGGCGTTGAGGGCGCGGAGTTCTTGTTCGACAGCTTCGTAGCCGCGATCAATGCTGTTGGCGTTGAGGATGGTGGTTTCGCCCTTGGCGCCCAGTGCTGCAATCAGCAAGGCCATGCCTGCGCGGATATCAGGGCTCGCCACGCGCGAACTATGCAAAGGTGTCGGACCCGTCACCACGATGCGGTGGGGGTCGCACTGGACAATACGCGCGCCCATGCCGAGGAGATGATCCACAAAGTACATCCGACTCTCAAACATCTTTTCAAAGAACATGGTCGTCCCGCGCGCCTGAGTGGCCAGGACGATCAATACGCTCATCAAGTCGGAGGGGAGCATAGGCCAAGGGCCATCCTCGATCTTCGGGATCGCATCACCAAAATCATATTCCGTCTTCAGCTTCTGACGCGGCGGAAGGCGTAAGGTCTTTTTCAGCGGATCAAAGTGATACTTAACACCAAAGCGCGTGAAGGGTTTGATCAGCACACTGAAATCATCAGGCTCGATGTCTTCGATGGTGAGATCGCCGCCGGTGATCAAGGCGGCGACCATGTAACTTCCTGCGTCGATGTAGTCCGGACCGATACGCTGCTCCGTGCCATGGAGTTTTTCAACGCCTTCGATGGTCAGACGGTTCGTGCCGGTTCCGCTGATCTTCGCACCCATGGCGTTCAGCATGGTGCAGAGGTTCTGGACATGCGGTTCGCAGGCCGTGTTATAGAGCACGGTGGTGCCCTTGGCCAACGTGGCGGCCATGATGAGGTTTTCGGTGGCGGTGACACTGGCTTCATCCAGGAGGATATAGGCGCCGGTCAACCCCTTCGGTGCTTTAAAGCTGTAGGAGCTGCCTGTGGCAATGGAGGCACCAAGGCTCTTCAAGCCCTCCAGGTGGGTGTCGATGCGGCGTCGTCCGATGACATCGCCACCCGGGGGATAGAGCGTGGCTGCGCCGCAGCGGGCTAGCAGGGGACCTGCAAAGAGGATCGAGGAACGGACTTTGCCGCAGAGCTCTTTTGAAACCTTGGTCCGGATTTTTCGCGCATGGATCGTCACCTCGCGCTTGGATTCATTCAGCTTGACCTCCGCGCCCAGGTCTGAGAGGAGCTTGAGGGTGGTCCGGACATCGACGATGAGGGGCAGGTTCTTGAGCGTGACAGGCTCGGAGGTGAGGAGCGAGGCGGCGATCATGGGCAAAGCGGCATTTTTATTGCCGGGCGTCCGATGGGTTCCGCTGATGCTCTTTCTTCCATGAATGATCAGTTTAGACATGACAAAAATCCTATAAAAATAAGGTGTCTCCCCTACAGAAAATCTTTGGGGTCTTTAAAGTTGCCACTATATCAAAAATTGAAAACAAGGGGCAAGCTAGGAGACAAGCTATTTTTTTGATTTTTGGGTAGCCGCCACGTCAGCTGACCGCATCCGCAGGTCACTAAAGGCAACACGTGTGCCGTAGAGTGTGAAGTGGCGCATGCCGTTTTTCCGAAAACTCCTCATTTGTTTTGATATGTCCTGCTCTTTTATCACTTGCTTACCATTCAGCCATACCGAGACTTTGTTGTTGCAGGAGATGATCCGAAACTGGACTTCGGGCTTTTCGCAGACGACCGAGACGGAGGCTGTGCTTGGTTCGTCGTATAGGCCTCTGACCGCGACCTGACATGTGTTGTTCTCATAATCAAAATTAACAGAGGGCTTATCGTTATTTTTGAATTTGTCGAGCTGGAAACAGACGCTACTGGTTTGCCCTGTCGCTGCAATAAACCGAAAAACACCTTCATACTCTACATCTGCCGGCAAGGGGGACGCCCATTCGAGCTGACACCCTTCTTTGTCGGTCCGGAACCCATTCCCCGCAACACGCCAGTTCATGTTGAAGTTAAACCATCCCGGTGCATGATGCTTGTACGTTGGGGCAATCCACTCACCGCGTTTAAAAAGAGTCTCCATTTCAAGGCAACTTATTCGATAACAGAGATATTGCTCCTCCTCAAAACCTAGCTTCCCTCCACCCCGTATTGCGGTCAAAGCAACTAACGCCTCTTCGTAACGCCTCGCCCGATAAAGCTCCTCAGCCGCGATGAGGGATGTTGCATTCTGGCCCCGCAATCCGTTCAGTATGATTTTAATATGATTGTATTCATTCGGCGCTAAATCATAAACTGCCTTCGAAAGTGGTTTCCCAAGAAGTTGGTTGTACTCGATAGCCTTTTTCATGTCCCCCCCGGCATACTCAACCACGGGCAAGAGTTCTGCAGCCAAGCTCCGTACTTCCTGGGGCGTTTTTGTGTTTTTTGCTTGTGCCGTTAAAACTTCAATACACTTCTCGTGTACGCCCGGTCGTGTAAATATCTCGTGGAGGTCACACTTCAGTTCATCGGCAATTTCAAACAGGGTGGTGACATAGAAGAATGGCACTCGGGTGTCATGACGTTGGGTCTGATAACAGGATTCTGCAAAGTCAAAAAGTTTTTCAACGGATCCTCCCCATCGAGGACAGGAATATTTGATGTAGCTTATATAGGGTTGTGGACGATCTATTTCAACCGCCACGGCCCGATCAAACCAAAGACGCATATCTTCTCCACCAGTGCAACCGCAAACTTCGATCATCATAGTCGACGCATTCGGAAGTTCAGGATGTAAACGCCAGGCCTCTTCAAAAGCCTTGCGCGCCATCGCTGTTCCCTCTTTAAAATCTTTCAGTTCCTCAGTCGTCACGGAGTTTACGTGGCAGAGACACCGCATTTTCCATGCATTCTTGTAATCAACCCCGCCACGCAACATGAGTGTTAGCCAGGGATCAATCGAGGGCATTTTCTCAAGGGCCTCCAATATCGTGGGGTTTTGATTGCTTGCGAGATCGCATAACATCCCGTAGACTGGACGCGACTCATCTTTTGTAACCCCTCCGTTCGCGACCCATTCCGCAAAACGTTGCGCAAATAACTTCTCGTTTGCAGATGATGGTGAAATGGTTCGGTACCCCACGCCCACTAGAAATCTAAGGAACCAGCGATCGGGTGTGCTTGGCAAACTATCATCCAACTTCTTAAGCGCGCTCATGGCTTGCGTCCTATTACCCTTTTGTTGAAAATCCATGGCCTGCATCCACAAGATTAAGGGATAGGTACATCCTTTTTGAGCCAACATCCCCGCTTTTTTCCATGTCTTGCTTCCCCCTGTAAAATGCGCATCAGAATTATTCAAATACTCTGTTTCAAGAAGACTCAAGACCTCAGAAGCCCACGGTTGATTCGTCTCTCCCGATGTCTTGAAAGGGTCGATTATCAGTTTTCTGTAGAACGGTAACACTTTCTCCTGTCGGTAACGCCACGTGATAGGTGCCTCCGGCCCGCAGGGGATGGGCTTGGGCACGTACTGCACGAGTTTATTTTGTGCCCTCTTGTTCTCCAAGCGTGTAACCCCTTTTTCAGCACTGTCTGCTCGCATAGGAAGGACCATCAACAGACCTGCAACGCTCACGAGGATTAGCTTCATCTGACACATAATAATTTCTCCATTTGTATTTCGTAGACTGGGCACTAACGAGGCAAGGTCGCTGCACGATTACTTCTTGACGGCGTTCATATCAGGTGACCGCATCCGCAGATCGCTGATGACGACGCGTGTACCGTACAACGTGAGGTGGCGCATGCCGTTTTTCCGACCAAACTGCATGGATTTTGAAATGTCCTGTTCTTGTATCAGTTGTTTCTCATTCACCCACACCGAGACCTTGTTCTTGCAGGAAACGATCCGGAAGCGGACTTCGGGCTTTTCGCATACGATGGAGACGGATTCTTCATCAGGCTGGGCATATCGGTCTCCAATGACGACCTGACATCTGTTATTCGCATAACTAAAATTGATTGAAGGATTATCGTTGTTTCGGAACTTGTCGAGCTGGAAACAGGCTCTACTGGCTTGCCCTGTCGGTGCGATAAACCGAAAGACGCCTTCATACTCAACATCGACAGGCAAGGGGGTCATCCATTCAAGCTGGCACATGTCCTTGTCGGTGCGGAGCCCTTTTTCCGCTCCCCTCCACCCCATATCTATATTAAACCATCCTGGACAGCGCTTTTCAAGCGTTGGGGCAATCCACTCACCTCGTTTAAAACGGGTCTCCATTTCAAGGCAACTGATTCGATAAAAGAGATATTGTTCCTCCTCAAAGCCTAACTTCCCCGCATCCCGTATCGCGGTCAAAGCAGCCAACGCCTCTTCGTAACGGCCTACCCTATAAAGTTCCTCCGCCTCGATCAGTGACTTTGCGTTCTGCCCCTGTAATCCATTCAGGACGGCGCAGATATGATTAAAGTCATCCGGTAAAAAACCTCTTGTGCTCTTGGAAAGTGTCATCTTGCGAGGCTGGTTGTACTCGAGGGCCTTTTTCAAATCCCCCCCGGTATATTCAACGACGGGTAAAAGTCCGGCAGCCAAATTTTGCACAGCTTTTACATTTTTCGTGTTTTTAGCCTGTGCCGCTAAAACTTCTACGCACTTCTCACGAACGCCCGGCCGCTTAAACACCTCGTGGAGGTCGCATTTCAGATCCTCGGCGATTTGAAACATGATGGTAGCATAGAAGAGTGGGATTGAGGTGTCATGACGTTGGGTTTGATAGCAGGATTCCGCAAAGGCGGTGATCTCCTCGACAGTGCCTCCCATACGCGGACGTGAGTATTTAATGTAGTATACGTAGGGCATCGGCCCATCGATTTCAGCAGCAATAGCCCGATCAAACCACATACGCATCTCTTCCTTGCGTGAACAGAAGGCGATGCCAATCATCAAGGTGGCCGAATGGGGGAACTCGGGATGTAAGCGCCAGGCCTCCTCAAAAGCAAGCCGCGCCACCTCAACGTGTTGACTAAAAACCTTCCTTTTCTCGGCAGTCATTGTTTCTGGGGAGCCGCTGCCAAGTATGTCAAACGCCTCGTCTGTGGCGATTCTGCCACGTAGCATGAGCGTCAGCCAGGGATCGATCGAGGGCGCCTTTTCAAAGGCTGCCAAGACAGTGGGATTCACTTGGCAATCAAGCGCACTCAGTACCCGGCTTACCTCGCGAGAGTCTTTTCTTGTGAGACCTCCTTTTTGAACCCATTCGGTGATGCGCTCCGCAAATAACGATTCGGTTTTGGGCGATGGGTCAATGGTGAGGTACCCAATACCCACGAGAACTTTTGCAAACCATGGATTTGGCATATTGGCGAGACGACCATCCAACTCTTGGAGTACTTGCAGTGCTCCCGACTCATTGCTGCCGCTATTTAATTCCATCGCCTGCATCCAGCGGATCGCCGGATAGGTACATCCTTTTTTAGCCAAATCATTTGCACGTGCCCATGTGCCGTTATTTTCCAGAAGTCGTATTTCAGCCAAGGCAACGCATAAGTTCTCAAGCTCTTTCAAGACCAAAGGTGCCCATGGTTGACTCGCCTCTTTCGATGCCATAAAGGGGTCGATCACCAGTTTTTTAAAAAACGGTAGCGATTCCTCTTGCCGGATTCGCCATGCGGTCGGAGCCTCCGGTCCACAGGGTATTGGCTTGGGCACGTATTTCACGAGTTCCTTTTGTGGTACCCTGTTCGCAATACGGGGAGCTAGTTTTTCCACTCCGTCAACCCTCGCAGGGAGGCACATCGCCAGGCTTGCAACGCCCACAAGGATTAGCTTTAACTGACGCATAGTAATATCTCCCTTTTCATTTTAAAGTCTGAACATGCATGAATCATAGACTCATTGGATGCCATTTTTTTTGCGCATTAAACTAGAAGCAAGAGCACCCAGTATGCCAGAGGTTGAAAACTTAGTCAATCGTGGGATTGGGAACTGGGTACGATGCGATGTGACAAAGTAAAATGGCACTCCAAAAAGTTCGTTCTTCCATATAAGCGCTGACTGCGTTAAAATAACCAACTATGAATTCAAATGATAAAGAAGCAATCGCTATAAAATACTTATTCGAGTCGAGCCCAGAGACCGCCTGGGATAACCGGGGGATCATTGATACCCTCGGGTTGCGCGGCAAGCAAATCAAGCGTATGAAGGACCTGCTCTTCCAGCTGGTGCGGGACGGGGTTATTGTGCCGACGCGTAAAGGTACGGCCTATATGCGGGCCAAGGAAGCTGATCTGGTGACGGGAAATCTCCGAATGGTCCGTAATGGCGCCGGGCATGTGATTGAGCAGGAGACTGGGAAAGCGATCTGGATCGAAGAGGAGAATCTAGGGACAGCCTTGCACGGCGACCTTGTGACGTTGCGCCTGACGCGTAGAGACTCGGAGCTAAAGGGCAAGGTCATCAAGATTGTTGAACGCTCGCCCCGTGATATTGTGGGGACGCTTTTTACGACCGAAAAGTTCATGTATGTGGTTCCCTTGAATCCCGTATATCGTAAAGATTTTTATGTGCCCGCCCTGAATGGCGCGAAGCCAGGGGATCGCGTGGTGGTCCGTTTCACCGGCTGGGAGAATCGCCATGTAGCACCTGAAGGCGAAATTGTGGATGTTATCGGCCCGGCGGATAATCCCTCGCTTGATACGCAGGTCATCATGAAGCAGTTTGAGCTGCCTGAGGATTTTCCTGCCGCGGTGATCGCAGAGGCGGAGAAGGTCTCCCAGAAGCTCAGCAAGCCTGGCACGCGGCTGGATCTGCGTGAATCCTATATTCTGACCGTGGACCCTGCGACGGCCCGTGACTTTGATGATGCGATCTCCTTGGAGATGGATGAAAAGGGCAATCGTGTCCTCGGTGTGCATATTGCGGATGTCAGCCACTTTGTGCGTCCGGACTCAGCCTTGGATGTCGAGGCGCGCGCACGGGGAACCAGTGTTTACCTCGTGGACAAGGTGATCCCGATGTTGCCGGAGCAGCTCTCGAATGGCGTCTGCAGTCTGCGGCCTGATGAAGACCGCATGACCTTCACCGCGTTCATGACCTTTGACAAGAATGGTCACATGATCTCCCGCCGCTTCACCAAGTCACAGATCCGCTCCAAGCTTCGTCTGAACTATGAGCAGGCCATGGCGATTATTGCAGACCAGAAACCCGAGGGCCTTGAGGTTGTTCCTGAGAAGGCACGGACCTTGCTTAAGGAAACCTGGGGCCTGGCTGCGCAGTTGCGTGCGCGCCGTTTCTCCATGGCTGCCTTAGATCTCGAGGTGCCGGAGGTTGAGGTCGTTCTCGATCGTGATGCGCGGATGACCGGCTTGCTCACACGCCCCTATGATGAATCCCATCAGTTGATTGAAGAGTGCATGGTGGCTGCCAATGAAGCGGTTGCCACACAGCTCTGGACGTTGGGCATTAAGATTCTCTCGCGTCTGCATGAACCGCCAGATGAGGAAAAGATTGCAGATCTCAAGACGGGCCTTGCGTTGTTGGGTTTTCATACCGGCAATCTCGCCATCCCGAGTGTGCTCGCCAAATTCTTGAAGGATACGCAAAATCATCCCTTGCGTTACCATGCCCATACGATGGTGTTGCGCAGCATGAAGCGCGCAGTCTACTCTGCAGAGAAGATCGGTCACTTCGGTCTGGCCAAGGAGTACTACGCTCACTTTACCTCGCCAATCCGTCGTTACCCAGATTTGGTTCTTCATCGCCAGCTTGCCGACTATCTGGATGGCAAGGGTGGGAAGATGCCGCAGGGGTATCTGATGGCGACAGCGCAACTCGCGACAGAACGCGAGCAGATTGCGGATGACGCCTCGCGTCAACTGATCGAGATCAAGAAGTTCCGTTATTTGCAGCAGCAATTGGATGAGAAGAAACCGATCGAATACCGGGCTGTTGTTGCCAAGTGTACGAATTATGGTGTCTTTATTGATATTCCTGAGCTCGCGATGGGCGGGTTGATTCACATCTCTAACCTCTCCCAGCAATATGTTCGCTTTAATCCCTCTGCCGAAACATTGAATGCCGGTGGGGTGACCTATCGGATTGGTACCGTGCTGAAGGTGCAAGTGGCGAAGGTGGACTTTAACCAGCGCCGTGCAGACTTTATGCTGGTGGATGGTCCCAAGCCAGCGGCAGGCGATGAAGAGAAGCGCGAAGAGCGTCCCGCACGGAAGGGCAGGGGTCGAGAGGAGCGTTCTCCACGAAAAGAAAACAGTCGCGAGGAACGTCAGCCTCGCACGTCAACCGAACGTCCCTCGCGTGAAGCGAAGGCACGTCCGCCGCGGGACAATAACCAGAAGTCCTCACGCCCAGAACAGAAGAAGAGTCCCGCACCCTTCAGAAAGTTTGAGCGCAAGAAAAAGTAAGTGTGCGCCCGGAAGTCAGGGAACAAACAGAGGGATAACTGTATCGCATCCGGCGGCTACCGGAGCACAAGGCCACGAAGAAGAGAAATATTCTTATTTCTTGAATTTCCTTGTGGCTTCGTGGCTTTGTGCGTTAAACCTCTTTTACTGCTTCGCGGCGCGATAGCGCCGGATAAGGGCGTTGGTGGAGGCGTCGTGCTTGAGGGCGGGTTGCTCCTTGGCACTGAGTTCGGTAAGAACTTTTGAAGCCAGGACCTTGCCGAGTTCGACGCCCCACTGGTCGAAGGAGAAAATGTTCCAGATGATCCCCTGTGTGAAGACCTTGTGCTCATAGAGCGCAACGAGGGCACCGAAGGTGTCGGGGGTCAGCGCGTCCGCGAGCAGGGTGTTGGTGGGATGATTTCCCTCAAAGGTCTTGTGTGGGACCAGCTTTTCCGGAACGCTCTCGGCTCGACACTGTTCTGCGGTCTTTCCGAAGGCAAGTGCTTCGGTCTGGGCAAAGAAGTTGGCCATCAATTTGTCGTGATGATCGCTGATCGCATTGTGGGAGGTACAGAAGCCGATGAAGTCACAGGGGATCATGCGTGTGCCTTGGTGGATGAGTTGATAGAAGGCATGCTGGCCGTTGGTGCCAGGTTCGCCCCAGACGATGGGTCCGGTACTGTAGGGGACACGGTTGCCATGGCGGTCTATGGACTTGCCGTTACTCTCCATGTCCAGCTGTTGGAGGTAAGCGGCCAGCCGTGCGAGATATTGATCGTACGGGAGCACCGCGTAGCTCTCTGCGCCATAACCGTTGGCATACAGGATGCCGAGCAGCGCCATAACGACGGGGAGATTGCGGCTGAAGGGGGCAGTCGCAAAGTGGCGATCCATCTTGTAATACCCTTTGAGCATCTTCTTGTAGTTGGCAGGACCGATGGCGATCATGAGGGGGAGGCCCACAGCGGAGGGCAAGGAGTAGCGTCCGCCGACCCAGTCCCAGAAGCCGAACATATTGGTCGTGTCGATCCCGAAGGCAGCGACTTTCTCGGCATTAGTAGAGACTGCGACGAAGTGCTTGGCAACCGCCTTAGAATCCCCGAGCTTCTCGATGAGCCAGGCACGGGCGCTCTCGGCGTTTGTCATGGTCTCTTGGGTTGTGAAGGTTTTAGAGGCCACAATAAAGAGGGTTTGCTCTGCCTTCACCTCACGGAGTGTCTCGGCGAGATGGGAGGCATCGACGTTGGAGACAAAATGACAGGCGATCGAGCGCTTGGAATAGGGTTTCATCGACTGATAGGCCATGGCAGGGCCGAGGTCCGAGCCACCAATCCCGATATTCACGACATATTTGATGCGCTTGCCGGTATGGCCGAGCCATTTACCCTTGCGGACGAGCTCTGAGAATTGAGCCATCTTGTCGAGTACCGCACGGACATCCGGCATGACATCCTTCCCCTTGACCAGGATAGGGGAGTCTGATTGGTTTCGGAGGGCCGTATGCAAGACCGCCCGGTTTTCCGTCTCATTGATAGCCTCTCCAGAGAACATCGCATCAATCCAGCGCTTTAGGTCGCTGGCTTCAGCCAGTGCCAGCAATTTTTTCATCAGCGCGGGGGTGATCCGGTTTTTGGAGTAATCCAGAGTCCAGCCAGCCGCTTCAATGGTAAAACGCGAGGCGCGATCAGGGTCCTTTGCGAAGAGTTCACGCAAATGGATGGCTTGAGTTTCGGCGATTTCGGCTTCAACACTATTCCAAGCGGCTTTATTCATGGAGGCTCCTTCAGTAGCTGTTACGTTAAAAGGTTAAGGATTATATAGAAATAGCCTTTTAATCGCAAGCCCGCAACACCTCTATTTTACAATACTGTGTTAAAATAGGCTTTAAAATAGGCTTGCTTTTTTACTCTTAAAAGCCAATAATAACGCCTTTTATTACGTGAAGAAGGATAGCTATGACGCAAGATAAGAACCCAGAAGCAGTTGTACCGACGAACAAGGTGGTGCAACTACCTGTTAATTTACCCTTGGAGTTTATTCCCCTCTATGATTGGTGGAAGAAGAGTGGCAGCCAGTTTTTGATTCAAACAGGTATTGTGCTTATTCTCGTTATTTCTGTTCTTGGGGGGAAGCAGTATTATGACAGTACGATTGCCTCGGCAAACAAAGAACTGCTGAAGGCTAGCACGACAGAGGAGCTGGAGACGCTTGTTCGGAATTATGGCAAGTGGAAAATTGGCAATACCGCCCGTTTACGCTTGGCAAAGAGCTATTTCGATTCTGGTAAGTATGATGAGGCACTTGAGACATACAATGCGTGTATCAGCAAGGGTGCTCCCGTCGGCTTCGCAGAGGTTGCGGTGATGGGACGTGCCATCTGCTTGGAAGCAATGGGGGAGGATCGTTTGGTTGAGGCCATGACGGCCTATACAGACTTTACTGCAAAAAATCCCAAGCACTTTCTTGTGACCCAGGCCAGGATGGGCCAAGCCCGAATCTTGACGCTGCAGGGAAAGAAGGATATGGCCACGCAGATGCTTGAAACATTTAAGGCTGAGAAAAACAGTGATCCCATGGCTGAAATGGCGATTACGCAGCTGCAAGGTGTGATTGCAAGGTATGAGCCGCGCAAGGCCTTTCCGATGACGGATATCTCCACGGTGCCAGTGACAGCGCCAGCGACTGCCACTGAACAGCCGAAAACCAAATAAGTGAAACTGGGTGGCTCGGCAGGACGAGCAGCGCTACCCCTGAGTGGCACACCGTTTTTGTGCTAGACGCGAGGAAGAATGAAACTGTTTAGTTATATGAAGGTGCTTAGTGTGGTCTCCCTGTCACTGGCACTGACGTTGCTCGCCCAGGATGACCCAACGGCTGTGCCACAACCAGCTATCGAAACGGCGCAACCCGGAGATACTGTTCAGCCTGCGCCAACGCAACAACCTCCAGCAACTGGGACGCAACCTGGAGAGGCCCTTCAGCCCGCGTCAACAAACAAGCCAAAAGATAAGATCTTTGATATTTTGGCTCGGGTCACATCACCGCGCGGTATCGCCGAAGTCAATAATCCTGACGTGGGTAGTTTCCAGCCTGTGGCTGTCAATAAAGCGTATCCGCTGGGCTCGACCTTCCGTACGGGGCCAGGTAGCACGCTCTTTGTTAATTTCTCAGTTGCTGATGGTGTTCAGTTGATGGAGAATACAGAGGCGATTGTTCATGCGGATCCTAAGAACCCCGATGCCCGTGGCGTCACGCTAGTCAGGGGCCAACTTAAGACCTTTATGAAGGATGGGATGCCAGAGGAGATGTTTAGCGTCACAACTCCTAATGCGATTTGTAAGAGCCTTGCGGGGCGAGCAGAGATTGCGTTAAGGGGTAAGGGTGATAGCGAGGAGCTCTCTGTTGCGACGATTACAGGTTCGTTGTTGATTGAAGGGCTTCAATTCTCGATCCCCACGCTTCGCGCAGCCAATACGGTGAACGTGCTCACCGCGACCAATCGTTCCTTAAGCCGTTTGATCAGTGAAAAGGGAGATTTTAAAGTTGTTTTGAGTACAGGAACAGAATTTCCAGTTGCGTATGATTTGTCGCCTCGCGCGATCATTAAAATTTGGCGTGAAGTCGCCCCTGTCGGAGGACGCACCATTGTTTCGACTTTGGTGATGGGGCCCAGTGGCACAGCGCGCCATCGTTTTGTGTATGCGATTGGTCGCGATGCTCTAGCCACAGGAGAACTGGTTGATCAGGCGGTACTTGAACAACAGGAGAAAATCCTCAAGACGTTGGGTGGATCGCTGAGCGGGCAAAAGGCAGAGCCTAAGGAGAAACAGGAAACAAAAGAGGAGAAGGCGCCTGTTGTTGAGAAAAAGGAAGCCCAGTAGTTTATTTGAGCAGAAAAAGGTATTAGGGTATGGACGGCGGAATGCGCAACCGACGTCAATATGAGTCAGTACGTTTGCGCGAACATCAAACCAAGTTGGGATATCACCGTGTTTATTTATCACTTCAATCGTCTCGTTCACAAGCGTATTCTGTGGGCATTTTTTGCAATTTTAATATCTGTCGCCTTTGTCTCGGTTGATTCGTGTTTCCGAACACCTCAAGGAGCTCAAGTGGCCGGGACCGTTGAGGGAAAACC
The DNA here is from genome assembly GCA_903935195.1 of uncultured bacterium. Lineage (GTDB taxonomy): Bacteria > Verrucomicrobiota > Kiritimatiellia > RFP12 > UBA1067 > CAIZQW01. The sequence goes on from CAIZQW010000044.1 coordinate 16,059, forward strand.
CGTTAAGATAGATACCCGTGAGACCGTGGTCACAGCCATACGTGGCTTTGGCAGAAATCGCGACAAAGAGACCTCCGCAAGTAAAGTTGAACGTCGTGTCTGGGAGCAGATCGCAGCTGTTCATACGGCCCAGAAGAATGGTTTTATTTCGACACCTGAGGAGATTCGGGATGCTCTAAAAGAAATGCCTGCCTTTCAAGGCCCAAATGGTTTTGATATGGCTCAATATCGTCAAGCCCTGTTTAGCCAAGACATGGTGCCTGCCGCGTTTGAAAAGCTTGTGGGACATCAGCTCACCATGTCGAAGGTGGCTGCTCTGGTCGAAACAGCTTCGTGGATATCCCCCATGGAGCTTGAAGACGAGATTGCCGCAATGACGGATAAATTTACGGTTCAAGTCGCGACCGTGAGCAATCGCTTCAGTAAAGCCGAAATGCGCCTGTCCGACGAAGTTTACAAAAAGTATTACGAAGAGAACAAGGCTTCCTTCGCTCTGCCAGATCGTGTCTCGGTTCGTTATATCGCGCTTCCTATCAGCAATTATTTGGCCTCGGTGACCGTCTCAGAAGAGGACCTTCAAAATCATTATGATGCAAACTTAGACAAGTATCGTCGCACAACGACAAACGATGTGAGTGAAACCCTTCCGTTTGCAGAAGTTCGCGGAAAGATTGTTGACGAGCTTAAGAGGGAAGAGGCGCGCTATTGCGCTGAAACGAATGTCGTTTTCAACTTTATGGATCGGCTCCCGCAATTAGGGACAAATGCGTTGATGATTTTTGCTGCCCAGCAAAAGCTCGAGATCAAATTTACGCCTTTGTTCGGGATGACGGAGACGCTCTATTGGACGGATGCCTCGACCGATTTTTCAAATACAGCCTTTGAGTTGGATATGGAAAGCTTGGATACGCGCTTCGGCGTCGTAAAAGGACAGAATGAAGTGTATGTGCTTGAGCTCAGAAAGCGCTCGCCCGCACATGTGCCAGCCTTTGAAAATGTCCAATCAGATGTCAAGGTTCGCGCACAGGAAAAGGCTCGTGCAGACGAGTATGAGAAGGCCACCAAAGCGGTACGTGTAGCCCTTCGCAAGTCGCTCGACAGCGGCAAGACTTTCAAAAGCGCCGCCCAGGATATGGAGCTTCCCGTGACTACGAATCTGACGTTTGCAGTGAATGAACTTCAGAATCAATCGGCCTTTGAAAATGCCTATTCTGTCGCTTATGGGGCACGTGACCTCAAGAAGGGCGAACTTTCAGAGCCTATTCCTGCTTCTCCAGAACAATCCCTCTTGATTTATGTGCATGATCGGAAGCCGGGTGACATGCTTGCAGCAGAGATGATGCGTTCTCAGATTCGCTTGTCCATTGCGCGTCGTCGTGGAAATGGGCTCTTGTCCGATTGGATGAAGTGGAATCAAAATCAGCTTCAGGCCAAATCGACATTCCCGCTGGAAGATGACGAACCCAAGCCAGCGCAGATACAGGGGCGGCAAAACGACGATAACGCCGCTGAGTAAGGAACAAAGACGCGGGCAAGTTTGGCCCGCGTTTTTTTATATTTCCTTTTACTTTCTTCATTGCTAAATCACCCGAATTTCGTTATAAAATTATGGGTAACCGCATCAATCGGAGGATATATGCACATTAATTCGCAAGTCGCATCTCTCATGAAACAGTATCCCTTTGAGGGGCTTACCTTTGACGACGTGACCCTTGTCACGCGATATGCTGATTTTTTGCCTGAGGAGACAAGCCTTTCCACGCGGCTCACCTCACGCATCACGCTGAATATGCCCTTTGTTAGCGCAGCCATGGATACCGTCACAGAGGCTAGCATGGCGATTGCCATGGCTAAGTTGGGTGGCATTGGGGTGATCCACAAAAATTTACCGGCTGAAGAGCAGGCACAGCATGTTAAACGTGTGAAGCATTACCTGAACGGCTTGATCTTGAAGCCCGTCGCCTTCAAGGCTTCCGATACCATTGAATACATCAATCACTATCGGGACGAGAACAACATCAGCTTTAGTGGGTTCCCCATTCTCGATGACAACGGTGCCCTTGTCGGAATTATTACCTCGACGGATTTAAAGTTTGCTAAGAAGACCGTTCAGCATATTTCAGAGGTGATGACGAAGAAAGTGATCACGGCCGATCCGACAACGACGTTGGAACAGGCTTACGCCATGATGATGGAGAATAAGATTGGCAAGTTGCCCTTGATCGACAAAAAAGGCCAGCTCGTTGGACTGTATGCCTTCGCAGATGTTCAGGAACTGGTCGAGAATGCCCAGCCACTCTATTCCCGGGATAGTCACTATCGTCTGCGCGTGGCGGCAGCGGTCAGCGCAGGGGATCACCAACGAACCGAGCGTCTGGCGGAAGAAGAGGTGGATGTCATTGTGGTGGATAGCGCGCATGGCCACTCTAAAGGCATTTTAGACATGGTGACGTGGATCACCAAGCACTATCCAGATATTGATGTGATCGGTGGTAATGTGGCAACAGCCGAGGGTGCGGTTGCTTTGCGTGATGCAGGAGCGCATGCGGTCAAGGTGGGGATTGGGCCTGGCTCGATCTGTACAACGCGTGTGGTCTGTGGTGTGGGTATTCCGCAAATCACTTCGGTTTATAAAGCTGCAGAGGCACTGGAAGGATCTATCCCTGTCATCGCTGATGGTGGTATCCGTCTCTCGGGCGATGTGCCCAAGGCTCTTGTGGCAGGTGCGGACACCGTAATGCTGGGGTCTATTCTGGCGGGTACGGAGGAGAGTCCTGGCGAGAAGATTATCCATGAAGGTCGCCACTATGTCATCTATCGCGGCATGGGCAGTCTGGCTGCTATGAAGGAGGGCAAAGGGAGCCGTCAACGGTATGGCCAAGATAATGTCAAGGACGATGAACTGGTTCCTCAGGGCATTGAAGGAATTGTTCCGCTCTCGGGCTCCGTGAAAAAGATTATGACTCAATTCTGCGGTGGGCTTCGTTCAACACTGGGATATTGTGGTTCAAAATCTATTACCGAATTAAAACGGGACGCCGCACTCTATCGCGTCAGCAGCGCAGGGGTGCGCGAAGCTCACCCACATGATGTTAAGATTATTAAGGAAGCCCCGAATTATCGTTCTTAAAAATAGGAGAAACAGAAATGATTAAGCTGGATCCTACAAAACTTGCAGACTGGCAAATTGCTGAGGCGGCTGAACCGCACCTCAGGATGATTAGCGATATTGGCAAAGAACTAGGCTTAACCGAGGATGAGCTGATTCCGTACGGAAGAGTGATTGCAAAAATTGACGCGGCAGCTCTGATGGCTCGCCTCGGAAAGTCCACGCACCGGGCGAAATATATCGATATCACCGCGATCACCCCGACCCCATTGGGAGAGGGTAAAACCACCACGACACTCGGACTTGTCGAGGGCTTGGGCAAGCTGGGTAAGCGCGTCATCGGCGCAATACGTCAGCCGAGTGGCGGTCCGACCTTTAACATCAAGGGCTCAGCTGCCGGGGGTGGCCTTGCTCAGGTGGTTCCGCTTGCACCCCTTTCTTTGGGATTGACAGGCGATATTGATGCGATTACGAATGCTAATAACCTTGCGATGGTTGCACTGACTGCACGGATGCAGCATGAACGCAATTATGATGACGCCCGGTTGGCGCAAAGTAACCTCAAACGCCTGGACATTGATCCGGAACGTATTCAGATGCGCTGGGCGATTGATTTCTGTGCACAAGCCCTGCGTAACATTGAGATCGGACGAGGCGGTCCGATGGATGGCTTCACCATGCCTTCCGGCTTCTACATCACAGTGGCCTCCGAGGTTATGGCTGTCTTGTCGATCGCCAGTGATCTGGCAGACCTGCGGGAACGTCTTGGCAAGATCATCGTGGCGTATAGCAAGGCTGGCAAGCCGGTGACCACCAAGGATCTTGAGGTGGATGGCGCCATGGCTGCATGGTTGACCCGTGCGGTGAATCCTACCTTGATGCAGACGCTCGAAGGACAACCCATGTTGGTTCATGCAGGTCCCTTTGCCAACATCGCGATCGGACAGAACTCGGTGATCGCAGATAAGCTCGGTTCGTTGCTCTCCGATTACTTGGTGACAGAAAGCGGCTTTGCTTCGGATATCGGGTTTGAAAAATTCTGGAATATCAAGTGTCGCGCCTCAGGCTTGAAGCCGGATGCGGTCGTGATCGTCGCAACGGTGCGCGCGTTAAAGCTTCATGGCGGCGGTCCGGCTGTCTTAGCAGGACGTCCTCTTGACCCTGTGTATAAGCATGAAGCTTTGGATCTGCTGGAAAAGGGTTGTGATAATCTGCTGGCCCATATTGCCATCGTGAAGCGCAGTGGCATTCGCCCGGTCGTCTGCCTCAACCATTTCAATACGGATACAGCCGCTGAACATGCGTTGGTGAAGAAGATTGCGGAGGCTGCCGGAGCACGCTTCGCTGTCTCCAGCCACTGGCTCAAGGGTGGGGCAGGCGCTGTGGAGCTGGCCGAACAGGTCATCGCCTCCTGTGAAGAAACGCATAACTTTGAATACCTCTCCTCTTTGGACCATCCGATATCCCTGCGCATTGAGATGATTGTGAAGGAGGTCTATGGAGGCGACGGGGTCACCTTCTCTGACGAGGCCAAGCGGAAGCTGGCACTGTATGAAAATGACCCGGCAACCGCCCGTCTCCCGGTGTGTATGGCGAAGACCCAGTATAGTCTCTCGCATGATCCGAAACTGCAAGGCCGGCCCAAGGGCTGGACATTGCCCGTGAAGGACATCCTCCTCTATCAAGGTGCTGGCTTTGTCGTACCTGTTGCCGGCGATATCAAGCTCATGCCTGGAACTGCCTCGAATGCCGCCTTCCGAAATATTGACATTGATACCCTGACTGGAAAGGTCAAGGGACTCTTCTAGTCCAGAAGGACCTCTTCACCTGTCTGGAGAATAATTGCGGCCATGAGAACAAAAGCAGAGATTCGCCAGGAGATGCGTGCGAAGCGCAAAGAGATCTCCCAGA